>JBJTCH010000246.1:0-8561 GCA_046091745.1 Opitutaceae bacterium
CGCCTCCCCGCCCCGACCGCGGCCCGCTGGGCCCGCGTGCGGCTCTTCGCGATGGACGTGGAAGGCGTGCTGACCGACGGGACGGTGCACATTTCCTCCACCGGCTCGGAGTCGAAGGCTTTTTCGATCCTCGACGGCCACGGGTTGCGACGCCTCGCGCGGGCCGGCATCGCCGTCGCCTGGATCAGCGGCCGCGCGTCGGACGCCACGACGGCACGGGCAAAGGAACTTGCGATTCCTCACGTGATCCAAGGCCCCGTGGAGAAGTTAACCTCGTTGCAGGCGCTCGCGGGCCGGCTCGGCCTCGGCGCCGCCGAATGCGCCTACATGGGGGACGACGAGATCGACATCGCGGCGATGCGCTGGGCCGGCATCGCGATCGCACCTCCGGACGCGATGCCGGCCGCGCTCGCCGCCGCCCACCTGGTCACCCGCCGCTCCGGCGGCCACGGCGCTGTTCGCGAGATTTGCGAACTGCTCCTCGCGGCGCGCGAGGGAAAGCGAGGCTCACGGTGAAACGGAATCATTTCGCCGCCGGTCTCATCGGCCTCGCCGCGGCCCTCGCAGTCGCGTCCGAACCTCCGGCGCCCGCTTCGCGTCCCCAACCCGCCGCCGCTCCCGCCCACAACTGGGTCCTGCCGGTTTTTTCCGACCGCGAGGGACACCGGCTCATGACGCTGCGCGGGGCCGAGGTGCGGCCCACCGGCGAGAAAATCACGATCCGCGAGCTGATGGTCACGGTGTTCACGGGTGACGCGGCGGCGAAGGTCGACAGCGTGCTCATGACGCCGCTCGCGGAATTCCAGCCCGGCAAGAACGTCGTCTCCGGCGAGCAGTCGGTGCGGTTCCTGCAGGACGACGTCGAGGTCACGGGCGCCCGCTGGACCTTCGATCACGGGGCCAAAAAGGTTTCCATCGGGGAGAACGTCCGCGTTACGTTCCGCGCCAAGTTGAACGACATCCTGCGATGATTCCGCGCCGCGCCCTTGCTCTCCTTCTGCTCGGCGTCGCGCTCGCACCAGTGACGCCGGCCGCCGAGACTTCAGCGGCCCGCCCGGCCCCGCCCCCGGTCGAGACCGTGGTGCAAAGTGACCAGTTCGAGATGGTGAGCTCCGCCAAGGAAACGACCTTCACCTACCGCGGGAACGTGCGCGTGACAGCGACCAACATGACGCTCACGTGCGACAACCTCGTGATCGTCGCGCGCCGTTCCGGCGATCCCGCGCTGCTCGTGGGCAAGCAGGAACGCCTGAAGTCCCTCGTGGCCACCGGCCGCGTGCGGATCGTGCAGGACGACCGCGAGGCCACGGCCGGTCGCGCCGAGGTGCTGCCCGACGACGACAAGGTCATCCTCACCGAAAACCCGGTCGTGCGCAGCTCCAAGGACGGCTGGGAGCAACGCGGCGACCGGATGGAACTCCATCGCGGCGAACGCCGCGCCGTGATCCCGAGCAACCCCCGCACCGTGTTGCCCGCGCTGAAGGACCTCGGTTACGACAAGTTGCCCGCGCGCAAGGGGCCGGCGCCCGCGAACGCACCTCCCGCCGCCACCGCACCGGCGCCCAAGCCATGAGCGACCGCCCGGCCGCCGCCACCCTCGCAACCGAGGCGCTCGTCAAAACCTACGGCGACCGCACGGTGGTGAACGGCGTCAACCTCAACTTCCGCTCCGGCGAGGTCGTCGGCCTGCTCGGTCCCAACGGCGCGGGGAAGACCACCACCTTCTACATGGTCGTGGGCCTGGTGCCCGCCACGGGCGGTCGCGTGCGCCTCGACGGTGCCGACCTCACGCGTCTTCGCATGCACGAGCGGGCGCGCCACGGCATCGGCTACCTGCCGCAGGAGGCATCGGTCTTCCGCAAGCTCACCGTCGCCGAGAACATTCTCGCCGTCCTCGAGGCCACCGGCGTGCCGGCCAAGGAACGCGCCGGTCGCGTCGAGGCCCACCTCGCGGAGCTGCATCTCACGCACGTCGCCGGACAGAAGGCCTACACGCTTTCCGGCGGTGAGCGCCGCCGGCTCGAGATCGCCCGCGCGCTGGTCACCCGTCCGAAGTTCCTGCTGATGGATGAGCCGGTCGCCGCCATCGACCCGATCTCCGTCGCCGAGGTGCAACGCATCATCCTGCAGTTGAAGGCCCGCGGGATCGGCGTCGTGGTGACCGACCACAACGTCCGCGAAACCCTCCGCATCGTCGACCGAGCCTACCTCATTCACGAGGGCAAGGTCCTCACCGAGGGCCCGGGCGAGTTCCTGATCCGCGACGAGCAGGCGCGACGTTTTTACCTCGGCGACAGTTTCAACCTCTAGGCCCGCCCCATGCCCAACCAGAAGGCCGTCCACGGCATCACCGTCGCGCACTTCCTTGAGAGCCACCGCGAGAAGCTCCGCATGGACCTCGTCGTCGGCGAGGCCGGCCTCGGCCGCCTCATCCAGGAGGGCACGATCAACCGCCCCGCCCTCGCGCTGACCGGGTTCTTCAAATACTTCGCGAACAAACGCATCCAGGTGATCGGCGCCGCGGAGATGACGTACCTCAAGACCCTGGAGACGCGCCGGCAGACGGCGATCCTCCAGCGGATGACGCAGCGCAACATCCCCTGCCTTGTCCTCACGCGCAATTACCAGCCGACACCGCCGATGCTCGAGGTCGCGGGCGCGATGAACCTGCCGCTCATCCGCACGCCGATGATCACGAAGAACTGGATCAACCTCGCGACGCTCGCGATCGACAACGAGTTCGCGCCGCAAGGCTCCGAGCACGCCACGACCCTCGACATCAAGGGCGTCGGCGTGATGCTCCGCGGCGATTCCGGCATCGGCAAAAGCGAGTGCGCCCTCGCCCTCATCGAGCGCGGCCACTCGCTGGTCGCCGACGACCTCACCGTCATCCGTCTCCTGGACGAGCGCGAGCTCATGGCGTCCAGCCGCCCGCTGAACCGCGGCTACATGGAGTGCCGCGGCATCGGCATCATCAATGTCGCCGAGATGTTCGGCGTGAAGTGCGTCCGGCGCGAGAAGCGCATCGACATGGTGATCACGCTCCGGGAGTGGACGCCCGACGTCGTGGAGGAGCGCACCGGCCTCGAGGAGAATTTCTACGACATCCTCGGCATGCGGGTGCCCCACATCGAATTGTACGTCCGCCCCGGCCGCGACATCGCGCGCCTCGTGGAGGTCGCCGCGCTCACCCACGCCCTGAAGCTCATGGGCCACGATCCCGCGCGCGACTTCAACGACCGCCTGATCGCCCACATGAGCGCGCAGGGCAAGGAGCCCGCGCCGACCCGGATCAAACCGCTCGCGCGGGAGTAGCAGCGTATGGACCCGATCAAACGCCGGGTGCTCACGGGGGTGGTGTCCCTCGGCGCTTTGATCTTCATCGTCGAGCTCCTCATCATGGAGCTGTTGCCGGACCTCCTGCCGGAACTCCCCGCCGGGACGTTCCGCTGGCTCGACCCGATCGTGCTGATCCTCGTCCTGCTGCCCTTCCTGCACCTGCTCGTGATCCGGCCCCTGCTGCAGCACAGCGAGGAGTTGCTCCGGGCCAAGCAAGCGGAACGCCGTTTCCTCTCCAACATGAGCCACGAGATCCGGACGCCGCTGAACGCGATCACCGGCCTCGTCGGCCTCATGGAGGAATCCCCGCTCAGCCCCGAACAGGGCGGGCACCTGCAGTCGGTGCGGCACGCATCGGAACACCTGCTCGCCTTGATCAACGACGTCCTCGACCTGAACCGCATCGAGCAGGGCTCGCTGCGGCTGGAGCCGGCCTTCTTCAGCCTCCGCCGTCTCGAGGCCGAGGTGCGCCAGGTCTTCACACCGATGTTCGGGGGGCGCTCCGTCCGGTTCACCGTCACCAACCGCCTTACCGCTGACATCAGGATCCTTGGCGACCAGCTGCGCATCAAGCAGGTGCTCTACAACCTCATCGGCAACGCGACGAAGTTCACCGAAAGCGGGAGCGTGGAACTCGAGATCTCCGCCCGTCCCCTGACCGGCAACCGCATCGGGCTCGCTCTCGCCGTGCGCGACACCGGGCCGGGCATGTCGGCGGACACCGCCGACCGGCTTTTCACCGATTATTTCCAGCGCAACCCGCTCCAATCCCCGGCCACCTCCGGCGCCGGACTTGGCCTCACCATCTCCCACCGGTTGGTGCTCCTGATGGACGGCGTGATCCGCGTCCGCACCGCGGAGGGCAAGGGTTCGGAGTTCACCGTTGTGCTTCCCGTCGAGTTCAGGATCGAGACGCCGGGCCACGATGATCCGACCCCGCTCTCCCTGGATCCCGAGAGGCGGATCCGGCGCCAGGGTTGCCGGATCCTCGTCGCGGAGGACAACCGCGTGAATCTCGTCATCACCCAGCGCTTGCTCGGCGCCGCCGGGTACGCGTCCGACAACGCCGCGGACGGCCGCGAGGCCCTCTCCGCCATCGAGCGGCGGCGCTACGACCTGGTTCTGATGGACTGCCAGATGCCGAATCTCGACGGACTTGAGGCCACGCGAATCCTGCGCCGCCGCGGCTTCGACCGCCCGGTCGTGGCGCTCACCGCCAACGCCTTTGAGTCCGACCGCGAACAATGCCTCAAGGCAGGCATGGACGACTTCCTCGCCAAACCCATCACCTCGGAAAAGCTGGTCGCACTCGTCGACCGCTTCCTGCTCCGCTGACCCGCCGGCGGGCCGCCCGCCCGCCCGGGACTCGGCGCGCCTCCTTCCGCGGCCAGCTTTCCCTTGTTCCACGCGCATGAAGACACCCCACCCCTTCGTTACTCCGATCCAGCCGCTTCTGGTCGCGGCTTGCCTCTGGCTGCCCGTCATTCCCGCGCTGCGCGCGCAAGCGCCCGCCGGCGCGGTCGCCGGCGTTGTGAGCAACGCCGGCACCGGCGACCTGCTCGAGGGCGTGCGCGTGAGCCTGCCCGCCCTCGGGCTGGCGACGCTGTCCGACGCCACCGGACGCTACGCGCTCACGCCGGTCCCGGCCGGCACCCATGAGATCACCGCCAGCTACACGGGACTCGATGCGCAGCGGCTCGCGGTGGTCGTCGGCGCCGGGCAGCGCGCCACGCGCGACTTCGCGCTGACCTCCGGCGTGTACCGGCTCGACGCGTTCACCGTCGCCGGCGAGCGCGAGGGCGGCGCCGCCGCGATCACCGCGCAGCGCAACGCGGCCAACGTGAAGAACGTCGTGGCCATGGATTCCTACGGCAATCTCCCGAACATGAGCGCGAGCGAGCTCGCGATCCTCCTGCCCGGCGTCACCGCGGCGCTGAACCTCGAGAACGGCATCGACGGGTTCACCGTGCGCGGCATGGGCCCCACGTTGAACAACATCACCCTCGACGGCGGCATGCTCTCGACGCAGGGCGCCATGACGCGCCAGGGCCGCATCAACAACCTCACGGGCGCCATGTTCGAGGGATTGGAACTCATCAAGGGCCACACGCCCGACCGCCCGGCCGACTCCCTCGGCGGCACCATCAACCTCAAGAGCCGCTCGCCGCTCTCCATGCGGGAGAAGCGCCGCATCACCTACAACCTCGCGGTGCGGTGGGCGCCGTCGTTCACCGAGCAGATCCCGCTGCGGGACGGGCACCCCAGCCACCCGCTCCTCAACGTCGGCTGGTGGGAGGTCTTCGACGTTGGCGGCGGCTCCCGCAATCTCGGCGTCACGCTGAACACCTTCTACAGCGAGAATATCGGCGCCTCGCACAGCACGACGCGGGATTTCCAGAACACCGTCTCAGACCCGGCGTTCCTCTGGGACTACAACACCTTCGACCAGTACAACAACCGCAAGCAGGCCAGCGTGAACGTGAAGGCCGAGTATCGCCTCTCGGCCCGCACCAAGGCCACGTTCAACGCGATCTACAATGACGCCGACGAGATGGGGAAACTTCGCTTCACCACCCGCGCGTTCACCAATCAGGTCGTCGGCACCACCGGCACCGCCGGCATTCTGCCAGGCTACTCCAGCCGCGTCACGGAGGTGCGGCAGTCGACCGCGTCCAACTTCGACGTGCTCACCCTCGGGCCCAATAATTTCGTCCTCCGCACCCGCACCGGCGACCTCGGCTTCGAACACGACCTCGGCCGCCTGCGCGCCGACTGGGGCGTCATGCACAGCCGCACCCACATCAACAACGGCATGGGCAATGACGGCGGCCAGTTCACCATGCGCGTAACCAACATCGGCTGGATCCTCGACCGCACGAAGTCCGACCTCTACCCGCGACTCATCCAGACCGCCGGCGCCGACATCACCCGGCCCGAGAACTACCGGCTCAACGGCTTTTTCCAGAACAACAACGTCGACAACGACCACGAGGTCCGCGAGGCGCGCGCCAACCTGAAGTACGATTTCCCCGAACTGCGCACGTTCCTCAAGGCCGGCTACCACTGGCGCGAGCAGTTCGCGCATGATTTCAACCGCAACCGCCGCTGGACGTTCCTTGGCACCACCCTCCCCTCGGATTCCTCGATCCGCAGCCTCAACAGCTATAAGACCGGGCTCGTCACACCGTTCTGGTACGCGTCGCAGTTCTTCCACGACCGCAACCCGATCGATCCGTCGCTCTGGCGTGAGGACCTCTACTGGGGCCAGACGCAGCGCTTCACCGGCACCCGCCGCATCACCGAGACCGTCCACGCCGGCTACCTCATGGGCCAGGGCCGCTATCGCGACACCGGCATCCTTGCCGGCGTGCGGTTCGAGGACACCGCCGACAACAGCTGGGGCTGGGTTCGCGCCCGCGTGCCCAGCACGGCGGCGCAGCAGGCCGCCGACCCGATCGGATCCGCGCTGCGGGACTACGCCGGCACCCGTCGGGAGTTGCAGGGCGGCTACCAGAAGGCGCTGCCGAGCATCCATCTCACCCACGACCTCGCCGCGAATTGGAAGGCCCGCCTGAGCTGGTCGAACAGCTTCGGCCGTCCGTCGCTCAACACCCTGCTCCCCAACGAAACCGTCAACGAGGCCGCGCAAACGCTCACGGTGAACAATCCCTCGCTGCTGCCGCAGAGCGCGCGCAACTGGGATGCCTCCTTGGAGTATTACTTCGAGCCCGCCGGCAACCTCACGGTCGGCTGGTTTCACAAGACCATCCGCGATTTCATCGTGAGCGGCATCTCCTCGGGTACCATCGGCACCGGCCGCGACAACGGCTACGACGGCGAGTACGGCGGCTTCACGCGCCTCAGCAGCGCCAACGCCGGCACCGCCTACGTGCAGGGCTGGGAAATCAGCTACCAACAGCAATTCACCTCCCTGCCCGGCCTGCTGAAGGGCCTGGGGACCAGCATCAATCTCACGGCGCTCGACGCCCACGGCGACTACGGCGGCCGCGCCCGCCGCGGGGGCCGCGACGTGGAGGGGTTTGTCCCCCGCGTCGGCAACGTGAGCGTCTTCTGGCGCCACCGCGGTTTCTCGTCGCGCGTGATCGTCAACTACACCGGCGAATCCATCACGGAGTTCACCGAGGGCCAGCCCGCCCGCAGCCGCTACCTCTCGCCGCGCACCGTCATCAACGCCGGCGTCGGTTACCAGTTCCGTCCGTCGGTCACGTTCTCCGTCGACGTGAACAACCTCACGAACTCCCCGCAAAGCGCCTACCGCGGCGTGCCCGACCGGATGCAGTTCAAGCTGTTCGGCGGCACCACCGTCACCGCCGGCATCAACGGACGATTTTAGAGAGCTCCCAAATCCAAGCCTCGGCGTAAGAGGTCTGTGATAAAATCACGCTCATGGTTCTCGACCTGAAGCTCCGCAAGATCGGTAACTCCGTGGGCTTCGTGCTTCCGAAGGAGGCGCTCAGCCATCTGCAGGTCGCAGAGGGCGACACACTCACGCTCACGAAAATTCCGGGCGGACTGCGTCTCACTCCCTCCGGACGCAAGTTCGCCAATTCCAAGGCGGGTTTCGAGTCGCTCAACCATCGGTACCGCAACGCCCTGAAGGACCTGGCAAATTGAGCCCGGCGGCAGGGCGCACTATTCGTCAACCGAATGTGAGGTGCTGGCCCTGCACGACCTCATGCTGGCCCACTAGGGCGGCGCGAGCGGCGTGCGGGATTCGAGCCTGCTTTCCTCCGCGCTCGCGCGACCGCGGCAGCTTTTCAACTACGGTGCTCCCAGCATGGCGGCAATGGCAGCCGCACACGCCCTCGGCGTGGTGCGCAACCATCCTTTCGTGGACGGGAATAAACGCACCGGCTTCATGCTTGCCGCCGGCTTCATCGAAAGAAACAGGGGCACCTTTCTCGCACCCGAGGCGGAGGCGGTAATCCAAACCCTCGCCCTTGCGGCCGGACAGGCCACGGAGGCGGACTACGCTCGGTGGCTGGAGGGGGCATCCCGTCCACCAAAGAAACGCGAGCGCTCGCGTAGATCGGGCTGAAAACGAAGGGCCGGTTTCCGCCATCACGACGAAAACCGGCCTGAACTTCCCTTCCACCCGACTCAGGGCCGCGCGGCGGCGATGGCTTCGGCGACAGTCTTATTACCGAGCACCGCGACGTTGACCGGCGCGTCGACTCCGTCGCGGTGCTCGGTAATAAGAC
>JBJTCH010000247.1:0-29443 GCA_046091745.1 Opitutaceae bacterium
TCTCCCGCCACACTGAAAGTGGCCGAACTCTTCTGCCGCTTGAAGAAGACTCCCACTCCCGGGGGAATGATGGCATTATCCTGGTTGGCGGGACCGGTCGCGAGTGAGCGCCACTGGGGTGTCGTTCCCTTACGGAAGTAGTAAACGGCCAGACCTTTCGCGGTGGAGAAGTACACCTGGTCGGCCTCCGCGGGGGAGGTGGCCGAGTTGATTCCCGCTGTGGCTCCGGTCCCAAATACCGTCGCCAATGTCCAATGGGGACGGATGACGATCCGGTGATTAACAATGGAAGCTAAATTGTTTTTGATCAGCGTGTTAAGTGCGGACTCTTCCACCGCTATTTTACCCGAAGCTTGTACGGCCGAAACACGCTCATCGACCTCGATGCGGTGCCCCATAGCGTCGGAGGCAACGCCATCGCGGTGACTGATCACCTCCGCGTAGTAGGAGGATCCCGGCTGAAGAACGCTCGCCAGAGTTTGCCGAACTCCCTCGGCATTCACGAGGGTCATGCCTTCGGAATCCACCGCCTCGACCACTCCGGCCGCCACTGCCGGCCGCATGAGCGGAACTCCGACCGGGATCATCCGGTATTCTCCGACTGGATATGAGACCACACCCACCACGCTGGCTACATCCTGGGCGACTCCAGTACCTGCGATTAACGCGCAAAAAGCTGCCGATGCCAACGCCCAAAAAAAAGTTTTTATCCAAGGTATCACGGTCGAGCCCTAGGAGCCTCGCACTTTCGGCTCACTCTACTCAAGGCTAATTCCCAAACTATTAACTCTCGGAGATACTCCTTTGCTGCGGATGATTTGTCTGGGAATGCCAGTCCCGCAATCGCGGGCATAGGTGCCGACCGCCATCTTCCCGCTTCGGTTCTCATCCTGAGGCATCCTCCGGCGTTTTACTCGGACGGATTACCTCGGCCTGCCAGCCGTAGGCTTGGCGAAGGCTGGCGTCCCCACGGGGATTGGCTCGGGCCGTTGGCCCTCGGTGCGGCGCACTCGACGCTGCGCGTCGCCCCTTCTCCCTTCGCTTCGCTCCGGTCGTCGAACCCAAGGGCCGCGGCTCCGCCGCGGTCACCGCCAGGAGCGGCGATTCTCATCCCCGTGGGGACAAAAAAAGCCGCCTTTCGGTGGCTTTCGCTGGCGTCCCCACGGGGATTCGAACCCCGGTTCTCACCGTGAAAGGGTGGTGTCCTGGACCAGGCTAGACGATGGGGACTAACCGCGGAGGGCGCACCGTACGGCGCGGCCTTCCGCGGGCAACGCAAAATTTATCCCGTCGCCGCCGTGCTTTGCGTTTGCGCGGGGCTGTGACGACGCCCACCAAAAAACCGCGCCGCATGACCTACGCCGAAATCGCCGCCGCCCTGCCCCGCGAGGCCGTCACTTCCATCGAGGGTCTGCCTTTCCCCAAGGTCGCCTCGGGGAAGGTCCGCGAGATCTTCGACCTCGGGGACGCACTCCTCCTCGTCGCGACCGACCGCCTTTCGGCCTTCGATGTGATCCTGCCCGATGGCATCCCGGGCAAGGGCGCCATCCTCACGCAGATGAGCAATTGGTGGTTCGCCCAGACGGGGGCCATCATCCCGGGCCACCTGTTGCCCGACCAGGCCGCGGAGTTCGCGCGCCGCGGCATCCACGACCCCGGGCTTCGCCTGCGCAGCATGATCGTGCGCAAGCTCAGGCCGCTCGCCATCGAGTGCGTCGCCCGCGGCTACCTCATCGGCAGCGGCTGGAGCGCGTATCAGAAAACCGGATCTGTCTGCGGCGTTCCCCTGCCCGCGGGCCTGCGCCAGGCGGACCGCCTGCCGGAACCGATCTTCACCCCGACCACCAAGGCCCCCAAGGGGCAGCACGACGAGCCGATCGACGACGCCCGGGGCGCCGCGATCGTCGGCGCGGAGCTCTACGCGCGCGTCAAGGCGACCAGCCTCGCCCTCTACCGCTTCGGCCATGACCGCGCGCGCCGCGCCGGGATCATCCTCGCCGACACCAAGTTCGAGTTCGGCACCGACGCCGCCGGCAACCTGTTCCTCATCGACGAGGTGCTCACCCCGGACTCCTCGCGCTACTGGCCGGCCGCGAGCTACGCGCCCGGCGGTTCGCCGCCGAGCTACGACAAGCAGTTCGTGCGCGACCACCTGCTCACGTTGCAATGGGACCAGCGGCCGCCCGGCCCTCGTCTGCCCGCCGACGTGATCGCCCGCACGCGCGACAAGTATCTCGCGGCCTTGCGCGATTTGCTGGAATCCTGACGAATCCTCAACGCGACGCCCCCGACGGGCGCCTTTCGCCGAGATCGAAACGTTCACCCGCCCGCAGCACGTGCGCCGCGGCCTCCGGCGCCGGGAAAAAGCGCACCTGTCCTTTTCCGACCACCTCGGCCTCGTCACCGCGCACGATGATCGCGGTCGCCTCGTCGAGGCCGACCCCGAGCAGCGCGGGATGCGCGCGCAGCACCGGCCGCAGATCGTCCGCGCGCCCGCGCGTGTCGACGTGCTGGTCGATCGCGCTGGCGCGCAGGAAGCCGAAACCCTGCTCGTGACCCGGCGACATCATGATGCGGTTGTCGAGCGGTGACCCGCGCACGAGGTAACTTCCCTGGATGGTCGCCCCCGCGGAGCTGCCGCCGATCACGCCGCCGCGCGTCAGCAGCGCCTCGAGTTCCCGCTGCACGCGCGTGCCGAGATAGGCGTCGGTGAGACGCCATTGGCGTCCGCCCGTGATCCAGACCGCCTTGGCCGATCGCAGCGGCGCGCAGAAAGTCTCCGAATCGGCCGTGGCGCGATCACGGGTGTGGAGTTGCGTGACGCGCACCGCGCCACGTGTCCGCAACACGCCGAGCACGGCGTCCTCGCCATCGACCGTTGTCGCGGCGGTGGGGATCACCACGAACTCCGAGTCCTTTCCGCCGGCGAGCCGCAGAAACACATCCCAGAGCCCGCCCATCGCGCCGCCGCCCACGATGAGCAGCGTGCCGCGGGGCGGCCCCGCGCGCGTGACCGCGTTGTTCTCCGTCGCCGCCGCCGGACCCGCCGCGCAAGCGGCGAGCAGAATGATTCGCAGCAGCACGCGGCGGCCGCTCATCGCATCACGTTGGAACGCCGCTGGGTCGTGACGCCGCCGCGGGCGGCGCGGACGAGTTCGCGGCGCAACCAATCGAGCGCGGCGTTGATCGCCCGCACCTTCACGGTGCCACGCGGGCCGGGATAGCTGAGTTTCTTCGCCCAGACGCCGGCGGGTGAATGCAGGCCGATGAAGATGGTGCCGACGGGGCTGGAGGCGGCGCCGGTCTCGGAGGCACCGGCGAAACCGGACACCGCCAGCGTGTAGTCGGCACCGAGCGTCTCCGCCGCGCCGGTCGCCATCGCGACGGCCGCCTCCTCGCTCACGGCGCCATGCTGCAGCAGGAGGCTATCGGGGACGTCGAGCAACAGGGTCTTGGCGTCGTTGGAGCTGCAGACCACACCGCCGGCGAAGAACTTGCACGCCCCGCTGACCTCGCTGAACGCGTTGGCCAGCATGCCGCCGGTGGCGGCCTCGGCGACGGCCAGCCGTTTTTCCTGCTGGCGCAGCAGGTCGGCGCAGACGCGAGCGAGCGAGTCGTGGCCGTAGCACACGAAATCCTCGCCGAGGCAGATCGCGCACACGGCGGCGATCTCCTCGAGACGGGCGTATGAAAGCTCGCCGCCCGGGGAACTGATCCGGCAATCGACCGCCCCTTGGTGCGCGCAGAAGGCGACGCTGAGCGCCGCGCCGTGCGGCGCGAAGAACGGCTGCAGGCGCATCTCCAGCGCCGACTCGCCGATGCCGGCGGTGCGCAACTGCACGTAGGCCTCGCGCGCCTCGAGCAGCCCGCGCGCCGCGAGCCGCGGCACGACCTGCTCCAGGAACATCGGCTGCAGCTCGTTGGGCGGCCCGGGCAGCATCACCAGCACCTTGCCATCCTGCTCGGCCCAGAGACCCGGCGCGGTGCCGTTGGCGTTGGCGAGGACCTCGCCGCGCTCAAACACGTAAGCCTGCTTCAGGTTGTTCTCGGTCATCTTCCGGCCGAAGCGCGCGAAACGTTCCTGCATCGCGCGCTCGATCGCGGGATCAAAGACCAGCTTTTGCCCAAGCAGCCCGGCGATCACCTCGCGGGTGCGGTCGTCGCACGTCGGCCCGAGGCCGCCCGTGGTGATCACGACGTCCGACCGCGCCCAGCTTTCGCGGAACTGTTCCGCGATCGCGTCGGCCTCGTCCGTGATCGTGACGTTGCGCCGCAGGAGCGCGCCGCGGCGGCCGAGTTGAGCGCCGATGAACGTCAGGTGGCCGTTGGCGGTGAGGCCGAGCAGCAGCTCGTCGCCGAGCGTGATCAGCTCGTAACGAACGGCGGCGACCGGCCGGGCCGGGGAACCGCCGGGAAGGTGGGAATCCGAAACCATACTTGCGGACGCCGATCCTAGACGGATTCTCCCAAAACGCCAGCGACCGCGCGGCGCCGTCGCCGGACGGTTCGCCGGCCGCGGGCGGAAATCCACCGCCTTGGAAGAATCCACGCCCAGTTCCCTGAAGGAAAAAGTCCGGCAGCTGCCGGACCGTCCCGGCGTCTACCTGATGAAGGACCGCCTCGGGCGCATCATCTACGTGGGCAAGGCGCGGAGCCTGAAGAAGCGCGTGTCGTCCTACTTCCAGCGGGGCCGCGCGCGCACCGTCGAGCAGCCGAAGATCCGCGCGCTGATCCGGCTGATCACGGACTTCGACATCATCGAGGTGCGCTCGGAGCCCGAGGCGCTGCTCCTCGAGGGCAAGCTGATCAAGCAATGGCGCCCGCGGTACAACACGGACTTCACCGACGACAAACGATTCCTCCTCGTGCGGGTCGATCTTGCCGAGGCGTTGCCGCGCTTCCGGCTCACGCGCCTGCGCAAGGAGGACCGCTCGCGTTATTTCGGCCCGTTCGCGCACAGCGGGTTGCTCCGCCGCACGCTGGCGCAGATGCGCCGGCAATTCGGCATCCTGCTCGCGGACGGCGCGCCGCAACGGCTGGAGGACGGCCGCTGGCGGCTTTACGACGACGCGCGCGAGGAGATCTACGGCACGCGGGAGCCGGTGACGACGGAGGAGTACCGCGAGCGCGTGACGCGCGCCTGCGACTTCCTCGACGGCAAGTCACGCGAGTGGCTCGTCACTCTCCGCGAGGAGATGACGGCCGCCGCGGAAAAGCGGGAGTTCGAGAAGGCGGCCGAGCTGCGCGACATCGTCTTCGCCCTCGACCGCACGCTCCGGCGCGCGCGGAACTTCGACCGCTCCGACCCCACGCGGCCCTCGGGCGACGCCACCGCGCTCGCGGCGCTGCAGGAGGCGCTCGGCCTGCCCGGGCCGCCCCGCACGATGGAGTGCTTCGACATCTCGCACATCTCGGGCACCTTCGTCGTCGCCGCGATGGTGCATTTCTCGGACGGACGACCCGACAAGGACGAGTACCGCCGTTTCCAGATCCGCAGTTTCGTGGGCAACGATGATTTCCGCGCCATGGAGGAAGTCGTCGGCCGACGATATCGCCGACTTGCGGAAGAAGGCAGCCCCTTGCCCGACCTGATCGTCATCGACGGCGGCCGCGGCCAGATCGGCGCCGCGTTGAAGGCGTTCGTCGCGATCGACGCCACGCCGCCCGCGATGATCGGCCTCGCGAAGAAACACGAGACGATCATTTTTCCCGACGAACGCGCGCCGCTGAATCTGCCGCTCGACCACCCGGGCCTCAACCTGCTGCAGCGCCTGCGCGACGAGGCGCACCGGTTCGCCAACACCTACAACGCCGAGCTGCGCTCCCGCCGGATCCGCGAGAGCATCCTCGATGATTTCCCCGGGCTTGGTCCCGTGCGCCGCGCGGCCCTGCTCGCCTATTTTGGCGATATCGGCCGCCTGCGCGCCGCCTCCCCCGACGAGATATCGGCGGTGGAAGGCTTCGGCGGAAAACTCGCCGCCGAGCTTCACGCGTTTCTCCAGCGCACCGGTTGATCACCCGGCACGGGTCAGCGGCCGGCGGCGGAGTCCAGCTTCACGCCCGAGAGGGCAAAACTGAGCGTCCGGCCGCCGCCACCTGTCCCCTCGGCCACCGGCTCCGCGGGGCTGCGGAGCTCGAACTGCAGGTCACCCGAGGTCGGCTTTTTCAACGGCGGCAGGTCGATCCACGCTCGCGAGGTCGAAATCTCGCCCGTCCAAACGCGGGCTCCGCCCTGCCAGACCTCGAGGGGTCGCGCCGAGATGCCGCGCGTTTCCAGTCGCACCTTCACGGCGGCGCCGGCAGGCAGGCCGGCCGTCTCGATTTCCACCCACGCCGCGCCGCGCGACCACGCCCAGATAGAATTTCCCTGCTGCTCACGTCCGTGCCAGCCGTCCGCAAGCCGCGCGCTGTAACTGCCGCCGGAGAAACTTCCCGCGGCGATCTCGCGCGGGGCCACCGGGACCTCACGCAAGGCCTCCACCCCAGCGAAGACGACGAGCCCGCCGGCGATCAGCCATCGCCACGAGGCACGGTCACGCACCGTGAGCACGGCGAAGACGATCCCGAGCGGCAGCAGCACGCGCGTCGCCGCGCCGGGATGCCCCTCCCAGACCGCGGTGCCGAGCAGCGCCATCATCAGCACCTGAGCGGCACCGAGGCGCCACCACGAATCGTCGGGGCGCGTGCGACGGAGCACGTAGGCCGCCTGCGCGGTCAGGCCGACCGTGGAGAGAAACGTGGTCGTGACCAGCCAGCGGAAGTCGGGATGGCGCGGAAACGCGGCGATGACCTCGACCCATTTGTCGATCCACGCCACGACCGGCCACGTGAAGTTGCCGAAACCCTGGTCGGCCGGACCGAGGCGCCAGCGCACGTAACCCAACCAGAGCGCGAGCGGCAGCACCGCCAGACCGACCAGATAAAAACCCCGCCCGAACAGCGCGCCCGCCTTGGGCCGCCACAAAGCCGCCACGGCGGTCAGCGCGGTTTCACGGGCGAGACCGGCCGCGCCGATCAGGGCCGCGGCGGCTCCACCGCGGCCGCGCTCGCCGGCCCAGACGGCCCACGCCACGAGCGTCGCCGCGAGCAGATCCGTGAGCGCCAGCCGCACGGAATGGAGCGCGCCCGCCGAAAACACGACCCCGGCCCAAGCCACGAGCCCGCGGGCGTCGCCGACCCCGAGGATCCGCCAGAGCAGCAGCGCGAGCGCGGACCACACCGCGAGGTTGAGCGCCGCGTACGTTCCCGCGATGCGGGCCGGGTCGCCGGCCGCCGCCACCCACGCGAGGGCGCTGAGCAGGATGCGCCGCGCCCGGTACGGCAGGTGTCCCACCGCCGCCTTGAGTTCCTCCGAATCCAACGCCGGTTGGAACGCGATCTGAACGTAGGCCGCGCCGTCGTAGCCATTTTCCCCCGCGTACCAGAAAACCGGATTCTCGCGAACCTCCCGGATGCCGGAACGACGATCCGCCTCGTCGAGCTGGATGAACCGCGTGAACCCGTGGTGCGGGTGCCAGAAGCGGCCGGCGAGCAAGGCGAAACCCAACGCGAGCAACCAGCCCGCGAGCACGATGCGCCGGCGCAGGAGGGCGGCGATCCAGGGGGCGTTCATGCGTGCGGCGCGATGAAGGGGCCGCGGCGGCGGGTTGGCAAACCCCGTTGCCTCGCGCGACGCGAAGGCACATCCTCCTCGCCATGTCTGCTCCGGCAGCTCACGCCCCGCAACCGACGAAGCGCAAGCCGAGCTTCCCGGTCAGCCCCGACCTGCGCCGATATCTCGCGCGCTACCGGCGCGAACGCGAACTGCCGGTCAGCTACGAGCGCCTCCGCGATTTCACCGAGGTGATCCCCCTGACGGACGACGCCGGCCGGCCCACCCTGTGGGACACCGTCATCTACAACGCCAACGACATGCCGGCGCTCAACGAGGACCTGAAGCGCGTCTACGCGTTGCTCAAGGTCGACGGTGACCTCTCGGTCGTGAGCCACCTCTACGTCGACCGCGTCGACTTCTGCACGTTCGGCAACTCGACCCCGTTCCGGGTGCGGATCGTCAACGCCTACAACGACAACCAGGACTACTTCTATGTGAAGCGCGCCGATGCCTCGCGCGTCTACGGTCTCGAGCTGGAGCACCTGCTGTCGCCGAACCGCCTGAATTTCCTCACGCACGAGAGCACCCTGATCGAGGAGCACGTGGCGGGCATCCCGGGCGACGTCTACATCAGCGACTGGCTCGGCCGGAGCACCGGGCTCAAGCCGATCCGCGTGGCCAAGGAGCTGGTGAAGTTCAACGAACGCTGCTTCGTGCGCCTGCTGGGCGACATGCGCTCGTACAATTTCGTCTTCGTGGTCACGCCCGACTTCGAGGAGGCGCAGATCCGGATCCGCGCGATGGATTTCGACCAGCAGAGCTACGACGGCCGCCGTAATTTCTACCTGCCGCAGTTCTTCAAGGACAACGCCCCGCTGGTGCAATTCTGCACGCGCCACCTGCGGATCGAGACAGCCAACCAGTACCAGCGGGAGGAGCAGACCCTGCTGCTCCAGCGCGCCGCGCTGGCTTCCGAACGCCTCGGGCTTCTGCTGCACGGCATGGAGGGCGACCCGATCGCGCCGCCGGAGAAGGTGCTCATGCTCCGGGAGTCGCTGGCCGAGCACTACCGGCGTTCCGACTACCTGCGGTGCGAGTCGATGGGCGCGCTCATCCGCGAGAATCTCGAGTCGATCCGGCGCGACATCGGCCGGCCCGCGGTCCCGGAATTGCTCCCGGGTTGAACGGCGTTGTCAGGCCGGCGCCCATGCGCCGATCCCGACGGTCTCCTCGACCTCGCGCTTCTCGTCGGGCAGCTCGTTAAGCGGAGCGAAACGCTCGGAGGTGAATCCGAGCTCCTGTTCCCCCTGGTGGAAGGGATCCTTCGGGTTGACCAGTTCCTCGAGCAGCAGCCCGACGGTCGCGGTGTCGCCCCCCTTCACGATCTTCTCCCGCCCGAGGAAGACCTCGCGGATGGTGTAGATGGTGTCCTTCACCGGGAGCTGGCGGTACAGCGCCCGGACCGTGGGAGAAAACACATCGTTGATGCAGACGACTCGCTGGCCCTTGACCATGGCGAGAACGTTGTCCCCCGCCGCCGCGACTGCAAAGTAAGAAACCGCGCGCGGGGTCGCGGGGTCCTTTCGCCCTTGTTTCACCACGGGCCCGCCGGCACGTTCGCGCCTCGTACTTTTCAAGCCATGAAGATCAAAACCGGCCTGACGCCGCAGAAGCTGCAGAAGAAGACCGCCCGCGTGTTCGAACTCGCGGGGGCCAAGATCCGCGCGATCGACGCTTCGTGGGACGCCGCGCGCGGCACGCCCGTCTTCACCTGGAAGGGCCGCTACACCTCGCGCGGATGGACGGAGTGGACGCAGGGTTTCCAATTCGGCATGGCGTTCCTCCACTTCGACGCCACCGGCGACGAGGCGATGCTGAAGCTCGGCCGCGCGAAGACCCTCCGCCACATGGCGTCGCACGTCTCGCACGTAGGCGTGCACGACCACGGCTTCAACAACATCTCCACCTACGGCAACCTCCGCCGCCTCATCCTGGAGGGCCGGATCGCGCGGGACCAAGGTGAGTTGGACTACACCGAGGTCGCGCTGAAGGTCTCCGGCGCCGTGCAGGCCGCCCGGCACGTCCCGACCGCGTACCGCACCCCGTGGTCCCCCGTCCCCGGCTCCGCCGGCGTCGCACCCTCGGGCTACGTCTACTCGTTCAACGGACCGCAGTCGTTGTTCGCCGACACCATCCGCTCGATGCGCTCGCTGGTGGTCGCCCACCAACTGGGCCACGTGCTCATGGCCGAGGGAGACAAGCCGGTGAATCTGCTCCATCGCGCGATCGAGCACGCCGCCGTCACCGCGCGCTTCAACGTCTTCTTCGGCCAGGGTCGCGACAGCTACGACCTCCGCGGCCGCGTCGCGCACGAGAGCGTTTTCAACCGCAACGACGGCCAGTTCCGCTGCCCGAGTTCGCAGCAGGGCTACTCGCCCTTCACCACCTGGACCCGCGGCGCGGCGTGGATCATTTGCGGCTACGCCGAGCAACTCGAGTTCCTCGAGACGGTGCGGGGCTCGGACCTCGACGCCGTCGGGGGCCGCCGCGCCGTCACGGACCTCTTCCTCGAGACCGCCCGCGCCGCCTCCGATTTCTACATCGACGGCTACTCGGCCCGCGACGGCGTCCCGTACTGGGATAGCGGCGCGCCCGGCCTGCACCACCTCGGAGACATCACGAAGCGCGACGCCGACCCGTTCAACGACCACGAACCCGTCGACAGCTCGGCCGCCGCGATCGCCGCCCAAGGCTTCATTCGTCTCGGCCAGTACCTCGCCGCCAAAGGCAGCCCGGCCGCCGGCCGCCGTTACCTGCAGGCTGGTCTCACCATCGCCGACACGATTTTCGACGAGCCGTACCTTTCCGCCGATGCCCGCCACCAGGGCCTGTTGCTGCACAGCGTGTACCACCGCCCCAACGGCTGGGACCACGTTCCGCGCGGTCGCAAGGTTCCATGCGGCGAGGCGTGCATGTGGGGTGACTACCACGCGATGGAGCTCGCCCTCCTGATCCGCCGCTTGGCGGAGGGCCGGTACTACACGTTCTTCTGAGCCCTGGCCTGTGTCCGCTCCCGTCCTTTACGAGTCCCACTCGCACACGCCGCTCTGCAAGCACGCGGTCGGCACGCCCGCGGAGTACGCGGACGTCGCCGAAAGCCGCGGGCTGAAGGGGATCATCATCACCTGCCACGGGCCGCTGCCCGACGGACTCGGGATCGACCACCGCATGGCGCCGGAGGAGTTCGACCGCTACGTCGAACTCGTGGCCGCCGCCCGCGAGCAGTTCGCGGGCCGCGTGGATGTCAGGCTGGGCCTCGAGAGCGACTACTTCCCCGGCATCGAGGCCTGGGCGGAGAAACTCCATGCCCGGGCCCCGCTTCACCACGTGCTCGGCTCGGTACACATGCAGGTCGGGCATTACCGCGCGAAGTATTTCACCGGTGATCCGTTCGCCTACCAGCAGCTGTACTTCCAGCATCTCGCCGAATCCGCGGAGACGGGCCTCTTCGACACCCTCGCGCATCCGGATCTCGTGAAGAACGACTCGCCCGGCGAATGGCGTTTCGCGCGGATCGAACCCGCGATCGTCGGCGCGCTCGACCGCATCGCCCGCACCGGCGTCGCGATGGAGCTCAATACCAGTGGTCTGCTGAAGTCCGTGCCCGAGATGAACCCGGGGCCGCGCATGCTCGAGCTGATCCGTGAACGCGGAATCCCGGTCGTGCTCGGCGCGGACGCCCATCGGCCTTCCCGCGTGGCCGACCGCTACGAGGAGGGGCTGCGGATGCTGGCGGATCTCGGTTTCCGCACGGTGAATTGTTTCCTCGGGCGTCGTCGTCAGGAAGTGCCGATTGAGACCGCCCTCGCCTCCCTGCGGCCCGCACCCGAGCCGGTCGTCACCGCGACCGCCTGAGGCCCGCGCCGTGGACGAGAGCCCCGTCAACCTTCACGACCTCACGCGGGAGGAGCTGCGTCTGCTTTTCGCCCGCTGGGGTCTGGCGAAGGTCCACGCCGACACCGTTTGGAACCGCCTCTACCTCGGACTCGCGAACGCGATTGCCGAAAAGGAAATGCCCGGCTTGCCGCCCCGCATCCTCGCGCGGTTGGCGGCGGGAGCCGTCCTGACCTCGCCCGGGGTCGCGCTCGCGACCGATTCCACCGACGGCTTCACGCGCAAATATCTCCTCGCGCTGGAGGACGGCCGGAAGATCGAGACCGTCCTGATGCGCTACTCGGGCCGCGTCACCGCGTGCGTGAGCTCGCAGGCCGGCTGCGCGATGGGCTGCGTGTTCTGCGCCACCGGTCAGATGGGTTTCACGCGCCACCTCACCGCCGGCGAAATTGTGGCCCAGGCCGTCCACGTCGCCCGCGCCCTGCGCGGCGCCGAGGCGCCAGCGGAACGCCGCCTGCGGAACATCGTGCTGATGGGCATGGGCGAGCCGCTCCACAACTATGACGCCGTCATGCGCGCGGTGGACATCCTGCGCGATCCGGCGGGCCTCGCCCTGGCCGCCGAACGCATCACGCTGAGCACCGTCGGCGTCGTGCCGGGCATCCTGCGGCTCGCGCGCGAACGGCGTCCGCTGCACCTCGCCGTTTCGCTCCACGCGGCGACGCAGGAAGGGCGCGCCGCCTTGATCCCCGGGGCCCGCCGCTGGCCGCTCGACGAGCTGATGGCCGCCTGCCGCACCTACAGCGAATCCACCGGACGCCGCATCTTCTACGAGTGGACGCTCATCGCGGGCCGCAACGATTCACCCGACGAGGCCCGCGAACTCGGTCGTCTGCTCCGCGGGCTGCCGGCGCAGGTGAACCTGATTCCGTTGAATCCAACCGGAGGATACGAAGGGGAGCCCAGCCGCACGGAACCCGTGCGACGTTTCCAGGGCGTGCTGCGCGAGGAGTTCGGCCTTCCCTGCACCGTGCGCCAACGCCGGGGCATCGACATCGCGGCGGGCTGCGGCCAGCTGGCCGCGACCGCCGCCTGAAGGCCCGGGTTCAACCCAGCGCGCGGCGCGCCTCCTGCACGACCGGCGAACGCGCCAGCGACGCCTCCGACGGCGCGACCAGACCGAGTTTCACGGCGCGCGCCTGCAGCGTGAGGAAGGCCAGCGACGCCGCCTCCCCCTGCGCGGCCCGCGCGGCCGCCGCGGCCAGATCCTCGGCCGCGGGACGCAGGCACGAGGGCGGCAGGATGTTCTTCTCCGCGAGAAAAAGCCCGGCGGAGGCGCCCAGCGTCTCAAGCCACGCCCGCGGCTGCGCGGGCACGACGTACGCGAACGCCGCGCTGGAGGGCGACCACTCCATGTAGGCGCGCACCTCGGCGTGGAGCCGCGACAACGCCGCGTCGGCCGTGGCGGGAGTCCAGCGCGCGGTGAAGAATTTCCGCTCGCGGAACGAGGAAACCTCCCAGGCGCGCAACACAATCTCGTAGTCTCCCGCGGTGGCACGCAGCGCGCCGGTCATGATGTAATCGAAACCCTCGCCGGCCGTTTCCACGAGCTGACGCAGGTTGCCGATACTCCACTCGGCGTTGAAGACGGCGGCGTGGTTGTCCGCCGGTCCTCCCGCACCCGACCGGTAGCCGATCGCCGCCGCTGGCGCGTAGGCCGCGGAGAAATAGAAGGTCTCCGCGAACCAGAGCGGAATCGCGCGCGACAAGCGGCCCAGTTCGTCCTCAGGCGCCCGCATCGTTTTCTCGTCCATGGCCGCGCCGATTTGCGCGAGTTGGGCGAAGGCGATGCGGCGCAACCGGCCCTCCTTCGGTGGCAGCAGACGGTTCGCGCACGCCTCGAGTCCGTAGAACCAGACCGGCTTGCTGATCGTCACCAGCCCGATGCGCGCGGGTTCCCCGGCGCCACCACCGGAAGCGGGCGCGCCGGCGAACTCACCGTCGGCGGCCAGGATCTCCGCGATCGCGTTGGAAAAACCGTGCAGGCGGTCCTCGAGCTCGGGCCGGTTCAAGGCGAACAGGATGTCGAGCACGTGCTGGGCGGCGTCGGCGTTCCGCACCGCGAGATACGCCTGCAGCAGATTGAGTCCGGTGGCGGGACCGTGGCGGTCGGCGACGTACCGCGGGGCGACGAGCTCGATGATCTGCTCGACATGACCGTGCGTGCCGAGATCGCCGGAGATCGCCACCAGCACATCGGCGCGATCGCCGGCGCCCGCCAGCACCTCCTCATAGATCACCATCGCACCGGGCAGATCCTTCGCCTCGAGTTTTTCCCGCGCCGCGAGCAGCCGCGCCTTCGCGCCGGTGACGGCTGGAGCGCCCGCCGACGGCTCGGAGGACGGAGTCGGACGCGCGGGTGAAGGCTCCTCTTTCCGCGCGCTGAATCGGTCGAAAAATCCCATGGCGCGAGCAAACGGCGGGGCGCCCGCCTGGCGAACACAAACCCGGCCGCCGCGGGCCTTCAGCGCGGCGGCGGAATCCGGTCGAGCGTCACCCCGGCGCGCGTGGCGATGAGCGCGCAGACTTTCGGCACGTACATGCGCGTCTCCGCCGGCAGGAAGTCGGCGATCGCCGTGAAGGTGTCGGCCCGGCGTTCCTGCAGCGTCCGGCCGACGCGCCCCTCGCCGGCGTTGTACGCCGCGAGGACCAGCGCCCAGTTGCGGAACCGCCCGTGCAACGTGCGCAGGTAACTCGCCGCCGCCCGCGCGGAACGTTCGGGATCGGTGCGCTGGTCCGGAAGAAATGTGTTCAGGCCGAGCGAGCGCGCCGTGGTGGGCATGAGCTGGAAAAGGCCGCGGGCCCCGGCGGGACTGCGCGCGGACGGATTGAACGAGCTCTCGGCCTCCGCGATCCAGGCCAACTCTGGCGGGATTCCCTCGGCGCGAAAGACCGCCTGCAACCGCGGCATCAGTTGCGATGCGCGGTCGGGGAGAGGACGTCCGCGGACGCGACCCATCCAGAGATCATAATGCGGCACGGGTTGCACCGCCGGGATCCGCGGTCCTTTCGGCGCGACAGGCCCGGGCGGCACCACCGCCTGAGCCGCCGCTTCCATCGCATCGACGCGTTGCTCCAACCAGTCCGCAATCTCGTCCGCGCCGGGAACCAGCCGCAGGGTTGAGAGCGCCGGTCGCGCCTCCGTCGCCAGGGCCGCGAGCTCCGGCAAGGAACCTCCCGCCAGAGCCCGTTCCAGACGACCGACGTGGAAATCCCATTCGCCGCGAGCGGGGAACTCATAGAGCAGCCTCATCTCCGGGGGCGCCGCCCGCTCGAACAGATCGCGGGCGAGACGATAAAACTCATCACGCTCGGAATGGGCCGCCGGAGCCTGAGCCACGAGGCGCGTCACCACCAGCAGCGCAAAGAGGGTCGCGGTTAACGCCTTCATTTTTTCGACGCCTGCAACGCGGCCTGCGCGGCGGCTTTCAACTTCGCCGACGGATGCTGAACCAAGGGAGGAGGATTTTCCCCGAGGTACGCGGCGGCGTTGCGGGCGACCCAGTCGGTCGTGACAAAACGGTAGCGGGAGCGGTCATCGATGACCTCCGGGGCGACTGTCACGAGGTTCTCCCCGGAGCGTTTTTCCCAAGGCGTTTCCAGACCCTGGTTGGAGCGAGCGACCAGACGGCGCAGCCAAGCCCCGTCGACGTCGGCGCTGAACAGCGGCCCGTCGAACCGCACGCAGGCGTCGAAGGCAAAACGGGTGATGGCGCCGGCGGGCAAACCGGCACCGAAGGTCGTCGCTCCCACCATCGCGGCGTCGGCCTGCGTCGCCTCGCGTGCGGCCTCGACGACGAATCGCGCCGCCTCGCCGGGACCGAGCGCACGCGGCGTCTGTCCCACCATTTCCCTTTCCTCCGCCGTGAGGTGTTGCGCGAGCGTCTCGCGCACGAGTCCGGCGATTTCCGGATCCGCCGGAGTCTCACCCAGCGCCTCGTGCGTGACCGTCCACGCGAGAGCCCCGGCGGTCTTTTCCAGCCGCGCGACCGAGATGAACTCCATCCAGCTGCCCGAGTGGAAGTAGACCGTGCGTCCTTCCTGATGCACGAAACGCAGGTGGTCGTGGGCGCCGGCGAATAGCGTGCCAGCGGGGACCAGGGGAAGCATCGCCCGATCAGCCTTCAGGCCGCAGTGGCTCAGCACGACGGAGGTTGGGCCATCCTCGCGTAAGATCGCGGGAAAGTTGGCGCGCGCCCAGACGACCGGGTCGGCGAGATCCAGCTGCGGTCGGATGGCGACGCGGTAGGTCGAAAGACGATCCGTGGTGACTCCGACCACGTTGAACTCACGGGCTCCGAGTCGGAGACGAACCGACGCGTCGGCATACGGTTTGCCATCGGCGGGGTTACGGAGATTGCCGCTGATCACCTGGAGACCGGCGGCACGGAGGCGCCGCACGGTCTCGGGGACGTCGAAGAATTCCGGTTCGTGGTTCCCCAGGTTGATGACGACGGGGACGCGGCGGGCGAGCGCCGCGAAGACCGCGAAATCCACCGCGCCGGAGGATCGCCGGGCGACCGCGTTGCCGTATTCGAGCGAGTCGCCGTTGATCAGCACGGCGAATGGCACACCCGGATGGGCCGCGCGCAGCGAGTCGACGCGGGCGACGAACTGGGCCGAACGCTCGTACGCGGAGTGCTGATCGCCCGTGACCACGAGGATGGCCTCCGGCGCCGCCGGTGCGGCGACGGCGGCGGTGAGCAGCGCGAACCAGAGCGCGAAACGCGACATGGCGGACTGGGTACGCCGCCCGCGGCCGGCTTCCCAGCCGAAAGCCGGCCGCGGGAGGTTTACCGCGTTGACCCCTCCCCCACCCCGTTTAGCTAAACCCCTCCGTCGCCGGTGAACCGCGTCCATATCAAGACTTACGGCTGCCAGATGAACGAGCGCGACAGCGAGGCTGTCGCGGCGATGCTGCGCGCCCGCGGTTACCGCATCGTGACGGACGAGAACGATTGCGACATCCTGCTGCTGAACACCTGCAGCGTGCGGGACGCGGCGGAGCAGAAGGCGATCGGCAAGGCGGGTTACCTGCAGCAACGGAAGAAGCGCCAGCCGGACTTCGTGCTCGGGATCCTCGGCTGCATGGCGCAGAACCGCGGGGCGGCGCTGCTGGAGCAATTGCCTGATCTCGATCTGATCATCGGCACCCAGAAGTTCCACCAGGTGCCGGGCCATCTCGACAACCTCCGCGCCGCCCGGGAAGCGGGCGTGCCGGTCGGCGAGACGATCGTCGATATCGCGGAGGAGGCGGGGTCGCAGAACACGATCCGCGACCACCCGGAGGCGGGCGACGGGGAGGAACGCAAGGTGACGGCGTTCGTCTCGATCCAGCAGGGCTGCGACATGGATTGCTCGTTCTGCATTGTGCCGAAGACGCGGGGCGACGAGCGCTCGCGGCCGATGGACGACATCGTGGCGGAATGCCGCGGGCTGGCGGAACACGGCGTCCGGGAGATCACATTGCTCGGCCAGATCGTCACCAGTTACGGCCGGCGCGATGTTCCGCGGCCGGGAGGCGTGAGTCCCTTCGTGCAGCTCCTCGAGCGGGTGCACGAGATTGAAGGTATCGCGCGCATCCGGTTCACCTCGCCTCATCCGCGCGGTTTCAAACCGGACCTCGTGGCGGCGTACGGCCGGTTGCCGAAGCTTTGTCCCTACGTGCATCTCCCGATGCAGAGCGGCAGCGACCGCATCCTGCGGGCGATGAACCGGCCTTACACGCGCGACCGCTACCGCGCGATCGTCGAATCCCTGCGCGCGGTGAATCCCGCGATGCATTTCTCGACCGATGTGATCGTGGGTTTCCCCGGGGAGACCGAGGAGGATTTCGCGCAGACGAGGGAGCTGTTCTCGGCGTGCGATTTCGACATGGCCTACATCTTCAAGTACAGCATCCGCACCGGCACGCCGGCGGCGACGATGGAGGCCCAGGTGCCGGAGGAGGTGAAGGAGGCCCGGAACCGCAAGCTCCTCGCGATCCTCGAGACCAACTCTCTCCGGCGCACCGCCACCCTGATCGGCACCGAGGAGGAAGTCCTCGTGGAAGGCCGCGATCGCGGCGGGAGCCGCTTCACCGGCCGGACCCGCGGCAACCGCGTCTGCATTTTCGACGCCGATCCCCGCCTGGTGGGTGAACTCGTCCCGCTCCACATTGAACGCTCCTCGGTGAGCACGCTTTACGGCCGGCTGGTGCTCGCCGGCATCGAGGCCTGACGCCGACGTCATTGATCGCGGGAATTTCCATTTCATGAGCCTTACCGCCGCCAACCTTGTCACCGGACTCCTGCTCCTCGCACTGGGGTTGCCGCTGCTGCTGAACCGCGGCGGCTGCGCCGCGGTCTTCCAGAGCTTCCCGCGTTCCAAGGCGGCCGCCTACGTCGTGTTTCCAGCTGGCGCCGCGTGGTTTCTTTACGAGATCTGGCATCTTTCCCCGGCGGATTTCGGCGAGTACCGCGTCTACCTGTTCTTTGGTTTTCTCGCGGTCGCGCTGCTGTCGTTCAAGTGTGTGCCCGACTTCCTCGCCGTGCGCGGACTCGCCACAGTGGTGCTGATGGGGGCGATGCCGCTGCTCGACGCCGGCTTCATGAACTTCGATCACTCCCGGACGCTGCTCTACAAATTCGCGGTCTACCTCGCGATCACCGCCGCCGTTTGGCTCGGGGCGCAACCGTGGCGCCTGCGTGATTTCCTGACGTGGCTTTTTGCCCGGCCTGCGCGACCGCGCCTGATCGGCGGGGTGATTTCCGCCTACGGGCTCATGCTCGCGGTGGTGGCGTTCTCGTATTGAAAGACCCCGCCTCATGGCCGAATCGCCCGCGCCTCTTCTGCTTGTGATCGCCGGCCCGGCCGGATCCGGGAAGAGCACGCTGTGTGACCGTCTGCTGAAGGAAGGCCGCGGCTTCTCGCGGGTGGTGACCACCACGACGCGTCCCCCGCGACCCGGGGAGGTCAATGGCGTCCACTATCACTTTTTTTCCGCCGATGAATTCCGCCTTCGGCTCGCGGCGGGCGAGTTTCTCGAGTGGGCCCGGGTGCACGGCGATCACGAGGACCGGCTCTACGGCACGTTGCGTTCGAGCGTGATCAATCCGTTGGAGGCGGGCCAAAACCTTGTCCTGAACATCGACGTTCAGGGGGTGGAGAATTTCCGCCGCATCGCGCGCGAGAACGCGACCCTGCGAGCGGCGCTTACGACGGTCTTCATCGTGGTGGACCCGGCGCGGATGGCGGACCGCATGCGGCGGCGCGGTCAGGACGGGGAGCCGGAGATCGCGCGACGTCTGCTCACCGCCGAAGTCGAACTGCGGGAAGCACCAAAGTTCGATTTCCGCATCGAGAGCCGTTCACGCGACGAGGATTTCGCGGCCCTGCTGGCGATCATCTGGCAAGTGCGTCCGAGCCCGAAAGTCGCGGATTGAGCATCAGGTCGGAGCAGCGGGTGGAAATTGCGTTGCCGCACCCAGCGCGGCGGACCAAAACCCCTGCGTGAAGACCGCCCGCGCGCTCCTTCGCGCCGCCCTCGATCCGGTTAATCCGCTCGCCAGCATGGCCTGAGGGGAGCGCCGACTTTTTCCGGATGCAGCAAGTCACCTTCTCCGATCAGGCGATGCACGAGCTGAACAAGCTCGACCTGTACGCTCAGTTGCAGGCGATTCACCCGATCAGCAGTCTGAAAGCTTCGGAGCTCGCTCATCCCCGGGAACCCTTGGGTCACTTTCGCCGCGGGGCCCGTATCCTTTAC
Organism: Opitutaceae bacterium; assembly: GCA_046091745.1. GTDB lineage: Bacteria > Verrucomicrobiota > Verrucomicrobiia > Opitutales > Opitutaceae > ER46. Next base: position 19,296 of record JBJTCH010000247.1, read on the forward strand.
CGACTGCGTGCGGGTGAGTTCCGATTCTACTTCGAAATGCGGGGCGATAATCTGCATGTGGATTATATCCTTCATCAGAACTCGTTGGAGGACTTCCTCTTGCGGAATAAGCTGCCGGTTTCCGAACAACAGTTGGTCGAGCAACACTCGAAGTTTTGGAAGTATCTGGAGGGACTGACACGATGAGCAGAAGCGGCCAACATTCGTCTCCGGATCCCGAGGATCCCTACGCGGTTACGCAGGCGAGTCGGATCTACTTCCTTCCTAACTTGATGACCGCAGGGAACTTATTCTGCGGCTTCATGGCGATTCTCCAATGCGTCCAAGCTCGCCTAGCGGAAACCTCCGCGACCGGAGAGTATGCTGGAGCGACCAACGCGGATCATTACCGGTATGCCGTCTGGTTCATTTTTTCCGCCGCCGCGTTCGACGCGTTGGATGGGCGTTTGGCGCGACTAGGAGGCCGGGAATCCCTGTTTGGTGCGGAGTTTGATTCGTTGGCGGACGTGGTGTCGTTCGGGATGGCCCCTGCGCTACTTATGATTTACCTCATTATATCCCCAACTCAAGCTTCAGACTACCAATGGTTTAGAAATATCGGTTGGTTTATCGCCTTCATCTACCTGCTCTGTGCGGCGATGCGTTTGGCAAGGTTTAACGTGATCACCAACCCGTACATCCATCCGGGATCAAAGGAATCCGGTAAAGATTTCGTGGGTCTGCCGGTTCCGGCGGCCGCCTCCACCGTCGCCGCCACCGTTCTTTTTATCCTGAAGCTCGGTGAAATGGACCGTGGCTTGAAGTCATGGGCGCTCGCATTGCCGCCCCTGATGTTGCTGGTCGCGATCCTGATGATGAGCCGGGTTCGCTACCCGAGCGGCAAAAACGTGAACATGCAGACCCAGACCAAGCTGCGGCCTTTCGTGCTGTTCCTGGTTGTGGGGGGACTGGTGGTTTTCTATAAAGAATTCGCGGCGCTCGGAATTTGCCTCGGGTACATTTTTTTCGGACTGATCCGATACGTGCGTCGCCCTGCCAGCGCGAAATCAGCGTGAGGAAACGGCCAGTTTCTTCCGAATAACCCTGAGTCTGTGAATAACCGCGGGGTTCCTCGCAGCTTGATCTCAGTTTTTCACCGATCCCGGCAAGGGTTTCCCCGAGGAGGACGTCGGCTTGTTGCAGTTCTTCGCACCCCATAGGAATACGGATAGAATTCCTTATTGAACCATCATTCTTTTAGCCTTTGTTGAAAACTTCAGTTCTCTTCCGCCGACGCCGATGAAATTCAAAATCAACCGCGACCATTTCGCCAACGGCCTCGCCCAAGTTCTCAACGTCGTCGGATCCAAGGCCACGATGCCGATCCTCAGCAACGTGCTGATCGAAGCGGAGAAGGATCAAATCTCCCTCACCACCACCAACCTGGATTTGGGCATCCGCTGCAAAATCAAGGCCGTGGTGAAGGAAACCGGGGCGGTGACCCTCCCGGTCAAGCGTTTGGCCGGAATCGTACGGGAACTGCCGAATCTGGACGTGGTTTTCGACGGGGCGGCCAACCATCAGGTCAAACTGACCTCCGGAGGTTCCACTTTCCGCATCATGGGCATCGGCAAGGAGGAATTCCCTCCCCTGCCTGAGTTCGGCGAGGATCACGTCTACAGCCTCGATCAGGCGGACCTCTCGCTGATGCTCAAGAGCGTCGCGTACGCGCAGTCGACCGACGAGAGCCGTTACATCCTGAACGGCGTCTATTTCAATTTCCGGGACGGCAAGCTTTCGCTGGTCGCCACGGACGGACGCCGTCTGGCGCTTCTCTCCAAGGATATCCCGACTCCGGAATCCGCCGGCGGCGCGATTATCCTGCCGGCCAAGACCGTGGCCGAGCTCACCCGGCTGCTGGACAAGGGCGCGCTGGTTAAGATCAACTTCAACGAACGTCGCGCCGCGTTCCAGATCGCCACCGACAAGGACACGAGCGGTCTGATCGACCACATCTACCTCTATTCGAAGGTCGTGGAGGGTAATTACCCGAATTACCAGCAAGTGATCCCGAAGGAGACGCATCAGCGCATTAAATTGGAGCGTGAGTTGCTCCTGCAATGCGTCCACCGCGCGGCGCTCGTGTGCTCGGAGAAGGCCAATTCGGTCAAGATGAAGCTTTCCAGCAACCTGCTGGAACTCACCGCGCAGAGCCCCGACTTCGGCGAGGCCCACGAATCGATGGCGATCAGCTACAGCGGTCCGGAACTGCAGGTGGCGTTCAACCCGGCCTTCCTGATCGATCCGCTCCGCGCGCTCACGAAGGACGAGGTCTTCTTCGAGGTTAAGGACGAGGTCAGCCCGGGTGTCTTCAAGACGCTCGAGAATTTCGTCTGCGTCATCATGCCGGTGCGGCTGAGCTGAGCGCGCGTTGACGCGCCGGCCTCCGATCTCAGGCGGGTAACTCCACCCGGGTTCCGTCCACGTGCTGATTCCCACGGTCACCCTTGCGGTGCTCCTCGCGGCGATGACCGCGTCGATCATCCTGATGCGTCTGAACCAAAGCTCGGCCTCGCCGCCGCTGCTCATCGCCGACCGCTGGCTGCGCTGGATCATCTTCGCGGTCGGCGGTGCGTATCTGGCGTCCGAATACCAATTGATCGAGCGGCCGTTCTGGACGCTGGCGGGGGCGTTTTTCCTGGTCTGGTTCCTGGTGGTCACTCTCTACGACTGGCTCGCCATCTCCGCCCACAGCCTGAGCCCCCTGCCCCTTTTCCCCTCCTACTCGGTGAACTCGTCCGGTGACGAATGGCCGGTGCGGCCCCGCCTGCTGAAAACGCGCGAGTGGCTGCGCGCGCAGGGATTCCGCCCGGTCCAGGCCCTCAAGGCGGAGATCGGCGGCGGGATCTATCTGCGGACCTCCATCTACCAGGACGCGCCGGCCACGATGCGCGTGCAGGTGAGCTTCATCCCGCACAGTTCCGGATCGGTCGCGGTCTGCTACGCGGTGTCCTCCGTCACAACCGACGGGACCCGCTATCTCACGGACAACCTCTTCATTCCCTTTGCGGGATTCTACCCCGAGAACTGGTTCGTCGAGCGCTCGCCGTGGCGGCGGTCGCTCGAGGGGCTGATGCGGCGCCATCGCCGGCGCCTCGAGGCGGCGGGTGTCGCGGCCGCCCTCGCGCCCTTCACGGATGAACCGTTGGATGATCTGAACTCCGTCCAGCGGGAGCTGGACCGCCTCAACACCGAGCTGGGATTCCTTCATCCATATCCAAAACGTGAGGACCTAGGAAAGTTCACGTCGGAGGGCCGCTACCGCGTCTGGAAGGAGATCTGGACGCTGAACTACCTCGGACGCGCCGCGCGGTACGAGTGACGCCGCGCCGGCGTCACCCGCCGATGTAGCTCATCTCGACCTTGGGGCGGGTTTCCCCGGCGGCGATGACCCCGGCGCGTTCGTCGCTGTAACGGTCCATCCGTCCGCGCCAGATCCGCCGGAGAAAATCCTCGAGACCCGCGTCGGTCATCCGCGGCGATCGCAGCGCACCCGACACATCCCAGCCGAGCGAGGTGAAGAGGCAGGTGTAAAGCCGGCCGTCGGCCGAAAGCCGCGCGCGGTGGCAATCCCGGCAGAAGGGTTCCGTCACCGAGCTTATGATACCGATTTCCCCCCGGCCGTCGCGGTAGCGGTAGCGGGCGGCGACCTCGCCGCGGTAGGCCGGGCCGGCGGCCTCGAGCGGCCAGCGCGCGTTCACGCGTTCCACGATCTCCCGCGCCGGCAGGACGCGGTCGCCGGACCAGTGGTTCGTGTTGCCCACGTCCATGAACTCGATGAAGCGCAGCGGGTGGCCTCGTTCGCGGAAATAGGCGCAAAGTTCCGGGATCTCGCGGTCGTTCACACCGCGTTGCACGACGCAGTTGATTTTCACCGGGATTCCGGCCGCCGCGGCGGCGTCGATCCCGCGCAGGACGCGGCCAACCTTGAAGCCCAGGCCGTTCATTTTCCCGGCGGTGGCGTCGTCGAGGGAATCAACCGACACATTGACGCGGCCGAGTCCGGCCGCGCGGAGGGCGGGCGTCAGCTTTTCCAGCAGCCAACCGTTCGTGGTGAGGGCGATATCGGGGATCCCGACTTCCTCACGCAGGACGCGGATGAGCTCCGGCACATCGGGCCGCAGCAACGGCTCGCCGCCCGTGAGGCGCACCTTGCGGACCCCGAGCGCGCGGAAGGCACGGACGATGCGTGTGATTTCGGGCAACGTCATCAATTGCGGATCACGGAGAAAGGCGTGACCGGGTCCAAAGACCTCCGCGGGCATGCAATACGGACAGCGGAAGTTGCAGCGGTCGGTGACCGAGATCCGCAGATCATGCAGCGGCCGTTGGAAGACGTCGGTGGGTGGCCCCATGGAGAAGCGGCCTTGCGCCGCGGCGGGGTCAGATGAAGCTCGTTTTCCCGCGGCGTAAAGCCGTGGCCTTCGTTTCCCATGCTCACTCCGGCGGAAGCCGAGCTCCTCATCGCGCGCCACGTGCAGCCTTTCCATCGCGAGCATTGTCCGCTCGCGGCGGCGCACGGTCGTGTGCTGCTCGAGGGAATCCGGGCTGATCGCGATTTGCCGCCGTTTGATCGCGTCACGATGGATGGATATGCGATCCGTTCCGCCGCCTGGATGGCGGGAACGCGTTCCTTCCGCGTGGAACGGATGCAAGCGGCGGGCATGCGGGCGTTCACGCTCGGGGAGCAGTCGGACGCCTGCATCGAGGTGATGACCGGGGCGGTCCTACCGGTGGGGGCGGATTGCGTCGTGCCCTACGAGGAGACCGAGCGCGATGGGTTGCGGATGACGATCCGCGAGGGAGCGGCGGGAATCGAACGTGGATTTTCGGTCCATCGGCGCGGAAGCGATCATCGCGCCGGCGAGGAGATTGTCGCCGCGGGCACGCGCCTCGGCGGTCGGGAGATCGCGGTCGCCGCGGCGTGCGGGCGGAGCAGCCTGAGCGTGAGCCAGATTCCGCGTATCGCGGTGGTGGCTACAGGTGATGAGCTCGTCGAGGTGGAGAGTCCGGTGGCGGCGCACCAGATCCGGCGAAGCAACGACCCCGCGATCCGCGCGACGCTGGCGCTTGCCGGTTATCCGGGCGCGGAACGTTTCCATCTGCGCGATCTTCCGCAGGAGGTGGAGCACCGGTTGTGGCACATCCTGGCTGAGTACGAGGTGGTGATTCTCACGGGCGGAGTCTCCAAGGGACGCTTTGATCTGCTGCCGGCGGAGCTGGAGCGTCAGGGCGTGCGGAAGATCCTGCAGGGGGTCGCGCAGCGTCCCGGAAAACCACTTTGGGTCGGTGTTTCCGATCGCGGGGTCCTCGTGTTCGCGCTGCCGGGTAACCCCGTCTCGGCCTACACCTGTCTGCATCGCTATGTACTACCGGCGCTTGAGCGGGCCAGTGGGCTTAAGCCCGGGGAACCGCGGTTGGTGCCGCTGGCGTCGGCCTATGTCTTCCGTCCGAAGCTCGCGTGCCTGCTGCCGGTGAAGCTCGCGAACGGATCGGATGGCGTGACCCGCGCCGTGCCCAAGGCCGGCAACACCTCGGGCGATCTCGCCGGGTTGGTCGGTACCGATGGTTTTGTGGAGTTGCCGGCGGATGTGGTGGAATTCCCGGTCGGAACTTTGACTCCTTTCCGGGCGTGGTAGAGTGACGCTTATGTTCTCCCACCTCAACGCCAGGAATCAGCCGGTGATGGTTGATGTCGGTGACAAGGCGGTAACACGCCGGACCGCGCACGCGGTGGCGGTGGTGACACTGCCGGGCGAGCTGGCGGCGCTGCTGCGCGACGGGGAGATCGCGACGAAGAAGGGACCGCTTTTTCAGACCGCGATCCTCGCCGGTGTGATGGGGGCGAAACGGACGAGCGACCTGATCCCGCTGTGCCATCCCCTGCCCCTGCACGACTGTCGCATCGAGATCGTTCCCGATGCGTCCCGCGGTGAGGTTACGGTGCATTGCCGGGTGAAGACGGAGGCGCGGACGGGCGTCGAGATGGAGGCGCTCACGGGAGCGAGTGTCGCGGCATTGACCCTCTACGACATGGCCAAGGCGGTGAGCCACGGGATCGTGATCCGCGAGATCCGCCTGCTGGAGAAGACCGGGGGCAAGCGAGACTACCGCGTGGATGAAAAATGACGCGGGTGCACGTGCAGTATTTCGCGATCCTGCGGGAACAGCGCGGCCTCACGGCGGAATCGTTGGCGACCAACGCTCCGACGGTGTCCGGGCTTTATGAGGAGTTGCGGTCGCGGCACGGGTTCACGCTGCCGGGGAATCGCGTGCGCGCGGCGGTGAATGACGCGTTCGTGCCGGCGTCCCAGGTTTTGCGCGACGGGGATCGCGTGGTGTTCATTCCGCCGGTGGCCGGCGGGTGAGAGACACTTTTGATCTCCCGATGAAACCCTTCGCCATCTCCGCTGAGCCGATCGACGTGTCCGGCTGCGCGCGAGGTTTGGCGGATGATCGGGCCGGGGCGTTGGTGACGTTCGAGGGTTGGGTGCGAAACCACAACGAGGGGCAGCAGGTCGGCTCGCTCGAGTACGAGGCGTACGCGCCGCTGGCGGAGAGCGAGGGGGAGCGCATCCTCGCGGAAGCGCGGGAGCGTTTCGCGCTTAGTGGCGCGGTGGCAGTCCACCGCACAGGCCTCCTGAAGATCGGCGAGCTGGCGGTTTGGGTGGGCGTGACCGCCGAGCACCGAGCGGCGGCTTTCGACGCTTGCCGATACATCATCGACGAGGCGAAAGCGCGGTTGCCGATCTGGAAAAAAGAGCACTACGCCACCGGCGCGACCGCGTGGATCAATTGCGCCACGCGCGGTGATCACGCGGGCGGCAACGCTCCTTGAAGGAGCGGAAACCCGGCGGCGTCAGCGCTTGCGGCGCTTGAGCGCGAGCTGCACGCCCGAGTAACGCACGAGTCCCTGGAGGTGCTCGTACTGCTGCGGGTCGATGTTCTTGGCGGCGGCCAACTCGGCCTCGGCGCGCTTGAGCGCTTCCTCGACCGCCTTCTCGTCGATCTTGCCCTCGGTGATCGCCTGCTCGGCGAGCACGCGCACGACGTCGCCGCCGATCTCGGCGAATCCACCGCTGACGGCGAGAAGCTCCGTGGCGCTTCCCTTGGAGACGCGAAGCTCGCCGTGCTCGATCTGCGTGAGCAGCGGAATGTGGCCGGGCAGGATCCCCACCTCGCCCTCGACCGTCGGGATGACGACCGAGTCGATGGTGTCGGAATAAACCCGGGCCTCGGGCGTGACGATCTCCAGGGTCAGCGGCATGGCGGGCTAACTCAGACCTTCTTTGCGGCGGCGAGCACCTCGTCGATGCCGCCCTTCATGTAGAAGTCACCCTCGGCGACGTCGTCGAGCTTGCCGTCGAGGATCATCTTGAAGCCGCGGACGGTGTCCTTCACGGGCACGTACTTGCCCGGCGAACCGGTGAAGACCTCGGCGACCGAGAACGGCTGCGAGAGGAAGCGCTGGATCTTGCGTGCGCGGTAAACGGTCTGCTTGTCCTCGGGCGAAAGCTCGTCGAGACCCAGGATGGCGATGATGTCCTGGAGATCCTTGTAACGCTGGAGTACGCGCTGCACCTCGCGCGCGACGAAGTAGTGCTCCTCGCCGACGATGTCGGCCTGGAGGGCCTTCGAGACGGAAGAGAGCGGATCGACGGCCGGATAGATGCCGAGCTCGGCGATGGAGCGCTCCAGCACGATGGTGGAGTCAAGGTGCGCGAACGTGTTGGCGGGGGCCGGATCGGTGAGGTCGTCGGCCGGGACGTACACCGCCTGGAAGGAGGTGATGGAGCCCTTCTTCGTGGAGGTAATGCGCTCCTGGAGCTGGCCCATCTCGTTGGCGAGCGTCGGCTGGTAACCCACCGCGGAGGGCGAGCGGCCGAGCAGCGCGGACACCTCGGAGCCGGCCTGCGAGAAGCGGAAGATGTTGTCGACGAACAGGAGCACGTCCTGGTTCTTCTCGTCGCGGAAGTATTCGGTCATCGCGAGGGCCGAGAGCGCGACGCGCATGCGGGCGCCCGGCGGCTCGTTCATCTGACCGTACACCAGGGCCACCTTGGACTTGGAGATATCCTTGAGGTCGATGACGCCGGCCTCGGCCATCTCGTGGTAGAGGTCGTTGCCTTCGCGGGAGCGCTCACCGACGCCGGCGAACACGGAGTAGCCGCCGTGCGCCTTGGCGATGTTGTTGATGAGCTCCATGATCACGACCGTCTTGCCGACGCCGGCGCCACCGAACGCGCCGACCTTGCCGCCCTTCGTGAAGGGGGCGATGAGGTCGATGACCTTGATGCCCGTCTCGAGGATCTGGGCCTTGGTGTCCTGATCGACGAGCGCGGGAGCGGCGCGGTGGATCGGGTACTTCTTGTCGAATTTGACCGGGCCCTTGCCGTCCACGGTCGCGCCGGTGACGTCGAAGATGCGGCCGAGGACGCCCTCACCCACCGGCACGGAGATCGGGGCGCCGGTGTCGACAACCGTCATGCCGCGCACGAGACCTTCGGAGGAGGACATGGCGATCGCGCGGGCGACGCCGGCGCCGAGGTGCTGTTGCACTTCGAGGGTGAGGAGTTGTTTCGCGCCGGCGGCGGAGAACTCGACCGTGAGCGCCTGATAGATCGGCGGGATGGTGTTCTCGGCGAACTGGACGTCGACGACGGGGCCGATGACTTGGACGATTTTGCCGGTGTTCATGTCGTGAGAGGGATGGGTTGGGTTCAGGCCGCGACGAACTGGGCCGCGGCGATCTCGAGGATTTCCTGGGTGATGGCGGCCTGACGCGCCTTGTTGTATTCGAGGGTGAGGTCGCCGAGGAGCTTGGTGGCGTTGTCCTTGGCGGTCTTCATCGCGACCATGCGCGCGCTGTGCTCCGAGGCCTTGGCGTCGAGCACCTGCTGGTGGATCTCGCGGTTGACGTAGAGCGGAAGGAGCGCGGCGAGGACGGTCGCGGGATCCGGCTCGAACAGCATCTGCTGCTCGTTGCCGTTGGACACCCGCGCGCCAGCGCCGGCGTCGGACTGCAAATCAGCGATGACGTCGCGCACGCTGGTGAGCGGGAGCAGCGGCATCAGCGTGGGCACCTGCACGAGGGTGTTGCGGAAGCGGGGCCAGAGGATCTCGACCGTGTCGACGACGCCCTCGAGGTACTGCTTCACCATGAACTCGGCGACGACCTTCACCTCGGCGAAGGGGACCTTGTCGCTCACGGAGAAGTCCGCGAGCAGGTCGCGGCGCGTGCGCGCGATGAACTGGGCGCCCTTGCGGCCGACGACCACGTACTTCGCCGGGTCGCGGATCTCGGTGACGAGCTTGAAGAGGTTGGCGTTCAGCGGGCCGGCGAGACCCTTGTCGGTCGTGACCAGGATCACGCCGCGCGTGCGCACCTCGCGGCGGACGAGGAACGGATGCTGCGCCTCCTCCACCCGGTCGGCGATGGCGGCGATCATGCGCGCCATGAGCTCGGCGTAGGGCCGGCCCGCGAGGGCGGCCTGCTGCGCCTTCTTCATCTTCGACGCGGCCACCAACTCCATCGCCTTCGTGATCTGGCGGGTGTTCTTGACCGACTTGATGCGCCGGCGGATGTCGCGGGTCGAGGCCATGAGGCGGCTTTGGTATCAGCGATTCGGGTACGTCTCCCGTTCAGGCGGAGAACGTGGGCTTCCACTCCTCGCACGCGGCGTGGAGCTTGGTCTCGAGGTCCTTGTCGAGCGCGGCCTTGGTGCGGATCTCGGTGAGGAGGGCGTCCTTGCGGGCGGTGAAGAACTCCTTCAGCGACGTGGCGGCGGCGACGACCTTCTTGACGTCGACCGGATCGAAGAAGCCGCGCTGCATCGCGAAGAGGACGGCGACCTGCAGCTCGATCGGCAGCGGGTTGAAGGCGGGCTGCTTGAACAGCTCGACGATGCGGGAACCGCGGTCGAGCTGCGCCTTGGTCTTGGCGTCGAGGTCGGAGCCGAACTGCGCGAACGCCGCGAGCTCGCGGAACTGGGCGAGCTCGCCCTTCAGTTTTCCACCGACCTGCTTGGTGGCCTTGATCTGCGCGGCGGAACCCACGCGCGAGACGGAGAGACCGACGGAAACGGCGGGGCGGATGCCCTGGTTGAAGA
>JBJTCH010000248.1:0-3166 GCA_046091745.1 Opitutaceae bacterium
TCCCCGCACTGCCGAAGATCTCCGTCGATTACGCCATCATGGAGAAGGCGTCGGCGGTGGAGACGCTGCTCGCGGGTTTCGATTGGGACGACGTCGGCCTGTGGACCGCGTTGCCGCGTCACCTTCAGACGGACGCTTCCGGTAACGCCACCCGCGGTGCGGTTTACGCCGCCGGCGCGGGCAACAACATCGCCGTCAGCAACGGCCGCGTGATCGCGCTCTGTGGCGTGAAGGACCTCGTGGTGGTGGAAACCACCGACGCTGTGCTCGTCTGTCACCGCGACGCGGTGCAGGACATCAAGAAGGTCGTGCAGCAGCTCCCGAAAGAGCTAACCTGAGCACGGACTACCGACTGATTATTCCGCCGACTTGGAGGCGCGGGCCACCTTGCGGCGGTCGACTTCCTTGAGGAGGCGCTTGCGCAGGCGGAGATTCTTCGGCGTCACCTCGACGAACTCGTCGGCGGCGATGTACTCGATCGCGCGCTCGAGCGAGAGCTTCGTCGCGGGAGTGAGGCCGGTGGCGACACCCTCGCCCTGCGAGCGGAAGTTGGTGAGCTTCTTTTCGCGGACGGCGTTGATGGCGATGTCCTCGTTGCGCGGGTTCTCGCCCACGATCATGCCCTCGTAAACCTGCTCGCCCGGGCTCACGAAAAGCTTGCCGCGCTCCTGGCACATCACGAGCGCGTAAGCGGTGGTCTCGCCCGCCTCGGTGGCGATGAGGGTGCCCGTCATGCGCGTGAGCACCTCGCCGGCATAGGTGCCGTACTCCTTGAAGAGGTGGCTGGTGACGCCGCGGCCGCTGGTCATGTTCACCACGTCGATCTCCATGCCGATGAGGCCGCGGGTCGTGATCGTGGCCTCGATCATGGTGGAGTGGGGCAGCTTCTCCATGTTGGTGAGCTGGCCCTTGCGGTTGGCGAGGTTCTGCATGATGCCGCCGACGCACTCGTCGGGCACCTCGATCCAGACCGTCTCGTACGGCTCGCAGCGCTTCCCGTCGATGACCTTCTCGATGACCGTCGGGCGGGAAACGAGGAGCTCGTAGCCCTCGCGGCGCATCGTCTCGACGAGCACGGCGACCTGCATGGCGCCGCGGGCCTTCACGTTGTACACGCCGGCGCGTTCGCTGTCCTCCACGCTGATCGAGACGTTGGTCTTCAGCTCGCGGAAGAGGCGCTCGCGGAGCTGGCGGGAGGTGACGAGTTTGCCCTCCTGGCCGACGAGCGGGCCTTCATTGACGCAGAACTGCATCTCGAGCGTCGGCGGATCGATCTGCGTGAAGGGCAGGGCGTGGGCGTCCTCGGTGGCGGCGATGGTATCGCCGATATCGATGTCCTCGAAGCCGGAAAGGCCGACGATGTTGCCGGCGACGCCGGCGTCGGACTCCTGCGTGCCGAGCCCGGAGTACTCAAAAACCTTGGTGACCTTGGAGCGGATGCGCTTCCCGTCGGCGTGGCGGATGGTGAAGACGTTGTCGCCGACGTTCACCTTGCCGCCGAGGATCTTGCCGATGGCGATACGCCCCACGTAGTCGCTCCAGTCGATGTTGGAGACGAGCATGTGGAACGGTTCGTTGGGCTTGGCGAAGGGCGGCGGGACGTGGTCGAGGATCGTCTCGAAGAGCGGGGTCATGTCCTTCCGCTCCTCGCCGAGATGGTACATCATGTAGCCGTCGCGGCCGGAGCCATAGACGACCGGAGCGTCGAACTGCTCCTCGGTGGCGTTGAGCTCCATCAGCAGCTCCAGCACCTTCTCGTACATCTTGGCCGGCTCCGCGTTTTCGCGGTCGATCTTGTTGATGACGATCACGACCTTCAGGCCGTGCTGGAGCGCCTTGCGGAGCACGAAGCGCGTCTGCGCCTGGGGCCCGTCGTAGGCGTCGACCACCAGCAGCACGCCGTCGACCATCCGGAGCGCGCGCTCGACCTCGCCGCCGAAGTCGGCGTGGCCGGGGGTGTCGACGATGTTGATGATCTTATCCTTCCAGTGGACCGAGGTGTTCTTCGCCTTGATCGTGATGCCCTTTTCCTTCTCGAGGTCCATGGAGTCCATGGCGCGCTCCTCGACCTGCTGGTTGGCGCGGAAGACGCCGCCCTCCTTGAGGAGCTTGTCGACGAGGGTGGTCTTCCCGTGGTCGACGTGGGCGATGATCGCGATATTGCGGATGCTCTGGTTCATGAACGGACGAGGTCTGGCGGTTGGAAAAAGGTCCAACCTGCGGACCGCCGTCGGCGGAAGCAAGGCAAGGTTTTCCGCGTTCGCGCCAACGGGCTTAATGCTATCGGGAGCGGGCTTGGCCCCCGCGCGTGGCCTGCTCAGGGCGTGAAGCCGCGTTCCTTCATCCAGTGCTCGAGCTGTGAACCCCAGGGCGGGGCGGGCTTTTCCGGGCGGCCGAAGCCCAGGCCGTGCGCGCCCTTCTCGTAGACATGGAGCGAGAACGGCACGCCGTTGCGGCGCAGTGCCGCGGCGAAGAGGAGCGAGTTCTCCACGGGCACGCCCTTGTCCTCGACGGTGTGCCAGAGGAAGCAGGGCGGGGTGTCCTTGGTGACCTGAAGTTCGTTGGAGAGGGACTTCACCAGCTCGGGATCCGGCTTGTCGCCGAGCAGGTTCCGGCGCGAGCCGGCGTGGGCGAACTCGAGGAGCGAGATGACGGGGTAGCAGAGAATGCCGAGGTCGGGCCGCGAGCTTTCGCGGTCGAAGCGGTCGGCGGCGTCGAGTGTTCCCGGGGTGAAATGGGTGACGAGGGTTGAGGCGAGGTGACCGCCGGCGGAGGAGCCGATGACGCCGACCTTCGCGGGATCGAGGCCATCGCGTTTCGCGAAGGCGCGCACCATGCGCAGCGCGCGGGCGGCGTCGTTGAGCATCACCGGATGGCGATAACCGGCGGAGCCCAGACGGTACTTGAGCACGTACGCGGTGATGCCGCGGGCAGCGAACCACTCCGCGTAGCCGGTGCCCTCGTGCTCGGCGAGGCCACCGTAGCCGCCGCCGGGAAAAATCAGTATGGAGGCGCCGGTCTTGCGCGCGGGGTTCGCGGGAAACGGCGTGAGCGTGGGGATGTCCTGCGGCCGCTGGCCGAGCGCACCGGGCGCATCGCCGTCGTACAGCCGGATGGGACCGAGGATCTGCGCGTAGGGGACAGCCTGGGGGGCGGCGGCCTTTTC
>JBJTCH010000249.1:0-5060 GCA_046091745.1 Opitutaceae bacterium
TCCGGGCGAACAACGAGCCGTTGCCCGTGCCGGTGCGGACGCCACCGCCCGGTTTGGCCCGCAGCATAATCCAGCCACCGGTGGAGAATTTTTCATTGGCCTCCACGTCGCCCGCCTCGCCAAGGCTGAGGCGCGTCTGGATGTCCATGCGCATGGAGGGCCAGAGCCAGGTGTTTTCGCCCCAGATGAGCGGATTGGTGTCGGCCTTGTACTCGCGAACCTTCGCGGCCGGCGCCGAATTGCGGACGACGTCGCCCTTGCCCTCGTCGAGCCGCAGCCGCACCTCGAGGGCCTCCGTGCCGACCGGATTCGGGCGGCTTCCGGCCTTCAACCACGCGGCCGCGATCTCGCGGGAGCGCGCGCGGCGCGCCTCGAGTTTCTCGGCGACATCGGCGCGCGAACGCAGGACGAATTCGGCGGCGGCGGAAGTCTCCGCCTTCGGCAGACGAACAACCGGCGGCGGTTCCGCGATGTTCAGGTCCCACGGCTTCTCCACCGTGTTGCTGAGGAACGCGGCCAGTCCGTAGAAATCGCGGGTCGTGATCGGGTCGAATTTATGGTCGTGGCACGGCGCGCACCCCGTCGTGAGCCCGAGGAACGTCGCGCCAAACGCCTCCACGCGGTCGCGGGTCTGGTTGACGAAGACCTCCTCCGTGATGGTGCCGCCCTCGTTGGTCGTGAGGTTGCAGCGCATGAAGCCGGTGGCGGCCAATTCGTCGATGCTCCGCGCCGGCAGGAGATCCCCCGCCAGCTGCTCGCGCACGAACGCATCGAAGCGCTTGTTGGCGTTGAACGCGCGGATGACGTAGTCGCGGTAGGGCCAGATCGCGCGGAAATTATCGAAGTGGATGCCGTGGGTGTCGGCGTAGCGGATGTAATCCAGCCAGTTCCGCGCCCGGTGCTCGCCGTAGCGCGGGCTGGCCAGCAGGCGGTCGACGACGCGCTCGTAGGCGTCGGCGGAACGGTCCGCCACGAACGCCTCCACCTCCGCGGCGGTGGGGATGATGCCCGTGAGATCGATGGTCACGCGGCGGATCAAGGAGCGGCGGTCGGCCTCGGCGGATGGCGTCAGTCCCTCGCGCTGCAGCCGCGCGGCGACAAAAGCGTCGACGGAGGTGCGTGCCCACTGGCGGTCCGACTCGGCCACCTCGGGAACGGCCGGCCGCTTCGGCGCGATGAAGGCCCAATGCTCTTCATAATGCGCGCCTTCCGCGACCCAGCGTCGCAGTGTGGAGATTTGCCCCGCGGTGAGGGTCTTGTGCGCCTCGGGCGGCGGCATGACCTTTTTCTCGTCCTTCGACTCGATCCGCTGGATCAGCGGGCTCTCGTCGGGTTTGCCAGGGATGATGGCCGGCGGGCCGTCCTTGCGCTTCGCCGTTGCGTGCTCGAAGCGGTCGAGCCGGAGCTCCGCCTTGCGCGAGCCGGAGTCGAGCCCGTGGCACGCGTAGCAATTGTCGGCGAGGATCGGCTGGATGTGCTCGTTGAACGACAAGGCGGCCGGCGCACCGGCCGGCTTGGCCGGTGAGGCGGGGCGAAGCTGGGCGAAAAGGGCGGCGACGGAACAGAGTCCGGCGGCACTCAGGATGGCGGGGCGCAGCATGGGGAATGAGACGTGGGCAACTTAGGCCGGTGACAGTTGAACAGATCGGGCGGAGAGCAACTCGCGGATGGGGACACTGCCCCCGCTAGGCCTCACTTCAGCGCGCGGTCGAGCAGGTTGCGCGTCATCCGTTGCACGCGTTCATCGGGGCCGTGGGGACGGCTCCAATGCGACCACGGCAGGACATGGCCGGGCGGCGTGGACATCGCCTGCGCCCACCAGATGGTCGCGGCGTTGAAGACGATGTTTCCCTTCGGCCCCGGATAAAGCGTCGCGGTCCATTGCTGCGGTCGCACGCCGCTCACCCACGCGGTGCCTTCGGCCACGACCTCGAGTCCGGGAATCTCCGTCGCGGGCTGTCCGTGGTACTCCCAACCAATCAACCCCGGAATCGACTCGCCCTTCGCCATGCCGGTGCCGGCGAAAAGCCAGTGGTCGGGCCGCACGCAGGTCCAATCACCGCCGCCGTTGATCGGCTCGATGTTGCGCGCTCCCATCAACAGCCCCTCGTCGGGTCCGTGGTGCGGAAACGGCCCGTTGTCGCGCTGGCGATTGCGCGCGTAGGACTGCTCCCCGCCGTAGGGACCGCCGCGGAAGAAGATCCGATTGGGCCGGCCGTCGTGGCTTTCGCGGAGCGGCGTGACCCAGCACACCGAGTTGCCGCAGAGGAAAAGCAGGCTGACGCCCTCGTCGCGCATGCGCTCGACGCTGCGAAATTGCCGGATGTCCCAATATTCGTCGTGGCCGACGCTCAGGAACGCCTTACAGCGCAGTCCGCGGTCGGGCGCGAGCAGGTCGCTGTTGGAGCAATAGGTGACGTCGTACCCTTGCTGCTCGAGCCAGTAGGCCAGTGGAAACTCGAAGCACAGCCACTCGCCGGAGCCGACCGTGCGAGGGTCGTTCACCACACCGCTCCACTGGGCCTCGCGACCGTAGGGACGGTCGAAGCTGACATCGGCCCACGGTCCCTGGTTTCCCTTCGGATGCGTGTAGACGGAGAAGTTGTTCGGCCAGCGGTTGTAGGCCTGCCAAGTGTTGTCGCTGCATTGGAACAGGATGTCAGCCGGGCGGTCGTCGCGCACGATGAACACCACATGGCTTTGCCAATAGGGTTCGTCGGCCGCCTCCGGAATGGTCGTCAGCCGGCCGAGGTAGACTCCGCTCACCCAGTCGCCGGGGATCACGAGGCTGGCCGCGGCGGGCCAACGACACTCGTGCAGGTTTTTCTCGCCCGGCTTCGGGGTCGCCTGCGTGCCCGCGTTCAGCGGCCCGAGCTCCGTCATTTTCCGGGCGCCACGGCCGCCGTAGTAGCCGGTGCGGAAAATCTCCAAGCGCACCTTACGCGGCGGATTGGCCGACAGCATGAACTCGATCGTGTCACCGGCGCGCACGCTCTGGCGGGAGCAGTAACCCTCGACCGCCGGCGATCGGAACCCCTCGCGATCGACCTTCACGCGCGTGAGCTGCCAGTCGCGGGAACCCTCCCGGGAGTTTTCCTCGGCGATGATCCCGCGGCGCGCGGCGGCTGCCGCCCCTGCCGCCGGGGCGGCGGCTCCGATCAACGCGGTGGCGGCGCCGGCTTGGAAGAATTCACGACGGGATAACGGACTGGCAGGAGCGGGGCCGGGGGTGTTCATCGGCAAATACTGTGGAGCCCGATCCGCCGGCGCCAAGCCGCGAGAGGGGCGCTTCAAATATCGATCACGTCCCCACCCGGTCGCTCCTTGCGCCGCGGCGGGCGCGGAGGCGGCATCCGACCGCGCAGGAAGAGGCTTATCAGCAGGTTGGTCACGCTCACGACGAGGGAGCCGCCGACGGCGGGCCAGAATCCGGCGACGTGGAAGCCCTCGACGAGCCTGCCCACGAAGAGGAACAACAAGGCGTTGATCACCACCACGCCGAGACCCATGGTCACGACGATGAACGGCAGCGTGAACAGCAGGAGCAACGGGCGGAGCACCGCGTTGAACAGACTCAGCAGCACGACCACCACGAGCAACGTGGAGCCGCCGTCGCAACGGATGCCCGGCACGATCCGGGTCGCGATCAGCACGCCCAGTGCGAGCACGAGCCAGCGCGCGAGCAGGTTCAGGACGGAGAGCGGCATGGCGTGAGGGCGCACGGTCCGCGTCGCGCCAACTTCCGGCAATGAAAATCCTGATCCTGCAGGACTTCCTCCGCAGCGGCGGCACGGAGCGCCAATGCGTGCTGCTGGCGAACGCGTTCGCGGCGGCGGGACATGAGGTGACGCTCGTGACGTTCCGGCCGGGCGGCGCGCTGGCCGGCACCGTCGGAGCCGCGGTGCGGCGGGTGACGTTGCAGCCCTTCGACCTCGGTCTCGACTGGTTCGCCCCGGGATTGATCGCGGCCGTCCGGAAAGCCGCGCCGGAGGTGATCCTCTGCCTCGGCCGCATGGCGAATTGCCATGGCTGGCGACACGCCCTTTTTGCGCCGGTCGTGGCGACGATGCGCACGGGCAAGACGCTGCCCGCTTGGTTCCGGCGGACTTTGCGCGGCGCCGCGCGAGTCGTGGCCAACAGGGAAGATGCGCGCTCGACCGCGATCGCCGCCGCCGGCACGCCCCGGAACGAACCGTTGCGATCCGCGCTCGGCGTGGGTGCCGGCACTACCGTGCTCCTCGACGTCGCCATGTTCCGGCCCGAAAAGAACCAGCGGGAGCTGCTGGAGATCGTAGCCGGACTGCCCGAGGAGGCAGACTGGCAACTCTGGCTCGCGGGGGACGGTCCGGCGCGCGCCGCGTGCGAGCAGCGCGCCCGTGAACTCGGAGCCGCGTCCGCACGCGTGCGCTTCCTCGGGTTTCACGCCGACCCGGCGCCGCTCTACGCGGCGGCCGATATCGCCGTGCACGCTTCGTGGAGCGAGGCGCTTTCCAATTTCCTGATTGAGGCCCAAGCCCACGGCTTGCCCGCCGTGGCCTCAGCGGCGCAAGGCATCCGTGAATGTTTTCTCCCTGGTGAGACCGGTTGGGAAATCCCGCACGGGAATCGCGTGGCGTTCCGCGAGGCGCTCACGCGCTTGATGACGGAACCCGCCGCGGAGCGTGCCCGCCGCGCGGACCGCGCGCGCACGTTTGCCCGGGACCGCTTCGATCCCGCTCGTCAGGTGCGGGCCTACCTCGACCTTTTCGCCGCGGTGACCGCGTCCCGCCGTTCATGACCCAGAAGCAGCGCACCGACCTCATCGAACGGTTCATCCGCGAAAACAAATACGCCGACCTGCATTCGCTGGCCGGACGGTTTGGCGGCTCCTTATCGACCGTGCGCCGGGCCCTGGACCAACTGGAGTCCCGCGGCATCGTCCGCCGCCACCACGGCGGCGCGTCGTTGGTCGAGACCGACGCACTCGCGGTGGAGAACGACTTCGTGGCGCGCCTCCAGCGCCAGGCCGACCGCAAGTTCGCCATCGCCAGCCTGATCGCCGAGCAGGTCCGCCCCGGCAC
>JBJTCH010000250.1:0-9185 GCA_046091745.1 Opitutaceae bacterium
GCACCGGCCGCGCCCGCACCTGCCGCGGAGCCGAAAAAGTAAGCGCGGCGCAAAATCACCAAAGCCACTTAAGCGCGGGCTCAACCCGCGCTTTTTTGCGCTCCCCCGAGTCGAGGCTTTACACATATCAACACTTCCGCATGCGTTGATGCGTCTTATGACACCTGACCGCCCCATCTCCGAACTTTTCGCCGAGCGCCGTGTGCTTCGCTCGTTGGAGTTCTTCCCGCCCAAGGATGACGCGGGGGTGGAGGCCCTGCGCTCGACCGCCCAGGCCCTGCGGCGCATGCAGCCCGATTTTGTCTCGGTGACCTACGGCGCCGGGGGAACGACGCGCGACCGCACTGCTCAAGTCAGCGCCCTGCTGCGCACGGAGTTTGGCTTCACCGTCATGCCCCACCTCACCTGCGTGGGGCACTCCCGGACGGAGTTGGCCGCCTTGGCCGATCGCATCCATGCGGGCGGCTTTCGCAACATCATGACCCTCCGCGGCGATCCGCCGAAGGGCACCACCGAGTTCCAGGCAGCGGCCGACGGCCTGCGCCACGCGAGCGAGCTCGCGGAGCTGTTGAAGTCCCGGCACTCCGACTTCTGCCTCGGCGTGGCCGGCTATCCCGAAAAACACCCCGAGGCACCCAGCCTGGAGGCCGACCTTACCCACTTGCGCCGCAAGGTCGACGCGGGTGCGGCGTTCGTCACCACCCAGCTCTTCTTCGACAACGCTGTCTACTATCGCTTCGTCGAGAAATGCCGCGCGGCTGGAATCACGGTGCCTATCGTGCCGGGCATAATGCCCGTGTTGTCGCTGAAGCAGATCCAGCGCTTCACGCAGATGTGCGGGGCGACGCTACCCACGCAACTGACCAAACGCCTCGAGGCCGCGGCGGACAACGCCGACGTCGTGGAAACGATCGGCATCGACTGGGCGCTGAACCAGATCCGCGGGTTGATCGCCAACGGCGCACCCGGCTACCACCTTTACATTCTGAACCGCGCCAAGGGTGCTCTCGCCCTCGCCGCCGGCTTGGCCGCCTGATCAACCCCCGGCGAAGACCGGGCGGAATCCGGCTTCACTCAGGATCCGCGCCACGGTTTCCCGCTGGTCGCCCTGAATCTCAATCGCGCCATCCTTCACGGTTCCCCCGCAGCCGCAGGCCGCACGCATCCGCTTTGCCAGCTGCTCCTTCTCGGGCAGCCCGATCCCCACAAATCCGTCCACCACCGTCACCGTCTTCCCTCCACGGCCGCCGGTCTCGCGCCGGACGTCAACGCGACCGCGATTCTTCGCCGGAGCGGGCGCCGCAACCGGACCGGATGCCGGCTTGGGAGAAACAGGAATCGCCTTGGACGGGAGCCCACTGGCGCTCAGGGATCCGAACGGATTGTGACCCAAGGACGAGCCGCCGTCGGTGGAAATTTTTCCGTCAGCCATGACTCAACCCTTGGGACGCCGACCGCCGCCGCACACACCCGCGGGAATCTCGGCGTCGCCCGCCAGGAACATCCGCGCCTTCGCGTAACTGCGGTTCTGCAAAAAATGCACCAGCTGCGGATGCAAACCCGGGCGGCCGCGTTCCAGGTAGTCGTCTAACTTAACCATTTCCTCCGCAATAATTTGCCCATTGCCAGCGGCAATGGCGGCCAGGAGGGCTTCGAGCGATCGCTTGATCTCAAGTTCCATGGTGCGGTGGCGGGCTGCTTATCCCCCTTAAGCGCACGTTAAGCGCGATTGCAATCACCCCGAAGCACGGGCGGGCACTTGTTTCACGGGAAAGCCTGTGGTTGGCTCCCCGTTCCTTTTTTCCCTCCACCCGCCGTGCGGTGACGCCTCGCATCATCCCGCGGCACAGCCTCCTCCGTCATGTTTCGTCCCAACCTTCCCTCCCTCGCCAACGCCGACGTCATCGAGTCGTCCTATCAGACTTGGCTCGCCGACCCCAACGCGGTCGACCCCACGTGGCGCGCTTTCTTCCAAGGGTTTACGCTGGGCTCCAACGGTAACTCACCCGCCGCGGCCCTGGCCGAAGCCTCTCGCGATGCTTCGCAAGCCCATGCCACCGTCCCGATCATCGACAGCCTGAAGCAGTCGCGGGTCCACCAACTCATCAACGCCTACCGCTCCCTCGGCCACCTCGAGGCCCACCTCGATCCGCTGGGCGACGCCCCTCCGCCACATCCGAAGTTGTCCCTCGCGCAATTCGGCCTCGGTGACGCGGACCTCGAGACGTCCTTCGACATCGGCACCTACCTCGGCGGCGGGCAGATGAAGTTACTCGACATCCTCCTCGCGCTGCGCACCACCTACTGCGACCGCATCGGCGTCGAGTACACCCACATCCAGGACGTCGAGGTGCGGCAGTGGCTTGAAACCAGCATGGAGAGTTCGCGCAACCAGCCGGATTTCTCCAAGGCCGAGAAAATCCGCATCCTCCGCCGCGTCCACAAGGCCGAGCTCTTCGAGCGCTTCCTCCACACGAAGTACGTCGGCCAGAAGCGCTTTTCCCTCGAGGGCGGCGAGACGATGGTGGCGGCGGTCGACTCGATCATCGAGTACTGCCCGAAGGTCGGCGTGGAGGAGGTCGTCATGGGCATGGCCCACCGCGGGCGCCTCAACATCCTCACGAGCGTGATGCGCAAGAGCTTCGATGTGCTTTTCGAGCAGTTCTCGGAAAACTACATCCCGGAGACCGTGGGTGGCGACGGCGACGTGAAGTACCACCTCGGTTACGAGGCCGTGCTGGAGACCGCGTCCGGCAAGACCGTCGAGGTGCGCCTCGCCGCGAACCCGTCCCACCTCGAGATCGTGAACCCCGTCGTCGAGGGCAAGGCCCGCGCCCGGCAACGCATCCGCGGCGCGACCGAGGAGCGCTGGCGCGTGCTGCCGCTGCTCATCCACGGTGACGCCGCGTTCGCCGGCCAGGGCATCGTCACCGAGACGATGAATTTCTCCCAGCTGCCCGGCTACAAGACCGGCGGCACGCTCCATATCGTCGTGAACAACCAGATCGGCTTCACCACGGAGCCGCGCGACTCGCGCTCCACCGTGCACTGCACGGATGTGGCGAAGATGATCGAGGCGCCCGTCTTCCACGTGAACGGCGACGACCCCGAGGCCGTGTGCCACGTGGCCCGCCTCGCCCTCGAGTTCCGCGTGAAATTCCAGCGCGACGTCGTCATCGACGTGGTCTGCTACCGCAAGCACGGCCACAACGAGACCGACGAACCCGCCTTCACGCAGCCGCTCCTCTACAAGAAGATCGCCGCGCACCCGCCCATCTCGGCCGTGCTGACCCGCAAGCTGGTCGCCGAGGGCTCGGTCACCGAGTCCAAGTCCGACGCCATCCGCGCCGAATACTCCGAGGCGCTTGAGAAACACCTCGAGAAGGCCAAGGCCGCCGAAAGCGCGAAGTCCGCCAGGCGAGCCGCCGCCGCCGAGACGCGCCGCTTCGAGGGCTCCACCGCCGTCTTCCCGCCCGAGTTCCATGTCAAGCCGGTCGCCACCGGCGTGAAACCCGACCTGCTCACGCGGGTCGCGAACGGGCTCGTCGCGGTGCCGGCCGACTTCAAGCCGCACCCGAAGATCCGCCGCTTCCTCGACGCCCGCGCGCAAGCCTTCAAGGACGGCGGCCCGGTCGACTGGGGCTTCGCCGAGGCGCTCGCCTTCGGCTCGCTCGTGCTCGAGGGCACACCAGTGCGCCTCAGCGGCCAGGACTGCGAGCGCGGCACGTTCAGCCACCGCCACGCGGTGCTGCACGACGTCGAGACCAACGCGACCCACGCGCCGCTCAACCACCTCGCGTCCGACCAGGCCCGCTTCTGCGTCTACAATTCGCTCCTCTCCGAGGCGGCCGTGCTCGGCTTCGACTACGGCTACTCGCTCGATTACCCCGACATGCTCTGCATCTGGGAGGCGCAGTTCGGCGACTTCGCCAACGGCGCGCAGGTCGTGATCGACCAGTTCATCTCCAGCGCTGAGTCGAAGTGGTACCGCACCAGCGGCATCGTGCTGCTCCTGCCGCACGGCTACGAGGGCCAGGGGCCCGAACATTCGTCCGCCCGCCTGGAGCGCTTCCTGCAGATCTGCGCCGAGGACAACATCCAGGTCGCGAACATCTCCACGCCCGCGAACTTCTTCCACGTGCTCCGCCGCCAGGTAAAGCGCGACGTCAAGAAGCCGCTCGTGGTCATGTCGCCCAAATCCCTGCTGCGCCACCCCGCGGCCGTCTCCCGCGTGGAGGACTTCACCGGCGGCGGCTTCCAGGAAATCATCGACGATCCGCTGTTCCAAGGCGGCCAGCCGGCCGCGCGGCTCATCCTCTGCTCCGGCAAGGTCTACTACGACCTCGCTGACTACCGTTCGCGCAACAAGCACCAGGACACCGCCATCGTGCGCGTTGAACAGCTCTATCCGCTCCACCGGAAGCGCCTCGCGGAAATCGCGAAAAAATACGCCGGCGCGCAGCTGGTCTGGGCCCAGGAGGAATCCGAAAACATGGGCGCCTGGTCGTGGATCGCCCCGCAACTGGAGGAGACCTTCGGCCGCAAGGCCCGTTACGCCGGTCGCGACGCCTCCGCCTCCCCGGCCGTCGGCACCCTCGCCGTCCACCGGCTTGAGCTCGCCGCTCTCCTCAAGCAGGCCTTCGCCTCCTGATCCGGCCACCCGCCCCGTCCCACCCTTCATCACCCACCGTCTTAATTCCCCGATCCATGCCACTCCTCGAAGTCAAAGTCCCGCCCATGGGCGAATCGATCTCCTCCGGCATCCTCGCCAAGTGGCACGTCGCCGACGGCGCCGTCGTCGCCAAGGACCAGCCGATCTTTGAGCTGGAGACCGACAAGATCACGTCCGAGGGCGTCGCCGAGTCGGCCGGCCGCATCACCTTCAAGGTGGCCGCCGGCGCCGAGGTGAAGATCGGTCAGGCCGTCGCGGTCATCGACACCGCCGCCGGGGCCGCCCCAGCCCCCACGCCGGCGCCCAAGGCGGAAGCGAAGTCCGCCGCCAAGGACGTCCCCGTCTCCCCCGCCGTGCGCCGCCTCGCCAGCGAAACCGGCATCGACCCCGCCGGCGTCACCGGCACCGGCAAGGCCCGCCGCGTGACCAAGGGTGACATGCTCGCCGCCACCGCCGCTCCCGCTCCAGCTTCAGCTCCTGGCGCCACGCCGGCCGCTCCGGTGGCCGCCGCGCCCGCTTCAGCTCCGACCGCGGCGCCCGAGGGCCGCCAGACTCGCCGCAAATTGTCCCCGCTCCGCGCCAAGATCGCCCAACGCCTCGTTTCCGCGCAGCACCAGGCGGCGATGCTCACGACCTTCAACGAGGTCGATATGTCCGCTGTCATGGCGCTTCGCGCCAAGTACCAGGACGACTTCGTGAAGAAGCACGGCCTGAAGCTCGGCTTCATGTCGTTCTTTACCAAGGCCGCCGTCCACGCGCTGCAGGCTGTTCCCGCCGTGAACTCATCGCTCGAGGGCGACACGCTCGTGCAGAACCATTATTACGACATCGGCGTGGCCGTTTCGACCGAGAAGGGCCTGATGGTGCCGGTCGTGCGCGGCTGCGACGCGCTGTCGATGGCCGGCATCGAGCAATCGATCGCCGACTGCGCCAAACGCGCGCGCGACGGCAAGATCACCCTCGCGGACCTCGAGGGAGGCGTCTTCACGATCACCAACGGCGGCATCTTTGGTTCGATGCTATCGACGCCGATCCTCAACGCTCCCCAGAGCGCGATCCTCGGACTGCACGCCATTAACGAGCGCCCGGTCGCCGTGAATGGCCAGGTCGCCATCCGCCCGATGATGTACCTCGCGCTGAGCTACGACCACCGCGTGATCGACGGCAAGGAAGCCGTCACCTTCCTCGTGAAAGTGAAGCAGGCCATCGAAGACCCGGCCCGCCTGATCATCGGAATCTAAACCCAAACGCCAATACGCCAAGGACGGCGAAGGCTCGCGAAGCGCTTGTTGGGAAACTCTTCGGACCAAGGCTTCGCTGTCCCGCTTTCTCCGGAGATCCCGGGCGAAGCTCGCGCGCTTGGAAGCAAATCTCACTTCTGAACCAGCTTCGTCCTTCGCGAACCTTCGCCCACTCCGCGCCTTGGCGTTTCATCCCATGTCTTCCTCCAGCCCCCATCCCTACGACCTCATCGTCATCGGCGCCGGCCCCGGCGGCTACGTGTGCGCGTTCCGCGCGGCGCAACTCGGCCTGAAGGTCGCTCTCGTTGACAAGCGTCCCACGCTCGGCGGCACCTGCCTCAACGTCGGCTGCATCCCGAGCAAAGCGCTGCTACACTCCAGCGAGCACTTCGTCTGGGCGAAGCACCACGCCGCCGAACACGGCATCAAGCTCGGCGCCGTCGATCTCGACCTTCCCGCCTTTCTGCGTCGCAAGGACGACGTCGTCGCAAAGCTTGTCGCGGGTGTCGCCCAACTAGCCAAGGCACGCAAGGTCACGGTCATCACCGGAGCCGCCTCCTTCCTCGCGGCCGACCGCGTCGCCGTTCGTGCCGCCGACGGTACTGAGCAGGTCCTCACCGCGAAGAATGTCGTCGTCGCCACCGGCTCGGCTCCCGTCGAGCTGCCGTTCCTCAAGTTCGACGAAAAGACCATCGTCTCCAGCGACCACGCTATCGCGTTCGATGCCGTGCCGAAGAAACTCGTGGTGGTCGGCGGCGGCGCCATCGGACTCGAGCTCGGCTCCGTCTGGTCACGCCTGGGTTCCGACGTCACGGTCATCGAGTTCCTGCCGAAGATCGTCGCCTCTTACGACGACGACATCGCGCGCAACTTCACCCGCATCCTGCAGAAACAGGGGCTGAAGATCGAAACCGGCGCCAAGGTCACCGGCCTCGCCCCCGCCAAGGCCGGCGATGCCAAGTCCGCGGGTGCCATGCTCCTCGCGGAGCGCGACGGCCAGACGCTCTCGTTTCCCGCCGACAAGATTCTCGTCGCCGTCGGCCGCCGGCCGTTCACCGACGGGCTCGGGCTCGAGAAGGCCGGCGTGGCGCTCGACGAGAAACGCCGCATCAAGGTCGACTCCCACCTGCGCACCAGCGCACCGGGCGTCTGGGCGATCGGCGACGTCGTCGCGGGCCCGATGCTCGCTCACAAAGCCGAGGAGGACGGTGTCGCCGTCGCCGAGTGGATCGCCGGGAAGGCCGGCCACGTGAACTGGGACATCGTCCCAGCTATCGTCTACACGCACCCCGAGGTCGCGAGTGTCGGCCTCGGCGAGGACGCCGCCAAAGCGGCCGGCATCGCCGTCAACGTGGGCCGCTTCAACTTCGCCGCCAACGGCCGCGCCATCGCCGCGGGCGCCGTCGACGGCTACGTGAAGATCATCGCAGACGCGAAGACCGACCGCCTGCTCGGCGCCCAGATCCTCGGCCACAACGCCGGCGAACTCATCAGCGAAGTCGTGGCCCACATGGAGTACGGCGGCAGCGCCGAGGACCTCGCGCGCACCATCCACGGCCACCCCACGATGAGCGAAGCCGTGAAGGAAGCCGCCCTCGCCGTCAGCAAAAGCGCCCTGCACGCGATTTGAGGCGGCAAACCGCTGCCGCGCCATTCGAGAGGTCAGGAGGCGGCGCCGGAGAACGCCGCTCAACGGGACGTCCAGCCCTTCCGGGCCGACCCCAGCGGCGTGCCGGTTCACCACAAAGGCACCGAGGACACGGAGAATCCGGAAAACAGGAACCAAGGGCCGGGAAATTCGGGCAGGCTTTCCGCCAACGCCTCCGCATTCGCGTGCCTTCGTGCCCGTTTGTAGTCCCTCCCCCGTCGCGAAGCCGTACCGGTAACATTCACGACCGGTCGCCGAATCCGTGTTCATCCGTGTCAATCCGTGGTTACCACTCCGCGCAACGATACCGGCCGCCGTCACCCCGGCCGAGCCTTGAACAGAAGGCCGGGAAGTTCGGAAAGGCCTACCGCGCCCCCTCATCCGCACCATCCGTGAACTCCGCGGTCAAAAAATCCGGGGTAGGGGGGATCCGAAAGGCCTTCGGCAACACGTGCCCCCTTAAAATCCGAGGCCGTCAGCCTCGACTACACCAGACGGCATCACCAAGCGGCCGGAATGATTCGTGTCCGTTCGTGTCCCTTCGTGGTTCTCCCCCCCCTCGCGCAGCCGTACCGGTAACATTCACGACCCAGCGCCGAATCCGCGTTCATCTGCGTCAATCCGTGGTTGCCACCCCGCGAAGCGACACCGACCGCCATCACGACCAACCGAGTCTTGAAGGGAAGGCCGGATTCCTCAGGCCGCCAAGGGGCGGCGTTCACGGCGCAAAGCCGCGGGCAGCGGGAGGAACGGGACGAGCGCGAGAAGCCGCGCGCGGGGCGCCATCTCGACGGTCTCCCAGAGCTGGCGCGCCTGGCGAAGGCGGGAGGTCGAGAGGCGAAGCGTGCCGTAGCAGGGGCGGGTGTTGGAGTTCATGGGAGGGATCCTAGGGTATGGGGTGGGACAAAGCTTGTCCCTACCTCGGAAATCCATCCCGCCGCCTACCCGTTTTCAGGTACATGGCTCCGTTGGCGCGGGCTGGGCACACGGCAAAGTGGCCAGCGAACAACCCATACCACCCATGAGAACATCCCCCCAACGGTTCAGCTCCAATCCTGCACCCTCGCGCGGCCCCGCCTCCGGCGGCGGCAGCGCCCCCGTCAAGACCCTGCGCCTCGGCCGCATGAAGGCCGCGGTGTGGGAGAACAGCGCCGACGACCGCACCTACCACAACGTGAAGTTCGCGCGAACCTACCTCGACGAGCACAAGAAGTTCCAGGACTCCGACAGCTTCGGCCGCGAGGACCTGCTGCTCCTCGCGAAACTCGCCGACCAGGTCCACACCTTCATCTGCGAACGCCAGGCCGCGCAGCGCTCCGACGAAGCCGCCCCGGCCTGACCGCAGCGAGGGAGGCCGGGCTTGCTTGAGTCTTAAATGAGACTAACTATGATCCCATACGAGATCATGAGGGCATCCTCCATCCTGAAGGCCTGCGCCTCCGCGCCGACGGCGCTGGAACACATCGCCCGCGGGCTCGAATGGTCCGACGCGGAGTTCGTCGCGCGAAAGCTGGGGATATCCCTGGACCGCTTCGCCGGGCTGGCGGGGGTTCCCCGCTCCACCTTCTTCCGTCGACAGGCGGAGGGGCGTTTCACCCTCCGGGAATCCGAGTGCATCATGCGT
>JBJTCH010000251.1:0-20873 GCA_046091745.1 Opitutaceae bacterium
GGGCGGCGCAGAGCGCGAGCAGGATGAGGCGGGGCGTGGGTTTCATCGCGGTCACGCTCGCGGCTCCGCGCGGCGGCCTCAAGCCCGCGGTTAAAAGGGGTGAAAAACAAGAAGCCCCGGAGGTTTTGAAGCCTCCGGGGCTAATTGCGGGAGTGGGCGTTCGCCACGCGCTCTTCCCCATCGGCACACGCTTGGGCGCTCTCGCTTTCGCGGGCGGTGTGCTTCCCGACGCCACTCTCCGCGGCATGCGGATGTTTCGGTCTCATGGCGGGACCGTCCCGACCGTTGCCGGTCGGAATCTTCGAGTGAGGCCTCTTCGCCCAGTTCGGATCCTTCCTGCCGGAAGGTTCGCGCCGGACGTGGTGCTGACACGCCTGCAAACTTCATGCTCTCGCGTCACCACCGTTGCCACGGGGACGGCACCGGTTTTTGACCGGCCGTTGGCCCCGCGTTACGGGTCTGACCTCTTACCTCTAAGGTTGCCTTTCGCTTTTGCAGCGGGGTGATCCCGTTTTGCGGAACCGCCCCAGTGAGGAGATTTGGCGGACTTTGCCAGGTCCGTTCTCTCCGCGCCGCCGTGATTCCCTTTCGCGCCCTGTCCACGAAGGACCGGGCCTTTCGGCGGGGTGGACCCGCCGGAAACCAAGGCTGCGTTCTGGTCAGCGCAGTAACAACCGATACCCTCTGGGGTAACTGCGTCGGCGCGCGGGTCGAAACTCCCCGCGGGCCTGACTCGGCTGAGCACGGTTTCTAATCGCGCCTCGCCGCACAGTTCCTGATTCGTGTGTGAACTGACCGGACACGACTCCGGCCAGAGGAACTGGTGACATTTGCCTCTCGGCGGCTTTCGCCGTCGGGAGGGGAAGGCGGCACCAGCTGCCATCTTCCATTCCCCGGTCGCCCGGGATTATCCCAGCCGCGCCTTCAGCGACGTTTTTCAGGCCGCTGCGCCTCGGCTGTTCTATCAAGGAACGAGGAAGACGGTGCGGGTCCGCCCCGGAAACGGAAGGCTTTGTTCCACGCAAGTTGTTCACCGCGGGAAATGGTGAACAACTTGGGAGCAACGTGCCGCGCCGGTTATTCACCGCCGCGGCGCTTTTGGCTTCGCGCGCGGTTCAATCCCGTTTTCCTCCAGCGCTCCATGCCTTCCCCCCGCGAACTTCCCGTCTACGAGCTCGAAGGCGCGCTCGTGGCGGCGTTGCGGGAGCAGGGACGCGTCATCGTGCAGGCGCCGACGGGGTCGGGCAAATCGACGCAGATTCCGCAGATGCTGCTGCGCCATGGCCTGCTGGGGGAAAAGGGCGAGGTCGTCGTGTTGCAACCGCGGCGGCTGGCCGCGCGGATGCTGGCGCGGCGGGTGGCGGAGGAGGCGGGCACGCGGCTGGGCGAGGGCGTCGGCTACCAGATCCGGCTGGAGTCGAGGGTGAGCGAGCGGACGCGGATCCGCTTCGTGACCGAGGGCATTTTGCTCCGGCAGATGTCGTTCGACCCGCGGCTGCCGGGCGTGGCGGCGGTGATCTTCGACGAGTTTCACGAGCGTCACCTGCACGGCGACATCTCGCTGGCGCGCGCGTTGCAGATCCAGCGCACGACGCGGCCGGACCTGCGGATCGTCGTGATGTCGGCTACGCTCGAGACCGCGCGGCTGGAAGCCTACCTGGCGCCGGCGGCGACGCTGGTCTCGCAGGGCCGGAGCTTTCCCGTGCGGGTGGATTACCTGCCGCGCGCGGTGGATTTCGAGCGGGAGCCCGTCTGGGAGGCGGCCGCGCGCGAATGCGAGCGGATCGCCGCGCGTACCGACGGGGACCTGCTCGTGTTCATGCCGGGCGCTTACGAGATCTCGCGCACCCTGCAGGCGCTCGACGCCAGCCGCGCGCTCCGTGGCTTCGCGCTCCTTCCATTGCACGGGGAACTGCCGGTCGAGCAGCAGGACCGGGCGGTGGCGCGGTGCGCGGAGCGAAAGATCATCGTCTCCACCAACGTCGCGGAGACCTCGCTCACGATCGACGGGGTGACGGCCGTGGTCGACTCGGGGCTCGCGCGCGTGGCGCGTTTCGATCCGCACCGCGGCATCAACACGCTGCTCGTGGAGAAGATCTCCGCGGCGAGCGCCGACCAGCGCGCGGGTCGCGCGGGCCGCACGGCGCCGGGCGTGGCGGTGCGTTTGTGGACCGAGTCCGAGCACGCGCGGCGGCCCGCGCAGGAATTGCCCGAAGTGCGGCGGCTGGATCTCGCGGAGGTGGTCCTCACGCTGAAGGCGGCGGGCGTGGACGACGTCGCGGCTTTCCCCTGGCTGGAGGCGCCGGAGCCGCGGGCGCTGGAGCGGGCGGAGGAATTGCTGGCGGACCTCGGCGCGGTGGAGCCGGCCGGGGAACGCACGGATGGCTCTCCCGCGTGCGGCGGCCGCATCACGGAGACGGGCCGGCGCATGCTGCGTTTCCCGGTGCATCCTCGCTACGCGCGGATGTTCCTCGCGGCGCAGGAGCGCGGGTGTGTGCGGCCGGTGGCGCTGATGGCGGCGCTGACGCAGGGCCGAACTTTTTTGCTGCGCGGCGTTGATCGGCGCACGGAGGAACTGCGCGAGGAGGTTCTGGGCGAGGAGCAGGCGAGCGACTTTTTCCTGCTCATGCGGGCATGGCGGTACGCGGAGAAGGAACGATTCGACCTGGAGGCGTGCCGGCGACTCGGGATCCACGCGCAGGCGGCGCGGCAGGTGGGTCCGCTTTTCGCGCAATTCCTGGAGATTGCGGAAGGCGAGGGGCTCGATGCGTCGGAGGGTCCGTACCGCGACGACGACGTGCGCAAATGCGTGCTGGCGGGATTTTCCGATCATGTGGCGCGGCGTCTCGACGCCGGCACCCTGCGGTGCGAACTCGTCCATCGCCGACGCGGCATGCTGGCGCGCGAGAGCGCGGTGGCGAAGGCGCCGCTGCTCGTGGCGGCGGAGATCAGCGAGATCGGCGGCCGCGGCGGCGAGGTGACGGTGTTGCTGTCGCTGGGGACGGCGATCGAGGAGTCGTGGCTCGGCGAGCTTTTCCCCGGGGATCTGGTCGAGACGAAGGGCGTCGCCTTCGATGAGCAGGCGCGACGTGTGATCGCACGGCGCGAGCGACGGTTTCGTGACCTGGTGTTGGAGGCGAAAGCCGGCGGTGACGAGGTGCCGCCGGATGCGGCGGCGCGGCTGCTCGCCCGCGAGGTGCTCGCCGGTCGGATGCGTTTGGAGGCCTGGGATGAAGCGGTGGAGCAGTGGATCATCCGGATCAACCGCCTCGCCGAGTGGTTTCCGGAACTGGAGGTCACCCCGATCACCGACGCGGACCGCGCGACGCTCGTGGAGCAAGTGTGCTACGGGGAGGCGGGGTACCGCGGTATCAAAGACAAACCGGTGATGCCGGTGCTGCGCGAGTGGCTCACCGCGGAGCAATTGGCGGTGTTGGATGACTACCTTCCCGAGCGGCTGGTGATGGGCAACGGACGCCGATCGCGTCTCACCTACCACAAGGAAGGGCCGCCGGTGCTGAGCGCCCGGATCCAGGAGCTGTATGGCATCGAGGGGCGTTTCGCGGTCGGGCACGGACGGGTGCCGGTGAAAATCGAGGTGCTGGCGCCGAACCAGCGGCCGATCCAGGTGACGGACGACCTGTCGGCTTTCTGGCGTGAGATGTACCCGAAGGTGAAGGCCGAGTTGTCGCGCCGATACCCGCGACACGAGTGGCGCTAGGCGGCGGGCGCCCCGTCGCGGTGCGCCGCCCAGAAGCGGCACTCGTCGGAAAAATCCCGCACGGCGCGCGACTCGCGGGCGACCTCGTGACGCAGCGCGTCGAACGCGTGGCGCCATCCCGTGGCGGCGAGATCGGAGAGGATTTCCGCGCGGTCGGGCAGATGCATGAACGTGCGGCCGGTGTCGTCGCTGAAGTAGCGGTCGCCGA
Source organism: Opitutaceae bacterium (assembly GCA_046091745.1). GTDB lineage: Bacteria > Verrucomicrobiota > Verrucomicrobiia > Opitutales > Opitutaceae > ER46. The sequence continues at coordinate 3,930 of JBJTCH010000251.1, forward strand.
ACTCCATCAAACGCGGATCCTGTTCGCCGCGCTCCCAGCGCGCCGCTTCGAGCCGCCACAGGGCCCGTTCGGTCGGGGAGCAGTCGCGGTCGTGCGTGGTGAAAAGCAGAGGCGCGACGGGACGGCAGAGGCGGTGCAGCGCGAGCAAAGCGCGCCGGCGGTTGGCGCGGCCGGGGATCTGCATCAGCCCGTTGAACATGAACAGCGCGCCGCCGAATCCGCCGGGCGGCGCGGTGACGCGGGCCGGCGCGGTGGCGTCGTCGTGGAGAAAAATCATTCCCGTCGCCTGACGCTCCGCGGCGAGGCTCAACGCCTGGTCGACCAGTTCCTCGGCGAAATCAAACGCGGTGAGGCTCCGGTAGCCGAGGCGCCACAACCCGAGCGTGACGCGCCCGGCGCCGCAGCCCGCCTCGAGGAGAGGTGCGGCGGGATCCGGGAAAAAACGCCGGATCAGCGCCTCCTCCGAGGCCCAGAGCCCGAGCTCGTGCGCCGCCTTCGTGTAGTGAACGACGGCGAGCAGGTCGTTGAAATCGGCGCGGACGGTGGCGCCGTCTATGGGACGCGTTTCCACGCGGCGATGAACATCCCGTTGGCCTCGAGCTCGTGCGGCCAGAGGGTCAAGCCGTGGCTGGCGGGGGGGCTCGGCGCCACGCCGGCCGCGACCGGGGGCCCGACGGGCTCGGGATGCAGCTCCGGGTGGGCGGCGGAAAACGCCGCGGCGACGCCGGTGGTCTCGCTCCGGGTGAGCGTGCAGACGGCGTAAACCAGCCGGCCGCCGGGCCGCAGTGAGCCCGCCACGTGATTGAGCAGGGCGAGTTGGGTCGCCGCGAGCTCGCGCACGTCCTCCGGCGAGGTCGTCCAGCGGGCCTGCGGGTTGCGCTGCCACGTGCCGACGCCGCTGCACGGGGCGTCGACGAGGATGCCGTCGAAGCGCGTGCCGGTCGGCGGGCGCGCGGAACCATCCCAGAGGGCGGTGCGCAGGTTGAACAATTGCGCGCGGGCTGCGCGGCGGCGCAGGACGGCGAGGCGGCGATCGTGGCGGTCGGTCGCCCACACGACACCCTTGTTTCCCATCAGATCGCAGAGGTGCAGCGTCTTGCCGCCCTCGCCGGCGCAAGCGTCCCACCACGTTTCGCCGGAGCGCGGCGCGCAGGCGAGGCCCACCAACTGGGAGGCGAGGTCCTGGATCTCGAAGGCACCTTGGTGAAAGGCCGCCGAACGGAACAGGTCCTCGTGCCCCGTGTAGCGCAGCGCGTCGGGAGCGAGTGCCGAGGGCACGCAGCCGCCGAGCTGGCCGGCGAGCTGGGCGCCGGTGCCGGGCCGCGCGCGGAGCCACAACGCGGGCTCGCGCTGCAGCTGGCGGGCGTGTTCCGGCGAAACGTCCATTTCCTCCCGCACCCAGTCGGGGACGGCGCGGGCGACGAGCGCCTGCGGCTTGATGGCGGCGGGGTTGGCGTCGAATCGTTCCTGCAGCGCGATCGCCTCGGCGATGCGGGCCTGCGGCGTACGCTCGTCGAGCCAGCGCAGCCAGCGGAAGTACGCGAACACGGCGCGACTAAGCGCGCGGCGGGCGCCCGGACGCAGGTAGCGCCGCGCGGCGAAATAGGCGCGGAGCGCGGTGTCGGCGCGATCGCCGGGGCGGAGGCCCGCGAGCACCTGCGCGGCCTGGTTGAGGGTGGCTTGCTCGGGCATGAAATCAGGCGCGTTTCCGCCAGCGGCGGTCTTCGCGCAGCTCGAGTCGTCGCGTCTCGACGATCGTGCCGGCGACGGCGGGATGCGAACGCAGGCGTTGGAACGCGGCGGCGTTCACCTTCCACGTCAGGGCGGTGCTGGCCTCGGCCACGGCCGACACGCGGTCGCCGGACACGAAGGCGAACTCGACGCGCGCGTCGCCCGTCTCGCGGTTTAGGGTGGCGCGCAGGTCGTTGAGGAATTCCGGCAGGCCCGGGTGGTCCGGGCGGAGGAGCCAGAGGACCTTGCGCACGAGAGACGCCACCTGCGCGTCGAGCGGGTAACACTCCTTCACGTTGATGCGCGCGCCCTCCTGGTTGACGATGATGTTGCCCTGCACGAGCACGAGGGCGTTCTCGGCCAGCACCGTGCCGTGGGCCGCGAAGGCGTCGGCGAACATGTTCAGCGCCAGCGACGCCCGGCGCGTGGCGAGCGTGAAGGCCATCCACGGGCGGTTGTCCTTCTTCGAAAGTTTCTTCGCGAGGTTGCCGGCGATGCCGCAGAGGCGGAACTCGGTGCGGTCCGGCTGGGCGAGCAGGTCCTCCACCGCATGGGTGTCGATCGCGTCGGCGAGCCCGAGGTACGAGTTCATCGGGTGGCCAGAAACGTAGAACCCGAGCAGCTCCTTCTCGAACGCGAGCTTCTCCGCGGGGGTAAAGTCCGCCGCGGGCGTCGCGTCCGTTTTGACGGGCGCGGCGGCGGTTTCATCCGCGGGGCTCGCGCCGGCGCCGCGGGCGCGCGGCTGGCGGCCCTTGCTTTCGCCGGGGGCGGGCTCGGCGAGCATGTCGAGGAAACTGTGCTGGCCGGCGGCGCGGTCGCGGGCCTGCGCGGCGGCGCCGGCGAGGGCGGCGTCGATGCCGTCGAACATCGGCTTGCGGGGCTCGCCGGTGTAGTCGAACGCGCCGGTCTTCACGAGATGCTCGAGGACGCGCTTGTTGATGGCGCGGCCGTCGATGCGGCGGACAAGGTCGGCGAAGCCGGTGAACGGCCCGCCGCGGTCGCGTTCGGCGATGATCTGCTGGGCGGCGAGTTCGCCGACGCCCTTCACGCCGGCGAGCCCGAAGCGGATCTTGTCGCCGACCGGCGTGAACGTCTCCCGTGACTCGTTGATGTCGGGTCCGAGCACGGTGAGGCCCATGGCCTCGGCCTCGGCGACGAAGTGCGAAACCTTCTCCGCGTTGCCGAGCTCGGCGGTGAGCACGGCGGCCATGAACTCGACCGGGTGGTTGGCCTTCAGGAAGGCCGTCTGGTAGCTGATGACGGCGTAGGCCGCGGAGTGGGACTTGTTGAAACCGTAACTCGCGAACTTGTTGAGCAGGTCGAAGATCTCGTTGGCCTTCCGCTCGTCGATCTTGTTCACGCGGGCGGCGCCCTCGACGAACTTCACGCGCTCCTTCGCCATCGCGTCGGCGTCCTTCTTGCCCATCGCGCGGCGCAGCATGTCGGCGCCGCCGAGCGTGTAGCCGGCGATGACCTTGGCGCACTCCATCACCTGCTCCTGGTAGACGATGATGCCGTGCGTCTCGCGGAGCACGGGTTCGAGCAGCGGGTGGGGGTAGGAGACCGTCGCGGGGTCCTTCTTCCCCCGCGCGTAGTCGGGAATGAACTGCATCGGGCCCGGGCGGTAGAGGGCGCCGACGGCGTTGATGTCGTCGATGCTGGAAATACCGACGAGCTTGGAGGCGTTCTGCATGCCGCCCGACTCGAGCTGGAACACCCCGATGGTGCGGCCGGAGTTGAGCAGCGCGTAGGCGCGCGGGTCGTCGAACGGGACGGACTCGATGTCGAAACGCGGGTCCTTGGTGCGCCGGATGTTGGCGACCGCGTCGGAGACGACCGTGAGCGTCTTCAGCCCGAGGAAGTCCATCTTCAGCAGGCCGAGCTTGCCGACGGCGTTCATGTCGTACTGCACGGTGACGTCGCCCTCCTGCAGGGTGAGCGGCACGAACTCCTCGAGCGGCGTGTCGGTGATGATGATGCCGGCGGCGTGCTTGCCGGTGTTTCGCACCATGCCCTCGAGGACCCGCGCCTGGTCCATGATGCGCTTGGCGACCGGATTGCGGGCGACCTCGTCGCGCAGTTCGGCGCTCTTCGTGATCGAGTCCTCGAGCGTGATGTTGAGCTCGTCGGGGATCATCTTCGCGAGGCGGTCGGCCTCGGCGAAAGGCAAATTATGGACGCGCGAGACGTCGCGGATGACCATCTTGGCGCCAAGCGTGCCGTAGGTGATGATGTTGGCCACGCAGGCGTCGCCGTACTTGCGCCGCACGTAGTCGATCACCTCGCCGCGGCGGCGCATGCAGAAGTCGATGTCGAAGTCGGGCGGCGAGACGCGCTCGGGATTGAGGAACCGCTCGAACAGCAGCTTGAAGCGGATCGGGTCGAGGTTGGTGATCGCCAGCAGGTAGGCGACGAGGCAACCGGCGCCGGAGCCGCGCCCCGGGCCCACGGGGATGCCCTGTTCGCGCGCCCAGCGGATGAAGTCCCAGACGACGAGGAAGTAGTCGACGAAGCCGGTGACGCCGATCACGGCCAGTTCGAAACCGAGGCGCACCACCAGTTCCTCCTCGGTGGAGAGCCCGGAGTAGTCGGGAGCGACCGGCTTCTGTCCGGGTGGCAAACCGGTGAAGCGCGCGAGGCGTTCGGCGACGACCGGACGCGCGGACACGGCCGCGTGGTCGACGCCGTAGCGGCGCTGCAGACCCTCGATGCAGAGATCGCGCAGGTAGCCGACGCGGTCGGTCTTCACCTCGGGCGGGAGCGGGTAACGCGGGTAGCGCTCGCTGCCCTTCGGGAAGGGGATCGCGAGGTCGCACATGTCCGCGACGAGGCGGGTGTTCGTGAGCGACTCCGGCACCTCGGCGAAGAGGCGCGCCATCTCCTCGGCGGACTTGAGGTAGAATTCCTGGCCGGTGAAGCGCATGCGCTTCTCCTCCTCGATCTTGGAGCCGGTCTGGATGCACAGCATCGCGTCGTGTGGACCAGCGTCGCTCGAGCGCACGTAATGGACGTCGTTCGAGCATATGACCTTGAGGCCGAACTCCTCCGCGAGGCGGAGCAGGCCGGGAATGATTTTCCGCTGCTCGGGCAGGCCGTGGTCCTGGATCTCGACGATGTAGTTCTCCTTGCCGAAAATCTCCACGAAGCGGCCACAGGCGCGGCGCGCGTCCTCCTCGCGCTCGTGCAGCAGGTGCTGCGGCACGAGCGAGGCAAGGCAGCCGGTGAAACCGATCAGGCCCTCCGCGTGGCGGGCGAGCATGCCGAGGTCGGTGCGGGGCTTGTAATAAAACCCCTTCAGGTGCGCGTCGGAGACCAGTTTCAGCAGGTTCTGGTAGCCCTTGAGGTTCCTCGCCAGGAGGCCGAGGTGGAACATCGACTTTCCCTCCTCGTCGGAGCGGCCGTGCTTCTCCAGGCGCGAGTTCTCCACGAGGTAGAGTTCGCAGCCGATAAGCGGCTTCAGGCCCTTGGCCTTGGCCTGGTTGTAAAAATCAATCGCGCCGTAGAGGTTGCCGTGGTCGGTCAGCGCGATCGCGGGCATCCCCAGCTCGACGGCGCGGTCCATTAGCCGGTCGATGCGGCAGCAGCCATCGAGCAGGCTGTAGTCCGTGTGGACATGGAGATGGACGAATTTCGGATCGACGGACGGCACGCGTGCGCTGGAGCCAAACGCGCGGTTGCGACCGCGCAAGAAGGGAAAGAAACGGGCGCGCGTCCGCTTGCCAGCGCGGCGGCGGCGGGCTTTATCGCGGCCGATGATGACCACCCGGGCGCGCGGTCTCGCCAGCCTCCACACGGCGGCGGTGACGGTGGTCGTCGGCGGTTTCTTCCTGGCGTACGCGGAGTTCATCCTGTGGCAGGTGCCGTTCGTGCGCCTGACGCGGGAGGTGAATCTCGTTCCCTACCTGCTCTGCGTGTTGGGCGGGATGTTGCTGGCCCGGCGCGAGGTGCGCGGCTGGTCGAGCCGTTTCGACGTGCTGCGGGCGGCGAACGCGGCGCGGTTGGCGGCGCGGCAGGTGGCGCTGATGGCGGCGCTGCTCTTCGCGATGATGTTCGCGACACAGGATCGCAGCATCAGCCGCTTGTTTCTGGGCTCCTTTCTCGTTTGGGCAGGCCTGCTTCTCTGGTGGTTGAACGCGTGGCTGCCCGGTTTCCTCGCGCGGCGTCTCTTCCAGCGCGGGCATCAATTGCCGACGCTGTTCGTCGGCCCGCCGGCGGCGCTGGCGCGGTTGAACGACTGGATTGCCCGACAGGGGCCGCTGGGGGTGCATCCGGTGGGATTGCTAACGGACGAGCCGGCGGCGGCGGGCGGCGGGGTGCCGCTGCTAGGAGCCACCAAGGACTTGGCGCGCGTGCTGGCGGAACGGACGGTGGCGCAGGTGGTGCGCCTAGGGATGCCGGCCGACGACGCGGAGGCTTCGGAACTCGTGGCCGTATGCCAGGAGCACGGCGTGAGGCTTTTGCTCCATAGTGACCTGGCGGAAAAGTTTACGCATCCGTTCGTTCCCACCCTCGAGGATGACCGGCATTTCTTCGCGTTGCAGGAGGAGCCGCTGGAGGATCCGGTGAACCGGTTGGTGAAGCGCGGCTTCGATCTCGCGCTCGCGCTGCCGGTGGTCGTGTTGCTGCTGCCGCCGCTCTGTCTCTGGGTGGGAATCATGCAGCGGTGGCAGGCGCCGGGACCGTTGTTCCACACGCGGGAGCGCTGCGGCCGGAGGGGGCATGAGTTCCGGATGCTGAAGTTCCGCACCATGCGGGCGGAGGAACCGGACGCGCCGGCGGAGTCGCGTCAGGCCGTGGCGGAGGACGCGCGGATCTTCCCGTTCGGCCATTTCATGCGGCGGCACAGCCTTGATGAGTTCCCGCAGTTCTGGAACGTGCTCGCGGGGCACATGAGCGTCGTCGGCCCGCGCCCGTACATGCCGCTGCTGGACGACGCTTTCCGCCGGCAGACGCGCGGTCACCGGGTGCGGCAGATCGTGAAGCCGGGGATCACGGGTCTGGCGCAGAGCATGGGTTACCGCGGTCAGGTGCTGCACGAGGAGATGCTGCACCGGCGTCTGCAGTGGGACCTCCACTACATCACGCACTGGTCCATCTGGCTCGACGTGCAGATCACCCTGCGGACGCTGGTCCAGATCGTGCGCCCGCCGCCGACCGCCCGTTGAGGCGGGGCCGGTCGCGCCAAATCAAGCCTTCAGCAGGTCGAGGGACTTTCCCTGCAGGGGGAAGATCGGTTCACCCAGGCGGCGGGAGCTGATCGCCTCGAATTGCAGGCCGATCGACGAGTCCTTCGCGAAGAACTGCAGGAAATCGCGCTTGTGCATCACGAGGAAGCGCGCCGGGGTGCGCGTCACGATGGTGGCCTTGGTGATGCTGTTCTGCAGCAGGCTGATCTCGCCGAAGAAGTCGCCGATCCCGAGCTGCGCGACTTCTTCCTGAGCACGCTGCACGGCCAGACGGCCCTCGTGGACGAGGTAGAAAAAGTGGTTGTCCTCGCCCTCGTGGAGGATGAATGCGTCGGCGGGATAATCCTGGAAGCTGGCGCGCCGGGCGAAGGCGGCCAGGGCGTGGGGCGACCAGTTGGCGGCGAGCGGCGTGCGTTGGAGAAAGGCGATCTTCTGAACCGCGTCCTCGATCTGCGTGCGGGAAAGCCGGGGCAGCACCATGCCTTCGAAGGCCTCGCGGCTCAGGGCCAGCACGACCGCGGGTTCGATCGCGCGCACGCTGCGCGTCCGAGGGGTGCGGTTCAGGAGGGCGATTTCCCCGAACACATCACCGGGCAGCAGCGACGCGACCGGGTCCTCGCGGCCGTTGGGCAGCGCGCGGGTGACCTCCACCTTACCGCTGTGCAGGAGATACAGTTTGTCGCCCGGTTCGCCCTCGCGGATGATCACGGAGCCGGCGGAGTGACGCTCCGGCTGAAACGCCGCGGCGATCACCGCCCGGTCGGCGGCGGGGAGCATTTGGAAAAGAAGTGATTCGCTCACGCATGCGGCGATGGCCTCGGGGGTAACCTGGCCCCGCGTCACGCGGGCACCGGACCGCGGGCGCCGCGCCTGCCAATCGCGCCACGCGAGGAAGCCGACCGCCCCGAGCGCGCTGAGTCCCATGGTCAAAGTGAGACCGAGCAGGGCGAGCACGACGAACGCGGTGATCCGGGGACCGCCGGAGCCGTGGAAGGCGCGCCAGAGATCCGTCCAGTTGCCGGATAACAGGAGTCCCGACAGGATGAGCAGCGCGCCCACCCAGAGAAAGCTGTAGGCGAGGTGCACGCCGACAAAACGAAAGTCGAGATGACGCAGCCGGGTACGGAACGCGCGCCACACCTCGCGGTTGGGCTCGAACTGGAAGTCCCATTTGTCGTCCTCCTGCCGGCGACCGGCGCGGGCGTGGAGCACGCGGATGCCCGGCGACCACCAGAAGGGCGCGAGCAGGATCGCCAGCGCGGCCGCCGGCAGCAGCGCCGCGCCGGGGAGCAGGAGCGCGCAGGTCCCGAGAGCCGCGGCCAAGGCGGCCAGTTGGGCGAGGGCGGCGTCGGCCACCGCGCCGGGGCCGGCCATGATCGCGTCGTTGAGATCGGCGCGAAACCGCGGGAAGGCGGATCGCCAGAGGTATTCCGGTGTGTACACCTCGGCGCCCGCGTGGCGCACCACTCCCGCGGCGAGCCAGTTCCCGGCGCTGAGCGCCAAGCACACGATAGCCCAGCCCGCGACCAACTCCCACGGGCTGGAGGGTAACGCGAGCGGTTGCCGGAAGAGCGCAAACGCGGCCAGCATGCCACCGGCGATGGCGGCGAAGCGCGCCCACCCGCCCGGCAATTCCGAGGACCAGGCGGCGGGCCGGACCGGCGGGGGCGGTGCGGTGCCCTCGATCCGAAGGATGCCGCGCTGGTAGGCCTTGATGACGATCTCGTAGAACTCGCGAAGCTGCACGCAGTCGCGGTCCATGATGAGTTGAAACAGCACCTGGGGAACGGCGCGCCCCGGGCCGTTACCGAACGCGCGGAGGGCCTTCCAGTGCGACGTTGCGACCGAGAGATAGCGGCGCGCGGATTCAAGCTTCACCAGGCACTGCGTCGGCGAAAGCGTCGCCACCCGGAGGCCATCCGCGCATCGCAGCTCGACCACCGTGAGAAGGGTCTGTTGGTCGAGCGTGGCGACGTTGAAGTCCGCCGGCACGTGCAGCGGAGGGATGACTTGCGGCGCGGGCGCGGGTGAGGGGCCTTCGGGGTGGGGCATGGGTCGGTGGCGTCGGTGCCGCGGAGCGGTGATGCGAAGGCGTAGGGCGACCGGTCCGGATTTCGAGAGGAAAACCGCCTCCCGGGGGGGATCAACCCTTGGTCCCGCACCCCCGGCGGCGCCGGCCGGAGGTTGTGCAACCCCGAAAAAAAAGAGGCGGACCCGGGTGGGTCCGCCTCGTGGTTCCGGAAGGCCGGTCGCTTCAGGACCAGCGCAGATCGACGCGGGACAACGGCATCTGGCGGACGCGCTTGCCGGTGGCCGCGAAGATGGCGTTGCAGATCGCCGGTGCCACGGGAGGCAGGGCCGGTTCGCCGAGGCCGGTGGTCGGGTACTTGGTCGAGAGGAAGTGGGTCTCGATCTTCAGCGGCGCGTCGGTGATGCGGATGAGCGGGTAGTCGTGGAAGTTTGACTGCACCACCCGGCCGCGGTCGATGTTGAGCTCCTGCGTCATGAGCACTCCGAGGCCGTCGATCACCGAGCCCTCGACCTGGTTCTCGGCGCCGCTGAGGTTGACGATCTGCTCGCCGATGTCGCCGCCGGTGACGAAGCGGTCGACGCGGAGCTGGCCGTCCTTCGACACCGTGACCTCGGCCACCTGCGCGAAGTACCCGCTGTGGCTGAAGTGGAACGCGATGCCGGCGCCGGAGCCCTTGGGGAACTTTTTCTTCCCCCAGCCGGCCTTCTCGGCGGTGAACTTCAGGATGTTGCGCATGCGGGCCACGTTGTAGCCGGCGCTCTGCTTGCCCTTGCCGGCGCCGCCGGAGCCGGCGGGCATCTCGTCGCGGGTCCCGAGCAGCTCGAGGCGCATCTCCAGCGGGTCGCGGCCCGCGGCGTGCGCGAGCTCGTCGATGAAGCTGTGGAATACCCAGGCGAAGACGCAGCTGCCGGGAGCGCGCCAGGGGCCCATCGGCCAGCCGGTGTCGAACATCGTCTGCTCCGCGAGGTAGTTGGAAATCCAGCGTCCGGGGAACTCGTCGGCCCCGAGCGAACCGCCGCTGCCGGGCGAACCGCCTTCACCGAAGGTGAAGAAGCGGTTCTTCCAGGCCGTGACGCGGCCGGCGGAATCGAGACCCGCCTTGAGGAAGTGCAGGCCGCCGGGGCGATACTGGTCGTGGCGAAGGTCGTCCTCTCGCGACCAGGTGAGCTTGATCGGCGCGGGCACCTTCATCGCGATCGCCGCCGCCTCGATGAGGTAGTCGGCGCCGATGCGTCGGCCGAAGCCGCCGCCGGCGCGGTTGAGGTGGAGTTTGATCTTCTCCGGCGCGATGCCGAGGACGCGGTTCACCATGCCGGTGCCGATGCTCGGGATCTGCGTGGGCGACCAGATCTCCATCACGCCGTCCTTCCAGTGCGCGGTGGTGTTCTGCGGCTCGAGGTTGGCGTGCGAGATGAACGGATACAGGTACTCGGCGCTGACGGTTTTGGCCGACGCGGCGAGGGCGGCGTCGACGTCGCCGTCCTTGCGCAGCACGCGCTGGCCGGGTTGGGCGGCCTTCGCCCGGGCCTCGGCCACGTAGCCGTCCCAGCTCTGGCTGGCGACCGCGCCTTCATCCCAGGTGACCTTGAGCTGCCGGCGGGCGCTGAAAGCGGCCCAGGTGGAGTCGGCCACGATGGCGACGCCGGGGCAGAGCTCCTTCACCTTGCCGTTGCCCTCGAGGATGAAGGCATCCTTCACGCCCGGGAGGGTCTTCACGAAGTCCAGGTTGGCGCTCACCACCTTGCCGCCGAAGGCGGGGCACTTCTCGTACACGGCGTACAGCATGCCGGGCAGCTTCACGTCGATGCCGAACAGCGGCTGGCCCGTCACGATCCGCGGGGTGTCGATCTGCGCGATGCGCTTGCCGAGGAGCTTGTAGTTCTGGGCGGACTTGAGCGTGACCTGCTCCTTGGCCGGAACGGGCAGAGTCGCGGCCTTGGCGGTGAGCTGGCCGTAGGTGAGCTTCTTGCCCGAGGTGTGGAGGACGGTCGCGTTCTCCGCGCGGCACTCGACCGCCGGTACGCCCCAAGTCTCGGCCGCGGCCTGCACCAGCATCGTGCGCACGGTGGCGCCGAGCAGGTGGAACGTGTCGTAGTTGTTCGGGGTCGAGCGGCTGCCGCCGGCGCTCTGGCCGCCGTAAAGCTTCTCGTCGAAGTCGCCCTGCTCGATGGTGATGCCCTGCCACGGCACCTCCATCTGCTCGGCGATGATCATCGGGAGCGAGGTCTTCACGCCTTGGCCCATCTCGGGCTGCTTCGAGACGATCGTCACCGCGCCTGAGGGCGCGATGCGCACGAAGGCGTTGGGTTTGAACTCACCCGCGGCCGCGGAGTCCGCCGCCCGCGCTTCTCCGCCGGAGCGGAAATAGAACGCGAGCGCGAGACCGCCGCCGGCGAGTCCGGTGAGTTTCAGGAAGTCGCGGCGGTTGACCGCGGAAGGGGGAAGGGTCGCGGTGCTCATTGCGCGGCCTCCTTGCCGCCGGCGGCGAGGGCCGCGGCGCGTTTGATGCCCTGCCGGATGCGCACGTACGTCGCGCAGCGGCAAATGTTGCCGGCCATGGCGCCGTCGATGTCCGCGTCGCTCGGCTTGGGGTTGTCCTTCAAAAGCGCCGCCACCGTCATCAATTGGCCGGGCTGGCAGTAGCCGCATTGGGCGACGTCGAGCTCGGTCCACGCCTGCTGCAGCGGATGCATCTTTCCGTTTTCGGCGAGGCCCTCGATCGTGGTGACCTTCATGCGGCCTACCGTCGAGACGGGCGTCATGCACGCGCGGGCGGGGACGCCGTTGAGGTGGATGGTGCAGGCGCCGCATTGACCGACGCCACAGCCGTACTTGGTGCCGGTGAGTTCGAGCGTGTCGCGGAGCACCCACAGCAGCGGGGTGTCGGGAGCCACGTCCACCGAGCGGGACTGGCCGTTGACGTTGAGGGTGTATTTCATGGGGACGCGGTTAAGGATGAGGGGGTCGACGCGGTGGAAAACTGCACGCCGGAGTAAGAAAATGGCAAACGGAGTTTTGCCCCTCGGCCGCCGTCGGCCGGTCAGCTGAAAATCCGAGGGACGATCTGCCCGTGGACGTCCGTCAAGCGGTAGTCGCGACCCTGGAAACGGTACGTCAACCGGGTGTGGTCGTACCCGAACAGATGGAGCAGCGTGGCGTGCAGGTCGTGCACGTGGACCGGATCCTGGGCGACGTTCCACGCGAGGTCGTCGGTCTCGCCGATGACCTGGCCGCCCTTCACGCCGCCGCCGGCGAGCCAGAGGCTGAACGCGTTGGGGTGGTGGTCGCGGCCGGTGATGGAGCGCGAGCCCGGACGATTCTCACCCAACGCGGTGCGGCCGAACTCGGAGCCGCAGATCACGAGCGTGTCGTCGAGCAGGCCGCGTTGCTTCAGGTCCTTGACCAGCGCGGCGATGGGCTGGTCGGCCATGAGGCAATTGTGGGGAAGGTCGGTGTTGATGCGGCTGTGGTGATCCCACGAGGCGTGGATCACCTGCACCACCCGCACGCCGCGCTCGACCAGCCGGCGCGCCAGGAGGCAATTGCGGGCGAAGGTGCCGAACAGACCCGTGCCGCCGAGCTGGTTGCCGCCCTCGACCTTGGGTTCGGAGCGGTTGACGCCGTACAGGTCGAGCGTCGCCTGCGACTCGCCCGAGAGGTCCATCAGCTCCGGCGAGGCGCTCTGCATGCGGAATGCCAGCTCGTAGGCCGCGATGCGGCTCTCGATCTCGGGATCGCGCACCTCGGCGTCGCGCAGGGCGTTGAGCTCGCCGAGTCCGGCGATCGTGCGGCGCTGCATCGCGGCGTTCACGCCGGCGGGATTGTCGAGGTTCAGCACCGGCGTGCCTTCGTTGCGGAACATCACGCCGGAATATTTCGAGGGCAGAAAGCCGCTCGACCAGCTGGCCGAGCCACCGGGGACGCCGCGGCCGACGCAGATCAGCACGACGAACTCCGGCAGGTTGCGGTTGACGCTGCCGAGGCCGTACGAGAGCCACGAGCCCATGCTCGGGCGGCCCGAGATGGCCGAGCCGGTGTTCATCAACAGCTGGCCCGGCACGTGGTTGAACTGGTCGGTGTGCATCGACCGGATCAGGCAGATGTCGTCCGCGATCGAGCCGATGTGCGGCAGCAGGTCGGACAGTTCCATGCCGCATTTACCGTGCGGACGGAATTTGCGCGGGGTGCCCATGATCCGCGCGGACTCCTTCGCGAGGAAGGCAAAGCGCATGTTGGCCAGCATCGACTCCGGCAGCGGCTGGCCGTCGAGCTCGTTGAGCTTCGGCTTCGGGTCGTACAGGTCCATCTGGCTCGGACCGCCCTCTAGGTAAATGTAGATGCAGTTCTTCGCGCGCGGCCGGTGGTGCGTGCGCACCTGTCCGCCGGCGTCGGCGCCCGCCAAGAGCCCGTCGGCCCCGAGCAGACGCGTGAGCGCGAGGCCGCCGATGCCGCCGCCGGCCCGCATCAGGAAACGCCGCCGGCTGTGGTCTGGGATTCCGGGGATCATTCGCGGGTGATGAACTCGTCGAGATTCAGGAGGAGGCGCGCCGTCGACACGAGCGCAAGCCGCTCGTTGCCGCCGGCGATCGCCCGTTGATCCGAATGATGGCGCCGAAGGGCCTGCAACTCCGTCGGCGACGGCGGGCGCCCGAGGCAAAGCTCGAAGCCGGTCCGCAGGCGCGTGTCGATTTCCCCCGGCATCGACTCCAGCCGCCTGGCCAGCTCGCCGGCCGCGGCGAAAAACACGGGGTCGTTCAGCAGCGTCAGCGCCTGCAGCGGCGAGTTGGAGCGTTCGCGCTGAAGGCACGCCACGCTGGCGTCGGAAGCGTCGAACGTCGTGAGCATCGGGTAGGGGACGTTGCGGCGCAGATGGATGTACATGCCGCGGCGGTTGGCCTCCGCGCCCTTCGTCTCGGGCCAGCTGCGGTTGCGTCCGAACGCCATCACGAACTCCGGCAACGGCGGGTGGATGCTCGGGCCGCCGATTTTCGGGTTGAGCAGCCCGCTGCTCGCCAGCGCGACGTCGCGCACGATCTCCGCCTCCAGCCGGTGGCGGCTCTGGCGGGCGAGGAGGATGTTCAGCGGGTCTCGCTCCCCGAGTTCGGGGCGGCCGCGGGAGCTTTGCCGGTAGGTTTCGGACGAGATGATCAGGCGAATCAACGCCTTGCGGCTCCAGCCGAGGCGCACGAACTCGGTCGCGAGCCAGTCGAGGAGTTCCGGATGCGAGGGACGCTCGCCCAGGGCGCCGAAATTATCGGGCGTCGCCACCAGCCCGCGGCCGAACAGGTGTTTCCAGACCTGGTTGACCGCGACGCGTGCGGTGAGGGGATTCGAAGGATCGACGATCCAGCGTGCCAGATCGAGCCGGTCGGCCACCGGCCCGCGCGGACGCAGCGGCGGCAGCACCGCGGGAGTGCCGGGCATGACCTCGTCGCCGGGGCGTTTGTAATCGCCGCGCAGGTGGATGCGGGTCGGGCGGTTCTGCGCGATCAGCACCGGGGCCGCGGTCTTCGGATAATCAGGACGCTTCCCGTGGTGCGCCGCCAACGGTTTGAAGAGTTCCTTGCCCTTCGCGTCGTCGAAGCGCGCGAGATGATGGGCCAACGCGAGCTGGTTCTCCGGCGTCCGCTTCTCCGTCGGGGTGTCGAGGATGGCCACGATCTCGTCGGGCAGGGTGCTCGGCTGGAGTGGCGCGACGCTGGAGGTGGCGGCGAGGCGGAAGCGGCTCATCACTCCCGTGATGCGGTGCTCGAGTTCGACGAAGAGCGTCGTTCCCGCCGTGAAATCCTGCGGCTCCTTCAGCTCGAACACGATCACGTGTCCGCGGTCGCCCTGGCCGGTCACGCTCCAGCCGGTCGTGGAATCGCCATCGAGGGTTTGCTCCGGCGGATTCCCCTTTGCCGCGAAGTCAGCGCGGGCCGTGGCGAACTTGAGCTTGCGCTGCTCTCCGGCCGGCGAGCGCGCCATCACCGAGAACTCCGCCAGATGAAAATCGCCCGAGCGGGTGCGGCCGGCGCGTTCCCCGAGTCCGGCCAGCGCCTCGACGCGAATGCCCGTGACGCCGTTCATCGTCAGCGGCGCCTGCACCACGTACCGCGTCCGCACCGGGTCGCGTTCACCCGTCGTCACGGAATGATCGGCGTTCGGCTGCGACACCCGCTCCTCGTCCTCCGTGATGGTCGTGATCTCCTCGGGACGCAGGGGCGTCCAGCGCTCGCGGGGCGGAGTGAGCTTCTTCTCCCAGTCCGTCACACGGTTCGGCACGAGACCGGCGACGAAAGCGCGGATCGGCGCCTCGAGGCGTTCGCGCTCTTTTTCCCAGGAAGCCAGCTTCCGCTCGTAGTCGGCCAGTTCGTCGGGGCGCGGCGCGGGGATGTCCCGCTCCGCCGTGCGGTTGAAGAACGCGTAAAGCTGGTAGAACTCCCGGATCGAGATCGGGTCGTACTTGTGCGTGTGGCACTCCGCGCAGCCGACCGTGAGGCCGAGCCATACCGATCCGGTGGTGGCCGTGCGGTCGACCGCGGTCTTCACCCGGTCCAACTCAAGGTCAGCGCCGGCCTCGTCGTTCTTCAGCGAATTGCGGTGAAAGCCGGTCGCGATGCGCTGTTCCCGCGTGGCGTCGGGCAGGAGATCGCCCGCGAGTTGCTCCACGGTGAACTGATCGAACGGCAGGTCGCGGTTCACCGCGTCGATCACCCAGTCGCGGAAAAGGTACGCGTAGGGCCGCAGGGTGTCGTTCAGGTAACCCGCGCTGTCGGCGTAGCGCGCCTGGTCCAGCCAGTGCCGGCCCCAGCGTTCGCCGAAATGCACCGAAGCCAGCAGGCGGTCGACCAGTCGCGCCTCGGCGCCCGGCGCCCGGTCGTCGACGAAGGCCTGCACCTCCGCCGGGGAGGGCGGCAGGCCGATCAAGTCCAAACTCAGTCGCCGGATGAAAGTGCGGCGGTCGGCGGCCGGGGAAGGCGCGACGCCTTCGCGGGCGAGACGTGCGCGGACAAAACGATCGATCGGATGAATCACGCCCGCGACTTCCGGCGGGGTAGTGCGCCGCGGCGCCTCAAACGACCAATGCGCCGGTTGAGGGGCGCCCTGTTCAATCCAGCGGCGAAGCAGCGCGATCTGCGCGGGATCGAGGGGTTTCTTGGTTACGGGCGGCGGCATCACCTCGTCGGCGTCGCGCGCGGTCAATCGGTGCAGCAGTTCGCTGTCGGCGGGCTTGCCGGGCACGACCGCGAGCGCGCCGCTCTTCGTGGCGCCGCGCGCTCCCGCTTCCGTGTCGAGCCGCAGGCCGCCCTTTCGCTTCGCGTCGTCGGGACCGTGACACTGGAAGCAGTGGTTGGATAGGATCGGCCGGATGTCTCGGTCGTAGTCGACCGCGTCCGCCGCGCGCAGACCGCCGGCGAACAGGCCGGTGAGGGTCACGATGAGGAGAAGCGCGGGGCGGGTCTGCATCCGGGGCGACGGAGGTCGGGGGAAACCCGGACGATGGCGACGCGCGGTGGGCAAGGGAAGGAATTCCTGCCGGGGGGACCACGAAACACGCCAAACCCACGAAGCCGAGCCGGTGGCCCACGGCTTGCGCGGAAGCCACGGAAAAACCATCGGCCGCGCGGGCGCGTGCTTTGAGGCCGCACGTTTTGAACGTGGTCGCGTCCAGATGAGGCACGGCCGCGAAGAGCCTCATGAGACGCAAAACCGAGCGAGTGAGCCATGGGCTTGCAGCTTGTTGGTTTCCGCGTGGTCCGCCGGGCTCCCCGGTCCGTTTTCGTACCTTTGGTGTGATTCGTGGTCTCTCTCCGGTCCTCCGTGTCCGCGGTTTTGGACCTGACGTGCTCCGCGCGTTCGCTCACCGCTGTTCGCGTGAAAGCGATTCGCATCCACGAAAAGGGCGGTCCGGAGAAACTGGTTTTCGAGGACATTCCCTTGCCCGCGCCGGCGGCGGGTGAAATCCGCCTGCGCGTGGAGGCGGCGGGGCTCAACTTCATCGACACCTACAAG
>JBJTCH010000252.1:0-9652 GCA_046091745.1 Opitutaceae bacterium
GCGAGTTCCTCAACAAGCGCCGCGCGAAGGGGAAACTCGCCGGCCCCGGGCAGTCGCAGTCCAACTTGTGGTTTCTCGAGCCCGCGCAGCTTGACCGCCTCGGGCCCGCGATCGGCCGCGGCGCCGTCTGGATGGATGAACCCGTGCGTCGCGACACACCGTCCGACCCGTACCTTTTCTCCGGCTACGACCAGCGCATCCTGCACCTGCGGCACGACGCCGGCACACCCGTCTCCTTCACCCTCGAGGTCGATCGCGCGGGCGACGGCACGTGGCGCGAACTGCGCCGCATCGAGGTGCCCGCCAGCGGCTACGCCTGGACGACGTTCACCGCCAACGAGCAAGGCGCGTGGATCCGCCTCCGCGCCTCGCGCGACCTCACCCGCGCCACCGCCTTTCTCTCCTATCGCAACGTTGATTCGCGCCAGCCCGCCGCGGACGCGAAGTTCGCGGCCCTCGCGCACGATGACTCGCCCTCGCCGGTCGGAGGACTGCTGTACGCGCGCGGCGGCGGAAAAAAGACGCTCGGCGTGACGACCGGCGGGCAATTCCACGAATTGGGCGAGGACTGCGTCCTGCGTCCGGGCAACGAACCCGGCGCCGCGACGTGGATGCAGACCAACGTCGCCATCCCCGCCGACGCGATCGCGGAGGACGCCGCCTCGATCATTTACACCGACGAAACCGGACGCCGCTTCCGCCTGCCCCGCGGCCGCGAGGGCTTCCGGATGGACGGCCCCCTCGGACGCGCCCGGGCGTGCCGCGAGGTCTGCACGGAGCGCGATCTCCTCAACGCCGGCGGCACGTTCTTCGAGCTGCCGGCCGAAAACGCCGGCGGCGTGGCGAAACTGCGTCCGGTCGCCACGCACAACCGCCGCATCCACGATTACGCCAGCTGGCGCGGCCTGCTGGCGCTGACCGGGATCGCGGGCGACACGCGGGCAAACGACCCGCGCGTCATCCGGTCCGCCGACGGAAGCGCCGCGGCCTGGCTGGGCTCCGTCGACGAACTCTGGGGACTGGGCAAACCCGTCGGCGTGGGCGGACCGTGGAAGGACACCGCGGTGAAAGCCGGCGAGCCCTCCGACGCGTACCTGATGACCGGCTACGACCGGAAGAGGCTGACGCTGGCCCATCGCGCCGATCGCGCCGTGCGGATGCGGATCGAGGTCGACCTCACCGGCAACGGCCACTGGGCGGAGTACGCCGCCCTCGAGGTGCCGCCGGGGCTTGCAGTGCCGCACGTGTTTCCGGAAGGTTACCAAGCCTACTGGCTGCGCGTCATCGCAGACACCGCCACCACCGCCACCGCGTGGATGGTGTACGAGTGAGTGCCGCGCGTTTCGCCCCACCCCGTTTTCCCCTCTTAACTTCCCTGATGAAATCCATCCTGACCTCCCTCGTCCTCACGTTCGCCGCGACGCTGCCCGCGGCGGCAGCCGACCGCCTCCTGCTCGAGGCGGAGAGTTTCCAGAACCCCGGCGGTTGGTCGCTCGACACCCAGTTCATCGACCTCATGGGGTCGCCCTACCTGTTGGCCCACGGCCTGGGTGAACCGGTGAAGGACGCCACCACCACGGCCACCCTGCCCTCCACCGGCAAGTACCGCGTCTGGGTTCGCACCAAGGACTGGGTCGCGCACTGGGGCGCGCCCGGCACGCCCGGCCGCTTCCAGGTGATCATCAACGGCCGCGCGCTCGCCGAGACCTTCGGCACCAAGGGCAAGGCCTGGTCATGGCACGACGGCGGGGTCGTCGACGCGACCGAAACCAGGCTCAACGTCGCCCTGCGCGACCTCACCGGTTTCGACGGCCGCTGCGACGCGATCTACCTCACCCAGGATCTCGGGGAAAACCCGCCCGACGACAGCGCCCCGCTCTCCGCCTGGCGGAAAACCGCGCTCGGACTGCCGGCGGCGCCCGAGGACATGGGCGAGTTCGACCTGGTGGTCGTCGGCGGCGGCTACGGCGGTCTCGGCAGCGCCATCTCCGCCGCACGGCAGGGCCTGAAGGTCGCGCTGATCCAGAACCGTCCCGTGTTGGGCGGCAACGGCAGCTCCGAGGTGCGTGTGTGGTCGCAGGGCCTCATCCGCCGCGGCAAGTATCCGAACATCGGCGAGATGGTTGAGGAGTTCGCCGACCGCGCGAAGAACTCGCCCGGCCTGTATGAGGAATTCGGCGACGCCCAGAAGGAGGCGCACGTGCGCAAGGAGAAGAATATCTCGCTCTTCCTGAACGAGCACGTCTACGCCGCCGAGACCAAGGGAGACCGCATCGTGTCCGTGACCTCGCTCAACACCACCAACAGCCGCCAGAAGCGTTTCCGCGGGAAACTCTTCTCCGACTGCACCGGGCACGGCTCCCTCGCCCACCTCGCGGGCGCCAAGTACGAGATCGAGCTGAAGGACCTGCTCGGCATGAGCAACATGTGGGTCTGGAGCAACGCCGGGGAGCCGCGGCGCTTTCCCGAGACCCCCTGGGCCCTCGACCTGAACATGGACGACTTCCCCTACCCGAAGCTGGGCCGCGCCGACATGGCCGACAAAGGCAAGGGCGAGTGGTTCTGGGAGAGCGGCTTCAACAAGCACCCGATCAACGACCTTGAGCTGATCCGCGACTGGAACCTCCGCGCGGTCTTCGGCGCGTTCAACGCCATGAAAAACCGCGACGGCAAGGCCGAGCACCCCAAGGCCAAGCTCGACTGGGTCGCCTACATCGGCGGCACCCGCGAGTCCCGCCGCATCGTCGGCGACGTGATGCTCACGCAGGAGGACATCGTCTCGAAACGCGAATTCCCCGACGGCTGCGTGCCGAGCACCTGGAGCATCGACCTGCATTTCGCGAAGCAGGAGTACGCGAAGAAGTTCCCCGAGAACCCGTTCATCTCGTACGCCGACCACGACCGCCGCGTCGACCGCCAGTACGGCTATCCCATCCCGTACCGCTGCCTCTACTCGGTGAACGTGAACAATCTCTTCATGGCCGGCCGCAACATCAGCGTGACCGACGTCGCCCTCGGCACCGTGCGCGTCATGAAGACCATCGGCATGATGGGCGAGGTCGTCGGCAAGGCCGCGTCCATCGCCATCCGCCGCGACTGCACCCCGCGCGAGGTTTACACCCTCTACTGGTCCGAGATGGACCAACTCCTGAAGCTCCCCGGCCGCGCCCGCCGCCTGCCCGACAACACCTTCGACGTCTCGGGCCCGGCGCCCGCGCCCGTCGACGACGCCGGTGGCCGCGGCGTCGCGCTGACGTCGCTCAAGGGCATCGTGGTCGACAACACCAAGGCGAAACTCACCGGCAAGTGGACGACCGGTGGCGGCCTGCCCTACGTCGGCAACGACTACGCCTACGCCCGCGGTCCCGGCAACACCGCCACCTTCGAGTTCACCGTGCCCGCCACCGGTTCCTACGAGGTCCGCTTCGCCAGCGCCGCCCACGAGAACCGCGCCAGCAACACCGCCGTCACCGTGCGCCACGCCGGCGGCAACGCGGCGGTGAGCGTCAACCAGCGCGTGAACCCCAAGATCGAGAACCGCTGGATCGGCCTCGGGACTTATAAGTTCAACGCCGGCCAAACCTACGCGGTCGTCGTCGACGCCGCCGGCGCCGACGGCAACGCCCACATCGACGCCGTGCAGATCCTCCCCGCGCCGTGACGCGCGGGGTGGCGGCTTGATAGCGGGGCCCCAGTCACAAATTCATCCCATGCCTGCCCGAAACGGCCACCACGCACCCGAAAAGCGCCACAGCTTTCGCGGCAATCGTGGGTTTCGAACTTCGTCCAAGGCCGGATCAGTTGGCTTCCCTCGCGGAAGTACATCGCGTGCCAAAGGCAAAGGTTGGTTGCTCAACAGCCTCAAAGAGGCGTCGCTCGGCCCATCCAGTTATGATCCGACTCTACCGGCGTTCGCCGAGGCCGATTGGCAAGGAGCGGAGCTCTGAACGCCATCTGGTAGCATGCGCGTGAAGCTGCCGCCGTGGAGTCCGGGGCTGTTCGCGCTCCAGCTCTACCGTCTGGGTGTCGTGGCCGCCGTCGCGTGGCTCGTCCGCGATGTCGCCGTGAAGCAGCGTTCGCACGGCGACGCGCCGGTGGTGGTCGAGGAGGCGCGCGCCTTCTTTCCCGCCGCCTCCAGCCTGCGGCCCGACGACTCCGAGCGCGACGGGCTCTTCGTCCTCGACCGCGGGGGCCGGGAGCTGGGCTACATGGTCCGCACGCAGCCGCGTTGCCACGACATCATCGGCTACTGCGGCGTGACCGACACCCTCGTGGCCCTCGGACCCGACTGGCGCATCCTCGGCCTGCGCGTGCGGTCCTCCGACGACACCAAGGACCACGTGCGCGACGTCGTCACCGACCGGCGCTTTCTGAAGAAGTGGAACGGGCTCACCTGGGACCAAGCCGCCGATCTCGATTTCCGGAAGGCCGGCATCGAGGGGGTTTCCGGTGCCACGATGACGAGCATGGCGATCGCCCACAGCGTGAAGGCGCGCCTGAAGGCGAGCCGTGACGAGATCGCCGCACGTCCTCCCTTCGCACCGGGTTGGCGCGATTGGGGTATGGTGGCGACGGTCGCGCTCGCCGCGGGGGTGGCGTTCGGCCCGGCCGCGTGGCGGCAGCGCTGGAAACTCCCGTACCAGATTTTCCTCATCGGCTACGTGGGGCTCGTGAGCGGCGACCTGCTCGCCCAGTCGCTGGTCGCGGGATGGACCCGCGCCGGCGTCCCGTGGCAAACGGCCTCGGGCCTCGTCCTCCTGCTCGGCGCGGCGCTGCTCGTGCCATGGGCGACCCGCCGGCCGTTCTACTGCCATCACCTCTGCCCGCACGGCGCGGCCCAGGAATTGATCGGTCGCTTCCGCCCGCGCCGCCTCGCCGTGACGCTCCGGCCCGATGTCGCCCGCGCGCTCAGTCTCCTGCCGGGCGCGCTGCTCCTGCTGACACTTCTCACCGCGATGCTCGCGCTTCCGCTGGATCTCGCCGGCATCGAGCCGTTCGACGCCTACCTTTTCCGCACCGCAGGCATCGCCACGCTGACCATCGCGGGCCTCGGCCTCGTGGCGTCCGCCTTCGTGCCGCAGGCCTATTGCCGCTTCGGCTGCCCGACCGGCGCGCTGCTTAACTTCGTCCGCACGCGCGGGCCGACGGACCGCTTCTCCGCCCGCGACGCCGCCGCGCTCGGCTTCGTCGTCCTCGCCGCCGCGCTCAACTGGCAATACGTGCCGGTGCTGGTCTGGATGAAGGGGCTGCCGTGAGGGTCGGTTCGATCGGGGATTTTGCGCGAAGGGAAATTCAACACGCGCCAATTTTCTGCGGTGCCGCTCAGACTCGCTCCGGCCCGGGGCGGCGCGGCTCCACGCCTCGCCATCGTCCGGGAGCCCCCTCCGTTGCCGACGCCCCGACAGGCCAACCCCCGCGGCTCAAGGTCCGGTACTTTCTCCACAAAATCTCCCACGTGCCGCCGCGCCCTCGGATCGAGCCTTCGTGCTCTCCGTGTCCCCGGCTTGGATGGCTCCGACTTCGTCTGCACGCGCTCGCCGCCCCCCTTTGCCTCATCAGCCTCTTGCTCGCGGGGGTTTCGCGCTCCCGCGCCACGGAGCCCGTCGCGGTCTACGGTCGCGCCATGGGCACGACGTGGTCCGCCAAGTGGCTGCCGGGATCGCCCGCGGTTGATCCGGAAACCGTCCGGACGGAACTCGCCGCACGGCTCGAGCAGCTCGAAAACATTTTCTCCACCTACCGGCCCGAGTCGGAGCTCTGCCGCTTCAACCGGTCGGAAACGACCCATTGGATCCCGGTCTCAGCCGAGCTCGCCGCCGCCGCGGACCGCGCCCGACGCATTAGTACGCTCACCGGCGGCGCCTTCGACGTGACCGTCGAGCCGCTGCTCCAACGTTGGGGCTTCGGACCGCATCCGGCGCCGGCCCGCGCACCGGACGACGCGGAATTAACCGCGCTGCGCTCCCGCGTCGATTGGCGCCGCTTGGAAACACGCGTCCAACCGCCGGCGCTGCGCAAGACGCGGCCGGACGCTGCCGTTGATTTCTCCTCGGTCGCCAAGGGCCTCGCGGTCGACGCACTCGGCGTGATGCTGGTCCAGCTCGGTTGCAGCAATCACCTCATCGCGATCGGCGGCGACCTCCGCGCCGCCGGTCCGGGGCCGCGCGGCGATGGCTGGCCGGTGGGGATCGAGGATCCTTTTTCCACCCGGCCTGCGCTCGCCCGCACGGTGCTGCTCCGCGACCGCGCGCTCTCCACGTCCGGCAACCACCGTAATGTCCGCATCATCGCCGGACAACGCGTGGGCCACGTCATCGACCCGCGCACCGGCCGGCCGGTCGCGGGCCCGCTGATCTCAACGAGTGTCGTCGCGCCGACCTGCGCCGAGTCCAGCGCGCTCGCCACCGGGCTGTTCGTCCTCGGCGCGGAAGCGGGTGAGGCGTTGGTTCAGCGCGAGGGAATCGCGGCGCTGTTCCTCTCGGAAAAAGGCGGGCGCATCGCGGCGCAGGAAAGCCCCGCCTTCACCCGTCTCACGACGGCTCCGGCTCAAACGCGGTAGAACGCCTCGGCGTTGGTCACGTAAATCCGGCGGCGATCCGCCTCGGAAAAACCCGCCAGCGCCTCGTCGAGAGTTGCTACCCAGCGCGCGTAGTCCGTCGCCAGCGTGCTCACCGGCCAGTCCCCGCCGAACATCACCCGGCCCGGCCCAAAGCACGCGAGCGCATGATCGATGTAAGGCCGCAGTTGCGCGGGGGTCCACGCGGCGTGATCCGCCTCGGTCGCGACGCCGCTCAGTTTGCAGACGACGTTGGGCAAGGCGGCGAGCATCCGCAGCTCCGCGCGCCACGGATCCAGCCAGCCGGCCTTGATCCCCGGCTTGCCGAGGTGATCGAGGACGAAGCGCACCTCCGGACATTGCCGGACGAGGGCGATCACGCCGGCCAGTTGCCGGTGGTAGATACACACGTCGAAGGTGAATCCGAAACGCGCCAGCAGCCGCACGCCGCGCACGAAGTCCGGCCGCAGGCAGTAGGAGTCGTCCTTTTCCTCCTGCAGCAGGCGGCGGATTCCTTTCACCATCGGCAGCGTCGCCAATCGCGCGAGGTCGGCCTCGACGGCATCGCCTTTCTCCAGCGACGCATGCGCGACGATCCCGCGCAGCCGCGGCTCGACGGCGGCCAGTCCGCTGACCCACGCCGCCTCATGGAAGGAGAGCGCCCGGTCGCATCCGCACTCGACGAAAACCATCTTTCCCACCGGCACCTCACCTGCGGCCGCGCGGAACTCATCGACCGAGTGGCGACGGTTCAACCGCGGGACACCGGCCAGCCACGCATAGCGCAGCCGCGCGGGGTCCCAGAGGTGGAGGTGGGTGTCGACGATCGGGAAGGCCGGCATGGCGGAAGAGCGCGCTCAGACGCGCAGGAAGATGCGGCGTTCGTGCAGGAACCGGGCGAGGATGAACATCAGGCCGAGGCCCACGATCGCGAGCATGCCCTGGCCCGCCCCGGCGCCCACGTTGGCGTCGAGCCACGCCTTGATGTCACCGCCCGCGAAACGCTGGGCGAGCGTGCGGAAGCGGATGACGTTGCTCGCGATGTAGAGCGTGATCGGGTTCATGCCTATCCAGATGAACGGCACGCACCAACGCCTCCAGCCGCGGACATCGACGATGTAGTAGAACGACGCGAGCAGCAGGGCGCTCCAGCCGCCGGCGACCAGGACGAACGACGACGTCCAAAGTTTTTTCACCACCGGGAACTGCAGGTGCCAGAGCCAGCCCGCGGCGAGCGCGACGACGCCGGCGGTGGCGAGCAGGCGCAGCTTGCGCGCGTCGTCGAGGTCCGCGCGCCGCAGCAACATCCCCGCGAAAACGCCGAGCAGGCAGGTGGCGACGGCCGGGAGCGTGCTCAGAAAGCCCTCGGGGTCGTAGTAGGTGTCGTACTTGCGGCCGGGCAGGTACTGGAAATCGAGATGGTTGGTGAGGTTGCGGCCGGGTTCGTAGCCGCCGAGCACCCGTGCGGTGGTGGCGTCGAAGGCCGTCTGGATCTGCGCGGCGGTCGGGCTGGCCACTCCCGTGCGTTGCGCGAGCGCCGCCTTCTCGAGCTGGATGTCGCGGATGGGCACGAGCGTGAGCAGCGCCCAGTAGCCCACGAGCAGCGCGGCGGCCGCGCCGGCCAGCGCACGCGGCCGCAGGAAACAGAAGAGGAGCCCGGCGCCGGTGTACGCCAACGCGATGCGCTGCAGCACGCCGAGCAGACGCATGTCCGGCCACGGGTTGGTGAAGCCGCCGCTGTAGAAGATCCCGATCAGGAAGAGGATCAGGCCGCGGGTCACCACGTGCCGCGCCGTGACGCCGCGCCCGTGCTCTGCAATCTGCCGCGAAAGCGAGTACGTGAGCGAGACGCCGGAGATGAAGATGAAGAGCGGGAAGATCAGGTCGTAGAACGCGAACCCGGCCCAGTCCTTATGGGTAAGCTGGCCCGCGAAAAACCGCGCCACCGCGGAGCCGTTGACCTCGCTGAGCGCGTGCACGAGCGCATCGGCGCCGAGGATCCAGAACATGTCGAAGCCGCGCAGCGCATCGAGCGACATCAGGCGGCCGGAGGGGGCGGTCGGGGTCTTCATGGGGCGGCCGGAGCCAACGGCCGCCAAGTCGCGGGGTCAACCGCGCGGCCGGCCGGAACCGGTCGGCAGAGTTGGACCCAGAGACCACGGAGAACCAATCCGATGGCACGGGGGAATAGGGCTTCGCGGATACAGGGAACCGCATGGTCCGCGGCAAGCAGCCGCGGCTGCACCAAGCCCTCCTTTTTCGTGACCATCAGTGTCCATTCGTGGTTACTCACCCGCGGAGCGATTCGGGAGCGAGTTACGAACTGATCCGCAGGCCGGTGGATCGGGCTCTGTGAACTCGGATCCGGCCCTCGGTGTTCCCGCTCAACACCGCTTTGGTTGCGGCGCAGCCGCGCCGGGGCGCTCCGGGGTTGACCAGCCTTGATCGGTCCCGAGGTCCGGCCTCGCACCCGGGCATCCGCGGGCGACGCCCGCGCGAATCATCGCCGTGATCTTCCACCTGCACCGCGAACAATTCGTGCCGGGCGACCCGGCGACCATCTGGGAATTCTTCGCCACGCCCCGCAACCTCGACCTGCTCACCTCGCCGCACCTGCGCTTCCGCATCGTGGGTGACGTCGCGCCGCGGATGTACGCGGGCCAGATCATCGAGTACCGCGTGGGGATTTTGCCCGGGGTTTGGACGCGCTGGCTCACGGAGATCACCCACGTGCGGGAGGGGGAATTCTTCGTCGATGAGCAGCGCGCCGGCCCGTACCGGCTCTGGCATCATCAGCATCACTTCGTCCCGGCTCCGGGCGGCGTGCGCATGGCCGACCACGTGACTTACGATCCAGGCTGGGGCCCGCTCGGCACGCTCGGCCACGCCGTGTGGATCCGGCGGAAACTCGCCGCGATCTTCGATTTTCGCGCCGGTCGCACCGCTGCCCTCTTCCCCGCCCGCTCGCCGGGCGCGTGACGCGCCACGTCTCCACCCGCGGGGGCGTCGCGGGATGGTGGCTGTGATTTCCCGCCGCCGGCAGCCGCGCCGCGCGCGGGGCTTGCGCGAGCGACCGCGGGTCCCAAGCTCTCGCCC
>JBJTCH010000253.1:0-7363 GCA_046091745.1 Opitutaceae bacterium
GGTGGGCCGCAACCGCTGGCGCGCCGCGTTCGACACCCTCAACGTCGGCGTCGCGTACCAGGTGCGTCCGACCGCCCAGCTCACGCTCGACATCTCGATCATCCTGTACGCCTACCAGGAGATCTACCGCGGTTTCCGCAACCAGCCGTCGGTGATCAACTACAACTTCGTCACGATCAACGTCGGCGTGAACGGCCGCTTCTAAGCTGCGGCGGATCCGTTTCGGTTTTACCGGGGGCGGGGTGGCAACACGCCGCCCCTTTTGCTTTCCAACCCTCGTCGTCGTGCTTGGCCGACAATCCGGTTGTCGTCCCGCTTTCGGCGTCGGATAGCATCGCGCCATGTTCCCCGTCGTCCGTTTATCCGCGGCATCCGCCGCTTTGCTGGCGGTCCATTTCACCCCAGCTGTCGCCGCGGTGCCGGCCAGGCCGCTGAATATCGTGCTGATCCTTGCCGACGATCTCGGCTGGGCCGATCTGGGCTGCCATGGAGCGGACCTGCACGAGACGCCCCGCATCGACGCCCTCGCGCGCGAGAGCCTGCGCTTCAACCAGGCCTACGCCATGTCGGTTTGCTCGCCCACCCGCGTGATGCTGCTCACCGGTCGCCATGCGGCGCGGGTGGGGATCACGATCTGGAGCGAGGGTGCGCTGGAGAGGAACACGAGCCGCCGGATGCTGCAGGCGGAGTCGCGCCATGATCTGCCGCCGACGGAAATCACGCTCGCGAAGCAGCTGCGCGACGGCGGCTATTTGACCGCCCTTGTCGGCAAGTGGCATCTTGGCGACGCGAACCACGCGCCGGAGACCCACGGTTTCGACCTCAACATCGGCGGCACGCATTGGGGTGCGCCGGCGACGTACTGGTGGCCGTATTCCGGCGCCGGGCGCTTCGGCGCGCAGTTCCGTTATGTGCCGGGCCTCGGGTTCGGCCGGCCTGGCGAGTATCTGACCGACCGCCTCACCGACGAGGCGCTGCGCGTGATCGACCATGCCGGCGACCGGCCCTTCTTCCTCTACCTCGCGCACCATGCTCCGCATTCGCCGATCGAGGCCAAGCCGGAGGACGTGCGGTATTTCCAGGCCAAACTTCGCCCCGACCTGCGTCACCGCAACCCGACCTATGCGGCGATGCTGAAAAGCCTCGACCAAGGCGTGGGTCGGGTGCTCGACCACTTGCGTTCCCGCGGGCTCGAGGAACACACCGTCGTGGTATTCACCTCCGACAACGGGGGGCAGATGAACATTGATCCGCCCGCGCGCACTGGGGAGCCGCCGACACGCAACGCTCCGCTGCGCTCGGGCAAAGGTTCGCTTTATGAGGGCGGCGTCCGCGTGCCGCTGATGGTGCGGTGGCCTGGAGTCACGCCGCGGGGCGCCGTGAGCGACGCTCCGGTGTCGCTTGCGGACCTCTTTCCCACGCTGCTTTGCGCCGCGGAGCGGCCGGTCCCGGCCGGCCTTGACGGGCTGGATCTTTCCGCGCTGCTCCGCGATCCCGCCGCGCGGCTGACGCGGGACGCGCTGTTTTTCCACTATCCGCATTACTACGAGACAACCACGCCCGCGGGGGCGATCCGCGTTGGGGATTGGAAGCTGCTGGAGTATTTCGAGGACGGCCGGGTCGAGCTCTACAACCTGGCAGCCGACCCGGGTGAGGACCGCGACCTTGCCGCGGCCGAACCGGCGCGCGTGGCGGATCTGCGGGCGCGGCTGGCGCGCTGGCGCTCCGACGTCGGCGCGCGGATGCCCACGGACAATCCCTCGCCGCGGCCGATCAAAAAATCCAGCGGCTGAAGACGCGCGCGGCGCCCCGATAAGGTTGCGAAGTGAGGCGCGCGGACGCGTGCATCCGGATCATGGCCACAGAAATAATGAGACGAGGCGGAAGCCCCCGGATCCATTCTCCGTGGCCTCTGTTTGATCCTGTTCGCCGATGTCAGCCGTTCCGCGTTACGACCAACAGGTTGGTCTGCAGATCGTGATCGTCAGTGGTACGGCAAACTTGGGAGAACAGGCCACGACCTTCTCCGGACCTCGCGGCCTTCCTGTTCAAAAGCGGAGCCGCGTAGGGCGGCCGACGGGCCAAATCGCCGGCCCTCTTGTTGGAAAACAAGAAGGGCGGGCTTGGCGGCCCGCCCTCAATTGTCCGGTTTTCCTTATGCTCAGAACCAGCCCGGGCGGTATTCCTTCGTCACGAACTGATTCGCGTCGGGAATGTTGGTCACCTTCATCGCCTTCGAGTCCCACTCGATGCGGCGGCGGGAGCGGATGGCGACGTTAGCGAGCAGCACGGCTTCGGTAAACGGGCCCGAATATTCGAAGTTTGAGCCGGGCTTCGGGCCGCCCTTGCAGCCGAGCAGCCACTCGGCGAAAGGCCCGCCCTTCACGCGCGGGATCGTCTTCGGCGGGAGGCTGGGGGCGATCTCCTTCATCCGAATCTCCGGGATGATGCGCACTGTCTCGTAATAGAAGCTGCAGAGCACGGTGGCCTTGCTGCCGAACAGGATCGTGCCGGCCTCGCTGTTGAGGTCGCGTCCCAGCTCCAGCTCCTTCGGCAGGGGAGGCATCAGGCCGCCGTCGGACCACGTGTATTTCACGGGGGGCAGGTTGCCGCGCGCCGGGAAATAATTCGTGACCACCGAGGCCAGCGGGCACGCGTCCTCGGTCGCCTGGGTCGACATCGCCTCGACCGCGGTGGGTGCGCCGAGGTTCAACGCCCAGTAGGCGCCGTCCATGATGTGGCAGGCGACGTCCCCGAACGGACCTGTGCCGAAATCCCACCAGCCGCGCCATTTCCACGGCATGTAGGCGGGATCGTAGGCGCGCTCCTTCGCCACGCCGAGCCACGCGTCCCAGTTCACGCCCTTCGGCACCACCGGGATGAACTTCGAGTGGTCGGGCTTCTTGAACGAGCCGACCGGCTCGCGCCAGGGCGGGAAAAACGGACGGTTGGTCCAGCTCACGACCTCGCGCACCTCGCCGAGCACGCCGGCCTCGACCCACTCCTTCAGGATGCGGCAGCCCTCGTCGGCATGCCCCTGGTTGCCCATCTGGGTGATGACTTTCTTCTCCCGCGCCTTCTCGGTGAGCTGGCGCGCCTCCCACACCGTGTGCGTCATCGGTTTTTCCACGTACACGTGCTTGCCGAGCGACATCGCGGTCATCGCGGCGGGGAAATGCATGTGGTCGGGCGTCGAGATGGTGACCGCGTCGATCTTGTTCCCCAGTTTATCGAGCATCTTCCGGTAGTCGTTGAAACGCGCCGCCGACTCGTGGCGCGCGGCCTCCTCGGGGAACTTCTCGCGGAAGGTTTTCAGCGACCCGTTGCAGCGCTCCTCGTCGATGTCGCAGATCGCCACGATGTTCTCGTCCTTCATGCCCTGCACGGCGGCGCCGCCGCGGCCGCCGGCGCCGATGATGGCGACGTTGAGGCGTTGGTTCGGGCTGGGCGTGCCGGCGGGTTGGGCGCGGAGGACCGCGGGAAAGGCGAGGGTGCTCGCGAGGGAGGACGCCTTGATGAACGAACGACGGGTCTGCATGGGGATCGATTTTCGGGGGTGAAGGGATCGGTTCTCCTGGGAACGAAACGGGTTCGACGCTGATGGCAACGGCGGCTTCAAGGTTCCCGTGCCCCTCGTTTTCCCCTCTTCCCGTCTCGTTCTCTCTGTCGTCGGTGCCGCGTTGGCGCTGCTCTCCTCAGCCCGCGCCGCCGGTGAATGGCAGTCGCTGTTCGACGGCAAGTCGACGGCGGCCTGGCGCACGCTGGGGAAGCCCGCCGACGCGCCGGTCGCGTGGCGCATCGAGGAAGGCGCGCTGGCGTGGGTGAAGGGCGGCGGCAACCTCGCGACCCGCGAGTCGTACGCCGATTTCGAGTTGGAGCTGGAATGGAAGATCTCGCCGGGCGGTAACAGCGGCGTGCTGTTCCGCGTCGATCCGGCCGCCGCGCGTCCGCCGGTCAGCGGTCCTGAGCTGCAAATTCTCGACGACGCCACCCACAAGGACGGCCGGAGTCCGCTCACCTCCGCCGGCGCGCTCTACGCACTTTACGCCCCGAAGACCGCGGCGGCGAAACCAACGGGCTCCTGGAACCAGCTGCGCCTGCGCGTGCAGGGCGGGCGCGTCCAGTCGTGGCTCAACGGTTCACTCACCGTCGATGCCGAGATTGGCAGCCGCGATTGGAACGAGCGCGTGGCCGCCAGCAAGTTCGCCCCGCATCCGCAGTTCGCGAAGGCGCCCTCCGGCGTGATCGTGCTGCAGGATCACTCGAATCCGGTCTGGTTCCGCGCCATCCGGATCCGGCGGCTCTGACCCGCCGGGCCCGGGCGGTTCAGAAGCGGCCGGTGATGCCGGCGACGATCTTCAGCGGGAATTTCCGGTTGTTGATCACGCGGTCGGGGTAGGCGGCGTAAACGGTGTCGAGGTCGACCGAGAACAGGTTGTCGAGGTCGAGGAACAGGCTCGCGTTGCGCGTGACGGCGTAGCGCGACTTCCAGACCCATGTGATCTTCTCCTGCTGGTACTGCACGAGCGCGGGTGTCGCGGAGTTGGCCACGAGGTATTTGCCGCGGTAGATCGCCTGCAGGCGCAGGTCCAGGCCGCGGCCGCGGTAGCTCAGGCCGAGGTTGCCCGACTTGTTCACGAAGTTCGGCAGGCTGTTGTTGGTGAGCACCGTGGCGCCGCCGTAATTTCCCTCGGTGCGCAGCGCGGTGTAATTGGCGCTGAGGCCGAAGCCTTTCGCCCAGCCGGGGAGGAACGTGAGCTGCTGCTGGTAGCTGAACTCGAGGCCGTCGATGCGCGCCGAGCCGCCGTTGCGCTGCGTGGTGAGCGTGTAGCCCGCGTAAAGGCCGTCGAAGCCGTTGTCCTGGCCGTTGCCGATGATCTGGCTGCTGTCGGTGTAGATGTAGTCGCGGATGTCCTTCCGGAACGCGCCGACCGAGATCATGCCCTGCGGGCGGAAGTAGTACTCGGCGGTGAGGTCGTAGTTGTCGGCCTGCTGCGGGCCAAGGTTCGGATTGCTGGCCGTCACGCGCATCGTGTCGTCGTTCACCTGGTCGTTCGGAATGATCGAGCCGAAGCCCGGGCGGCCCACGCCGGTCGACCAGCTGGCGCGGGTCACGAGGTTCGCGAGCGGCTCGTAGCGGAGGTGCACGCCGGGGAGGACGACGCGATAACGGCCCTCGTTGGTGGTGCGCGTGCCGTACTGCGCCTCGGCGCGGCGGATGATCTCGGCGTCGGTGAGCGCACCGGTCCAGGCGGCGCGGCGGGCTTTTTCCGCGGGCGAAATGTAGTTCAGCGGACCTTCGCCGGCGACGCGGGTGTCCTCGACGCGCACGCCTGTGAGCAGAGAGACGGGGCCGAGCCGGGCCTGGCCCAGGAGGTAGGCGGCGGCGATGCGCTCCTCGACGAATTTGAGCGCCTGGAGCGCGGTGGGGGCGCCGAACGCGACGTCCTCGCGCCAGTAGCGCGGATTTTCGGCCAAGTGGCGGGCGAGGCCGTAGGGGTTGGGCCAGACCGGCGCGCCGCCGCGGCCACCGTAAGCCTTCTCCTCGTCCTTGCGGTGGTAGCCGGTGACGTCGGTGAACTGCCCGATGCCGACGTTGTCGTCGGCGTTGCCGAGGACGCCGTCGGGTCCGGTCCAGCTCCAGCGGCGGTTGTAGCCCCAGAGATCGCGTTGCTGGCGCTTCACGTTGAAACCGGTCTTCACGAACGCCGGCACCGCGGTGCGCAGGTCCTTCTTCAGGTCGAACTTCGCGGCCACGACCTCGTCGGTGCTGCGTTTGTCGTTTTGCGTGATCTGCAGCGCGCTGTAATTGTTGAGGTCGTTCCAATCGGGCCCCTCGGTCTGACGCACGATGGGGTTCATGCCGTCGCGCGAGCGGTCGACGGTCCAGCCGATGCCGCCGAGGCGCAGCGAGATGACGTTCTGCGGCACGCCGTTGTAGGCGCCGGCGTTGGAGTACGAGACGCTGTAATCGATCGCGAGGCCGTCGAAGCGGTGGCGTACCATCGGCTGGAGCAGGTAGGTGCGGCCCGAGTTGTCCCAGGCGTTCACCGAGATGGCGTTGGTCGAAAGTGTCGGGTGGGCGAAGACGCGCGTCACGTTGTCGGCGTAGTTCGGGTGGATGTAGCCCCCGCCGGTGCGGCGCCCGGCGGCGTCGACCGTGGCCAGGACGTTGGGGGTCGCGGCGGTGGCCACGCCGACCGTCGAGAGCGTGCTCAGGCGGGTGTCGGGATTCTCGAAGTAATAGTTGTAGGAGAGGCTGACCGAGACCGTGGTGCGCGGGCTCCAGCGGTAGTCGACCTTGAGGCCGCTCGCGACGCGCGAGCGCGTGGCGTTCTCGACGCGGCGCCCCATCGAGAAGTTGTAGACCGCGCCGGGATCATTGCGGCGTTCGAACGACTGCAGGGTGGTGGAGCCCGCGCCCGGCTGGCTGTGCACCGTGCCGGTGAGGGTGATGCCGATGTTACGCTTCTCGCCGTAGACGTCGGAATAGCTGAAGTTCAGCGACGGCCCGAATCCCTCGACGGGCGCCTTCCAGGTCGGGGCCGAGGCCTTGTAGGTCGGGCGCGTGATGAAACCGAGCGTGTAGGTGAAGACGCGTGGCACGGCGCGGTCGAAGGCGCTTTTGGTGACGAGGTTCACGCTGCCGCCGATCGAGGCGCCGTCCATGTCGGGCGTCGGCGCCTTGGTGACCTCGATCGTCTCGATGTTGCCCAGCGAGGCCTGGTCGAACTCGAAGGCGCGGCCGCCGTTGGCCGATTGCGCGCTGGCGACCTGCAGGCCGTCCATCGTGACGGCGTTCAGATCGGGGCCCACGCCGCGGATGCTCACCTGGCGCACGTCGTGGCCGTTGTAATTGGCGGTGATGCCGGCGATGCGCTGGAGGAGATCGCCCACGTTGCCGTCGGCGACGTTGCCGAAGGTATCGGACGAAACGATGGCCTTCACGTTGGGGGCCTGCCGCTGGAGGGCCTCGGCGAGCGCAGTGCCCTCGCGTTCGCCGGCGACGGTGAACTTATCGAGTTTGTAGACCTCCGCGGTGAGTGCGAAATCCCGCGTCACGCGCTGGCCGTCCGCGGCGCGCACGGTGGCGCGCTGGGGATCGAGTCCGGTGAAGCTCGTCACGACCGTGACGTCGCTCCCCGCCGGCACCGGCAACGTGAAGCGACCCTCGCGATCCGTCACGGTGGATTGAGCGGTCCCGGCGATCGCGACGGTGGCACCCTCCAGAAAAGCGCGGGTGGCGGCGTTGCCGACCTGGCCGGTGAGGACGGCGTCGGCGGCGCGTGCTCGGATCGGTCCGAGGGCGAGCAGGAGAATGAGCGCGGCGAGTCGGGGCAGGGTCGTGCGTTGCATGGAGGGT
>JBJTCH010000254.1:0-18417 GCA_046091745.1 Opitutaceae bacterium
CTACAAGACCAGCGTCAACATGAAGATGGACGAGCGCCGCCAGAAGAAGGCGCTGGGCGGCTATTACGCGTGCGTCTCGTTCATGGACGCACAGGTCGGCCGAGTGCTCGCCGCGCTCCGCGAGTCCGGCCTCGAGGACAACACGAGCGTCATCTTCACCAGCGATCACGGCTACCACCTCGGCGAACACGACTTCTGGGCCAAGGTCAGCCTGCTCGACGAGTCCTCCAAGGTGCCCCTGATCATCCGTGTGCCGGGCAAGGCCCCGGTCGTCTGCGACTCTCTCGTCGAGTTGCTCGATCTGTACCCGACCGTCGCGGCCTTGTGCGGACTCGAGGTGCCGGCGCGCCTGCAGGGAGCGAATATCGCGCGAACGCTCGACGACCCCGCGCACCGCGTGCGCGACACCGTCTTCAGCGTGGCGCCCTCGACGAAGGGCTTTCTCCTGCGCGACGACCGCTTCGCCTACATCCAGTATCAGGAGGACGCCTCCGCCGGGATCGAGTTGTACGACATCGTCGCCGACCCCCGCCAGTTCACCAACCTCGCCCGCCGGCCGGAACACGCGGCCACGGTATCGGCCTACCGCGATCGCCTCGCCGCCAAACTCCGCGCCGTGCGGACCAACGACCTGGGTCGTTGAGTCCGCGGCGCTAAGGTTTCCCGTTCAGAACGTCACCGTTGTCGTCACGCCGAGCTTCCGCGGGGCGTTGAGCCACTGGGCGTAGCGAAGGGTGCCGTTGGTCGAGCGGATGAGGTACATGACCTTGTTCGTGTCGAGGAGGTTGGACACGTTGAGCTGCACCGTGGAGCGGATGCGTCCGAGGGGCTTCAGGCGGTAGATGACGAACAGGTCGTGGAGCATCCGGTCGGGGAAGTAGTACATCTTCCGCTTATTCCCGTCGGCGGCGTCGTTGTACATGTAGCCGCGGTGATTCTCGCGCAGGCTGCTGCTCAACCCGACGATCAGCCCGCGCAGGCGGCCTTGGTCGAACTGGAAGCGGTTGATGAGGCTGTAGCTGCGCTCGGCGTAGCCGATCGTCTTCTCGCCGGCGCGGCGCACGATCAGCGTGCCGCCCGAGGGGGAGACGAAACCGAGCTGGTGGTCGGTGATCGGCAGGCCGGTGGCGTTGGTGCCGACACCGGGCGCGAGCAGGCCGAGATTCTGGGCGTTGAGGATCTGGCCGGACTCGAGGTCGAGCTGCGCGTAGTACGGGCTGTTGGGATCCTTCATCATCGCGAGCGAGAGCGGGATCTGCGCCGAGGCCGGGTTACGCGGGTCGGACGGCACGAGGAGCGGCGTGACCGCCGCGCCGGCGGTGGCGCGGACGCCGACGACGGTTTGTCCGCCGACCGTGGTGGTGTTGAATTGGTCGTTGTAGAACTGCGGCAGGATGACGTCCGTGCGCTCGCTGCCGTTGGCGGTGGCGAGGTTGACGCGCACCTCCCAGCCCTTGAGCGGCCGCGAGGAGAGGGTCAGGTTATAGCCGTCGGACGTCTTGCTGTAGGTGTACGCGCCGCCGCCGTTGCGGCCGTTGATGCCGGGAGGGTCGACGTCGTTCTGGGTGCCGCCGAGGCCGGCCGTGAAGTTCTGCGCCTCGGAAACGTAGTAGTTCAGGTTGCCCGAGATGCGGTGCTCCCAGAGCCCGAACTTCAGTCCGACGTCGCGGCTGACGCCCTTGCCGGGCGGGAGCGGCTGGTTGTAGATGTCGCGGGTGGTGTCGAAGTTGATCTTCGCGTTGGTCGAGTAATTCAGCGAGACGCGCAGGCCCTTGATCGGCGTGTCGATGACGGCGCCAGTGGTGAGGCTGTCGTAGGTGATCGGACCGCGCTTGAGTCCGGTGTTGGTGCGGAACGCGCTGGCCTCCTCGGCGCGGTAGCCGGCCATCGTGTCGATGCGGCCGTTCCACCACTCGCTGAACAGGCTGAAGCCGTGGCTGCGCTCGTTGGTGTCATCGTGGTAGAAACCGGTGACGGTGCTCTGGCCGGTCGTGGCGTTGATGGGACCCGACAGCCCGAGAGGGTTGTCCTTCGTGGGAGACACCGCCCCCGCGTAAACCTGCGGCTGGTAGACGTAGGTCTTCCCGTTCGGGTGCACCAGAGAAGTGAAAGGCCACTGTTGTCCTCCGATCACCTGGGTGGGGAAGATCGGCATCCAGACCGCGGGCATCGTGATCCGGCCGGACTCGGTGGTGTTGATCTGCGCGAGATTCTGGATGGCCCGGCCTGAGGCGTCGGCCTCGTAGAAGCGCCAAGGCTCCTGGTTCACCCACGACTCCATGTCCTGGTAGAACACGCTCGCCTGGTGGCGACCCCAGCGGCCGAGGTTCTTCTGGTAGGCGAGGGCGGCGCGATAGCCGCGGGCGCCGGTGAAGAACGGCGCGGCGTTCATCGAGGGGTTGAACGACCACTGCGTTCCCACCTGGCCCGTCACCGGGTCGACGTAATTGTTACCGGGCGCGCCGGGCGCGTAGACCGTCGTCGTGGTGGTGCGCAAGGGGTCGTTGATGCGGGCGTCGTGGCCGTACCGCACCTGCAGCGCGAGACCCTCGGCAAGCGTGGCCTCGGCGACGATCGACTTGATGCCGTTCTTGTAGGCGTCGCGGTTGAAGGGGCCGATCGCCGAGTCGACCTTGGTGAGGTCGAACGCGCCGCCCGTGAGCTCGCTCACGTTGGGAAACGCCACGAGGTAGCGGGTGCTCTGGTTGTCGACCAGTTCGCCCGTGGGCAGCTTCAGCGTCGACGGCGCCCGCACGGTGACGGCCTGCGCGAAGATGGTGTCTCGCGTGAAATGCCGCCACTCGCCGCGGATCTGGAGGCGCTTCCAGGGCTGGATCGTGCCGGAAAAGTGCAGGCCTTCGTTCCGCTGCTGGGTGCCGGGGCGGAAATACTTGGTGTCGCCGCGGACCGCGTTCAGTCGAAACGCGGCGTTTTTGTAGCCCGCCTGGAAATCCAAGGTGTAACGCCTCGTTCCTTCCGAGTCGCCCGTGGCGGCGAAGGTCGTGGTCGGCCGGCGGTTCAGGTAGGCGCGCTTCGAGGCGCTCGTCACCACGCCGCCGGCGTCACCGGAGCCGAAGAGGAGCGAGTTCGAGCCGCCGATCGCCTCCACGCGCTCGATGTCGAACGAATCCAGCAACGTCGTGTCCGAGCGCAGGAAGCCGTCGCGGCGCGGGTTGTTGATCTGCAATCCGCGCATCGTCATGCTCTTCGGATCCTGCCGGACGCCCTCGAGATCGCCGCGGACGTCCTCGTTGCCGCCGCCGATGATCGCGGAGCCGAGACCGCCGAGCTTCGAGAGCATTTCGGTCATGTCGACCACGCCCATCTCGTCCATGAGCTGGCGGTTGAACACCTTGGCGTCGAGGGGCGTCTTGCCGAGGGCGGTGTTGGTGCCGGTGATCGAATTGGTGTTGGTCGCCTCGTAGGTGTCGAAGGCGTCGGACTTCACCTCGAACGGGGTGAGGATCACCGAGTCGTTCGCGCGCGCCTCCTCGGCCTGCTTCGCGGCGAGCTCGTCGGGATCAAGCCGGCCGTTCTAGGTCCGGTCCCAGCGGGCGAGCGTGGCGGCGTCGGCCGTGGCGGAGGCGGTCGTTTGCGCTCCGCCGTTTTCGATCGCCAGAAGCAGGGCGGCGGTGATGAGGGTCGCTCGTCGCGACCAGCGGGGCAGGGAGGCGTTCAGGTTCATGCGTGGAGGGTAAGTAGGGTGGTCGAATGCTCTTGGTTTACCGAGGTGGGCACAACGGGCTCCGAGGTGAAATCGTTCACTTCGCGCCGGGTCGGCGGGATGCGGCGAGACCGGCGGAGGGGAAAAAGTAGTAGGTTCGCATGGGCGGGGTTGCGGGGCGCGAATGATTGCGGGAAAGGGTCATCGCGTGGCAACGGGGAAACGTCCGCGAGATCTCTGTCCCGCGGACGTTGTTTTGGATTCGTCGGCGCCGGGGCCGTCGCCTTGGATCGCGCCGTGCTTCGTCTCCTTGCGTCTCTCGCCCTCGCGCACGTCGCCGTCGCCGCCACCGCGGCCGAGTCTGTGCTCGTCGCCACCAAGCCCACCTCCGAGTGGAAGGCGCGGCCGACCCGCACGCTGGCGGACTTCCCGCCACTCGCCGCGGCTCCGGCCGACACCGGGCTCAACGCGTATGGCGGGTTGGTCGCGCACCCCGCGCGGGCGACCGGTTTCTTCCGCGCGGAAAAGATCGACGGCCGCTGGTGGCTGATCGATCCGTCCGGCGGACGCTTCATTCATCGCGGCGTCGTGTCGGTCTCGATGGGCCGCGCGGCGGGCGCGGAGACGGAGGTGGCGCGGCGTTTCGGCGGCGAAACCGGCTGGGCGGCCGCGACGACGGACCTGTTGTACGCGCATGGTTTCAACGGGCTGGGCGCGTGGTCCGACACTGAGCGCCTGCGCGCGGCCCCGCGCCGTCTGGCCTACACGCTCATCTGGAACTTCATGAGTTCCTACGGCCGCAAACGCGGCGGCACCTACCAGCGGCCGGGCAACA
Organism: Opitutaceae bacterium; assembly: GCA_046091745.1. GTDB lineage: Bacteria > Verrucomicrobiota > Verrucomicrobiia > Opitutales > Opitutaceae > ER46. Next base: position 4,500 of record JBJTCH010000254.1, read on the forward strand.
CGGGTTATCCCAAGGACACCATCTTCGTCTTCGACCCCGCCTTCGAGACATTCTGCGAGGAACACGCGCGCCAGCTTGCCGCGACGCGTGACGACCCGTGGCTGGTGGGGCACTTCACCGACAACGAGCTGCCGATGAAGCGCGAGATGCTCGCGAACTACCTCGCGCTCCCGCCCGGCGATCCCGGCCACGCCGCCGCGCTCGCGTTCCTGCGCGGGAGGCGTGGACCAAAGGCCACCGCGGCGGATATCTCCGACGCGGACCGCGAGGCGTTCGTCGAGCTGGTGGTCGATCGCTATCTCGGGATTGTCACGCGCGCCATCCGGCTGGTGGACCCGAATCACCTCGTGTTCGGGTCGCGGCTGCACGGTGGGCAGCTGCGTTATCCGGAGACGTTTCGCGCCGCCGGCCGCCACCTGGACGTGATCGCCGTGAACTACTACCACGCGTGGTCGGCCGACCGGGAGCAGGTTGCCATGTGGGAGCGGGAGTCGGGTCGCCCGTTCCTCGTCACGGAGTGGTACGCCAAGGGCATGGATGTCCCCGGTCTCGCGAACGTAAGCGGTGCCGGCTGGGTGGTGAAGACCCAGCGCGACCGCGGGCTTTTCTACGAGAATTTCACCCTGAGCCTGCTCGAGACGCGCGCGTGCGTTGGCTGGCACTGGTTCAAGTACATCGACAACGATCCCGATGACACCCGCGCCGACCCCTCGAATCGCGATGCCAACAAAGGCATCGTGAGCAGCCGCTACGAGCCGTACGGCGATCTCCTCGCCTCGATGCGCCGCGTCAATGAGCGCACGTACCGCATCATCTCCGGTTTCGACGCCGCGAAATAATCCGCCTCCGTTTCCCATCATGAAGAATCCCTCCGGCCTTTTTCCCCGAATCACGCTCGTCGCCGCTCTGTTCGGAGTCTCGTTCGCGGCCCGCGCCGCGGAATCCGGGGTGCGCGTCACGAAGGATGTTTCCTTCCTCGCCTCCGGCCGGACGGAGAAACTCGACCTCTACCAGCCCGCCGCGCGCACGGACGGCCGTTTGCACCCGGCGCTCGTGTGGATCCACGGCGGCGGTTGGACGGGTGGCACGAAGAACGAAGCGCGGGCCGACAACGTTTGTCGCGCGGCAGCCGCGGCGGGCTACGTGGCGGTGAGCATCGACTACCGCCTCGGCGACGGCGCGTGGCCGACCAACCTTTTCGACTGCAAGAACGCGGTGCGCTTCCTGCGGGCCAACGCGGCGCGCTACTCCATTGACCCCGCCCAAATCGGGGTCGCGGGCGGTTCCGCTGGCGGCCACCTCGCGCTGATGGTCGCCCTGACCTCCGGGGCCGAGGGACTCGAGCCCGCCGGCGCCGATACGCCGTACCCGGGTGTTTCGAGCGCCGTGCGCTGCGCGGTGAACATGTACGGCATCACGAACATCATCACGCGGCGCGACGTGAGTCCGGCCGGCGTGCCCGGCGAGCTCCGCGCCTGGTCGGGCGGAGCGCTCAAGGTCTACGGCGCGACCGACAACACGGCCCCCGTGCTCAAGCTGGCCTCGCCGGTGAACCACGTGCGCCGCGACAGCGTCCCGCTGCTCACCCTGCACGGTAAGGCCGACGCCACCGTGGATTACCTGCAGGCGGAGGAGCTCGACCGGGTGGCTCGGGAACGCGGGGCGCGGCACGAGCTGCTGCTGATCGACGGCGTGGGCCACACCTTCGACTTGGACAAGTGGTCGAAGAAGCCGCTGCCGCTCGATGTGCGCTCCGTTTTCCTCGGCTTCCTCGCGAAGCATCTGGGTGCTCCGTGAGGTCGCTGCCGCGCGAATCCCGCCGGCTGGGTGCCGTGCAATCCCCGGTCATCCCGGTGATCGCCGATCTCATCCGCGCACACCCGGGCACGGTGTCGCTGGGGCAGGGCGTCGTGGGTTACGCGCCGCCCGCGCAGGCGGCCGCGGCGATCGGGCGTTTTCTCGCCGATCCGCTCAACCACCGTTATCAGGCGGTCGCCGGCATCCCGCCGCTCGTCGAGGCGCTCACGCGCTGGATGGCGGAAGAGCACGGCGTGAGCGTCGGCGCGGATGAGGGTAACCGGTTGATGGTGACCGCCGGCGGCAACAACGCGTTCCTCGCCGCCGTGCTCGCGATCGCCGATCCGGGCGACGAGGTGATTTTGCCCGCGCCGTACTACTTCAATCACGAGATGGCGGTGACGATGGCCGATTGCCGTCCGGTGCCGGTCCCCACCGACTCCGCGCACCAGCTCGATCTCGCCGTGATCAAGGCGGCCCTCACGCCGCGCACGCGGGCGATTGTCACCGTCTCGCCCAACAACCCGACCGGCGCCGTGTATCCCGCCGAGACCTTGCGCGCCGTAAACGCCCTCTGCGCCGAGCGCGGGATATTCCATCTGAGCGACGAGGCGTACGCGCCCTTCACGTGGGATGGGGCTCGGCACTTTTCGCCGGCGTCCCTTTCCGGCGCCGCGGGCCACACCATCTCCCTGCACTCGCTGTCGAAGTCGTTCGGTTTCGCGAGCTGGCGGATCGGCTGGCTGGTGTTTCCGGCCGCGCTGGAGTCGGCGCTGCGCAAGGTGCAGGACACGCTCGTGATTTGTCCGCCCGTCATATCGCAGTTCGCCGCGGTGGGCGCGCTCGAGGCCGGCGGCGAGTGGGTGCGCGCGCAGGCGGCCGGGATCGCGGAAAATCGCCGTATCCTGCGCGAGGCGCTGCGGCCGCTCGAGGAGGAGGGCAGGGTGACGGTCCCGCCCGCCGACGGCGCCTTCTACTTCCTGCTTCGCGCGCGTGCAACGCGACCCGCGCTGGAGATCGCCGAGCGGCTCATCCGCGAGCATGGCGTGGCGGTTATCCCCGGCTCGGCCTTCGGCGACACCGCGGGTTGCAGCCTCCGTGTCGCCTACGGCGCGCTCACGCCAACGACCGCCGCCGAGGGCGTCGGTCGGCTGGTGCGCGGCTTGCGCGCGCTGGTTGGCTGAGCGCGGCCGACACTCCGTTTCCCGATCTTCGAAGTCGGGGAAAGTCAGGCCGGCCCGCGGAGATGGTCGTCGGCGCGCAGCCACGTGTCGTCGTCGCCGAAGCCGCCGGGTTTCACCGCGAACAAGAACGGACCCGACGCTCCGTCTCCACGGGCCGCGGCGAGGCCGGGCTCGAGTTCCGCGTCGAAACGCAGGATCCGAACGCCCAGCGCCACGCACAGCGCCCGCGCGGTTTCTCCGCCGGTGGCGAACACGCGCGCGGTGCCGGTGGCCGCCAACGCCTCGGTGGCCACCGCGGTCAGGCGATCGCGGATCAGGGCGCTGTTTCCGCGTTCCGGCGCCACCAGCACGGCCGCCGCCTTTCGGTCGCGCAGGCTTGCCGCGACCTTGGCCGCGAAAACCTCCACCGCATCAGCGAGGTTGAGTTCATGCAGCGGCACGTCTCGCGCCGACCAAAGCCGCGCCGCCTGACGCCGGTTCAGCGCATGGGCGCTGCCGCCGAGGAAAAGCACGGGTCCGGGGGCCGGAGCACGGGAGGCGATCGGCGTAACCTGCGACGCGTTTTCGGCGGCCAGGGCCGCGGCGACGGGTCGCGCGAGCGCACCGGATCCGACCGCCACCCAACTGCCGCCGCGGTTCATCTGGTCGGTGACCGCGCGCTCAAGGTCAGCGGTGGCCAAGGTATCCGGTATGTCGATCAATCCCGCCGGTAATCCGGCGAGGAGCGCCCGCAGCCGTGACTCACGTACCGGACTCACCGGGTCGTGGCCGAAATCCGTCTCATGGACCGGCCGGCCGTGCACGAGCAGCACGCCGTCGCACACGGTGCGGCCGACCGCGGGGTTCGCGGGGGCGAACAGGAGTCGCGTTTCCGGGAGAGCTCGCCGGACGGCCTCCAACTCCGCCGCGACGGGACCGCGCAGCGTCGAGTCGATCTTCTTGTAAACGAGGCGCGCCCCGAGATCCCGGCCGCGGGCGATCACCGTCGCCACCGCGGTCGCGGCTTCGGCGGGAGGGAGATTCCGCGTCTCGGTGCTGACGCCGGTGATTTCCCCGGGCGCGGTGCCAACCCAGTCGGCCGGGTCGAGCGGCACGCGGACCACGCGGCCGGCGCGGTGAAACGCCGCGGCGGCATCGAGCGCTCCGCTCAGATCATCGGCGAGGAAGTAGTCGCTCATCGCTCGTCGGGATCGGTGCGGATGGAGAGTTCGTCGATCCAACCCGGAAACGGCTGACGACCCGCGCGGTCGGCGCCGAGCGCGAGCCGCGCCGGGAATTCCCCCGGCATCGGCTCCAAACCTCCGTTCACGGTGGCCGCCGCGACCGGCGTGCCATCGACGCGGAGGGTCAGGGTGTTGCCCCCGGCGAACTCGAGTTCCGTCCGAAACCAACGGCCGCGCGGCAACGGTTCGGAGGCCACGAGGAAAACGGTACGGCTGAGTGCCTCGCGGTGGGGTGGTCCGCCGGGATCGGGGAATGCGATGCGCACCGCCGACGCGTCGGCGGAGACGTTGGCCGCCCGGCCGAGACAACGCACGACGAAGGCGTTCTCGGCGGGTGTGACCGCGACGGAAAAAACGAGGTCCGCCCCGCCCGGCGGTTGCACCGCCAATTCGTACAGCACGCCGTCGGTCGTCGGCTCGGCATCGAGGCGTAGAACGGCGGACAAACCCCAGCGTCGTGTTCCCGGAGAAAGATCACCGGCGGCGGCGGCCGCGTCGACCGCTGGTCCGGACAATTCCGCCCCGGCTGGTCGATCGCCGGACGCGGCGATCATCGGACGGAGCGCGTTTCCTTGCGACCCCGAGACAACTTCCGAGCCCGCGCCGCGACGGAGATTCAGATCGCGCGGGCCGGAGTCGGCGAAGGTCCGCGCTTCCGCCGGTTCGTCAAAGTTCCATGCGGCCACGACAGGAGCCGCGCTGACCGCTCCGGCGCTGGCGAGCAGGCCGGCGAGAGCCGCGAGGCGGAGGTGCCGCGCCATCGCGGCTATTTCTTCGCGTCGGCCGGGGACGGATTCTTGCACGACTGCCAGGCGAGAAACCGCCAGCGGCCGCCTTCCTGGCGCCACACGGCGAGGTAGTTCAGATCCAGCAGACCAGTTTGGCCGGAATTCTTGTTCCGCGTGTGGACGAGCACGTGGCCTTTCATCAGCACGACGCCGGGGCCGGCCGGCATGAACGTCCGCTCCTTGTATTCGAAGCGCTCGTACTTGTTTGCTCCCGTGGTGATGCCGGCGATCTGCGAGGCCTTGGTGTCGATCTTTCCGCTCGAGTGCGCGTAGTGCAGCGCGTCGGAGTAGGAGGCGCCGAGACGGGTCGCGTCGGCGGCCATGGTGGCGGCCACGCGTTCGTCGTCGGCCGCGCGCACGGCGGCGATGACCGCATCCTCCGCGGCGCGAGGGGCGGCGGCGAAAACGAGGCTGAGCAACAGGAGGGCAATGGGGGTTTTCATGGGAAAGGGTCGCGGTCTCAGCGGAGCTCGTAGCGGAGCAGGTTACGGGTCTTTTCGGAGGCGACGTAGACGCCGCGACCGTCGGCCGAAAAGCAGATCGCCTCGGCCTGCGTGAGGTTGTGCGGAGGCAAGATCACCGGCTCGCGCGCGAGCGTGGCCGCCCAGCTTTCGCCTTCCTTGCGCGGGAAAAGCAGCACGTGCCCGTAGGTAAGCACCACCGCGGCCGAGCCGTCGGCGGAAAAGTCCATCGCGGTGGGCCAGGCGCGGTGTTCGCCGAGGTAACCGCGCACGAGCTTCTGCGCCGCCGTCGGCTGCGGCAAACGGCCGACCTCACCGAGGAAACGCGCCGTGAGCGTCGCGCCACGCAGCGGGTTCGGGATGTCGACCCGGTACAGGCGCGGCACCGGGTCGCGTTTGCTGAGCAGGTAGAGCGCGCGTTCGCGCGTGTCGACCGCGAGCGACTCGCAGTCGCGGGGGCCGTCGGGGTAGGTGACCTTGAGCGATGCGGCGGGGCGTTCGCTGACGGGCCGGGAGGGCGACAGCTGGTCGGCCGCAGGTTCGGCGACGAGGTGGATCCACGTGTGGCCGCGTTTGGCGTAGTTGTCGCCGGTGTCGGCGACGATCAGCCACGCCTTGCCGTCGAATTCGGCCGACGCGAGATCCTCCCAATCCTCGGCCTTGATGCCCTCCAGTCGCAGCACGCCGCGCAGGCGCCCGCCCGTCTCGACGGCATAGATCTCGGGTTGGCCGCCGCTGTCGTCGTGCGTCCAGAGCAGCCCGGGAGTGCGGCGCGAGGCGGCGAGCCCGCTGGCCTCGTCGTTCGGCGGCGCCTCGAGCGTGCCGGCGACGGATGGCGGGGCGACCTTGGTCGCGGCGGGCGCGGCCCAGCCGGAAATCGAGAGAGCGAGAACAGCGAGCGGGAGGCCGAGGCGCGGGAGGTGGGTCATCGGTGCGTGGGGGAGTTTTCGTTTGTTTTCGCGGGTGCCCGACCGATAGTCGAGCCCATGGTCGTGAACGCTCAACCGGCCGCCTTGCGGCGGCTGATCGACGAGGTGGGAAACGTGGATCAGGTCGGGGTCGAGGAACGCGTCGCGAAATACGCGACCCGCTCGATCAAGAAGGCCGCCAAGGTCTGGGGCCTGCGCACCGCCGTCTCGATGGTCGACCTCACCACGCTCGAGGGGAAGGACACCCCCGGCAAGGTGGCATCGCTCTGCGCCAAGGCCGTGCGGCCGCACGATACCGGGGACATCCCGCCCGTTGCGGCGGTCTGCGTGTATCCATCGATGGTGCGGCACGCGCGCCGCGCGCTCGGCGAGGGTTCCGGTGTCCGCATCGCGTCGGTCGCGACGGCTTTCCCCAGCGGGCAGGCGCCGCTGCGCACGCGGCTTGCGGAGGTGCGGGCGGCGGTGGAGGACGGCGCCGATGACATCGACATGGTGATCAACCGAGGCGCCTTCCTCGCGGGCGAACTCGGGCGCGTGCAGGACGAGATTTCCGCCGTGGTGGCGGCGTGCGGACCCGCGGCGCTCAAGGCGATCCTCGAGGTGAGTGAACTGGAAACCTACGACAACATCCGCGCCGCCTCGTTTCTCGCGCTGCGCGTGATCCGCGAGGGTGATTTCATCAAGACCAGCACCGGCAAGACCGGCCTCAACGCCACGCTCGGCAACAACCAGGTGATGCTCGAGGCGATCCGCGACCACTACCTAGCCACCGGCGTCGCCGCCGGCATGAAACCGGCCGGCGGCATCCGCACCGCGAAGCAGGCGCTGCAATTCCTCGTCGCGGTGAAGGAAACGCTCGGCGACGCGTGGCTCGAAAACACCCGCTACCGTTTCGGCGCGAGCGCGCTTCTCAACGATCTGGTGCGTCAGCTCGAGAAAGAGCGCACGGGTGCCTACCAGGCGCCGTTCTACTTCAGCGAAGCCGCCGAGTCCTACTGAGCCGTCCCGCCTTTCCGTCCATGCCCGCCCCGTCCGCCCGTCCGTCCTCCCGTTCCTCCCGGCGCGCGCCCGAACTGCGGTTCGGCGACCGCTGGACCTTCGATCCGGCGCCAGAGACGGCCGACCCGAAGCTCAAGTCCCGCTACGACCTGTTCATCAACGGCCGTTTCGTCGCGCCGAAGTCGGGCCGTTATTTTGAAACGATCAACCCGGCCAACGAGAGGAAGCTCGCGGAGATCGCCCTGGCCGGCCCGGCCGATGTGGACGCGGCCTACGCGGCGGCGCGGCGGGCTTTCCCGGCGTGGAGCCGGCTCCCCGGCGCCGAGCGGGGCAAATACCTGTTCCGTATCGCGCGGCTGCTGCAGGACCGCGCGCGGGAGTTCGCGGTCGCCGAGACGCTCAACGGCGGCAAGCCGATCAAGGAGTCGCGCGACTTCGACGTGCCGATGACCGCGGCGCATTTCTTCTACCACGCGGGCTGGGCCGATAAACTGGAGCACCTCGCGCCCGGCGCGCGCGTGGCGCCGCTCGGTGTCGTGGGACAGGTGATCCCCTGGAATTTCCCGCTCCTGATGCTCGCCTGGAAGCTCGGGCCGGCGTTGGCCGCGGGGAACACGGTGGTGCTCAAGCCCGCCGAGACGACGAGCATCACGTGTCTCAAGTTCGCCGAGATCATGCAGGAGGCGGGCTTGCCGCCGGGCGTGGTGAACTTCGTCGCCGGCGCGGGCGAGACGGGCGCCGCGGTGGTGTCACATCCTTCGGCCGACAAGATCGCGTTCACCGGCTCGACGGAGGTCGGCAAGGCGATCCTCCGCTCGCTGGCCGGCACCGGGAAAAAGCTGACGCTCGAGCTCGGCGGCAAGGCGGCCAACATCATCCTCGACGACGCGCCGCTCGACCAGGCCGTCGAGGGCATCGTCAACGGCATCTTTTTCAACCAGGGCCACGTCTGCTGCGCGGGCTCGCGCCTGCTTGTGCAGGAGTCGGTCGCCGAGGCGGTCCTGGCACGGCTGCGGCGGCGGATCGCGACGCTGCGGGTCGGCGACCCGCTGGACAAGAACACCGACATCGGCGCGATCAATTCGCGCGCGCAGCTGAAGCGCATCCAGGCGTTGGTCGCGAGCGGGGTGCGCGAGGGCGCGACGCTGCACCAGCCGGAGTGCCCGTTGCCCGCGAAGGGTTTTTATTTCCGGCCGAGCGTCTTCAGCGACGTGACGATGAGCCACCGCATCGCGCGCGAGGAGATCTTCGGCCCGGTGCTGAGCGTGTTGACCTTCCGCACAACCGACGAGGCGGTGGAGAAGGCCAACAACACCGCCTACGGCCTGAGCGCGGGCGTGTGGACCGAGAAGGGCTCGCGCATCCTTAAGCTCAGCTCCGAGCTGAAGGCGGGCGTCGTGTGGGCCAACACCTACAACAAGTTCGACCCCGCCTCGCCCTTCGGCGGCTACAAGGAAAGCGGCTTCGGCCGGGAGGGCGGCCGCCACGGATTGCTCGATTACGTGCGGATTTCCTGAGCGGCGGTGAACCACGAATGGACACCAAGGGACACGAAGGGCAGGCGCTCCTGCACGGTGAGCTTGTATACTCGATCGTCGGCTGCGCGATCGAGGTTCTGCGCGGAGTCGGACACGGTCTGCACGAACACCCCTACGAAAACGCCTTGGTCGTGGAGTTCCGGCTCCGTGGCATCCGATATGACCAGCAGCGGAGGTTTCCGGTGATTTACAAGGGTGAACGGGTTTCGGAATTCGTTCCCGATCTCGTCGTGGAGGACTCCGTCATCGTCGACGCGAAGGTCATCGAACGCATCACCGACCATGAGCGCGGCCAGATGTTGAACTATCTCCGGATCACGGCCCTCCGCGTCGGGCTCATCGTCAATTTCCGCCGTCCCAAACTGGAATGGGAGCGGATCGTGCTCTGAAAACTTCGTGTCCATTCGTGTCCCTTCGTGGTTAATCCCATGCCTCGCTTGACTGTCACCAAGACCCCGAAGCCCTACGTGGGCGGGGCGTTCATCCGCTCGGAATCCGGCCGCGTGTTTCCCGTGCACGACGCCCGCGGCGTGTTCTTCGCCCACGTCCCGCAGTGCTCGCGCAAGGACCTGCGCAACGCCGTCGAGGCCGCCGCCAAGGCCGGCCCGGGTTGGGCCCGTCGCACCGCGTACAATCGCGGCCAGATCCTCTACCGGCTGGGCGAGATGCTCGAGGCGCGGCGCGCCGAGCTGATCGACACGCTCGCCCGCTTCGGCACCGCGCGCGCCGCCGCGACGCGCGAGGTCGACGCCGCCACCGACCGGCTCGTGCACTACGCCGGCTGGGCCGACAAATACGAGCAGGTGCTGGGCAACGTGAACCCGGTCGCGTCACCGCATTTCAACTTCACCGTCACCGAGCCCATGGGTGTGGTCGGCGTGATCGCGCCCGACGCCCCCGCGTTGCTCGGACTCATCTCGCTCGTCGCGCCCGTGATCGTGAGCGGCAACACCGTCGTCGCGCTCGCCTCGGAAAAAACGCCGTACCCCGCGGTCCTGCTCGGCGAAATGCTCGCGACGAGCGATCTGCCGGGCGGTATGGTCAACCTGCTCACCGGCTTCCGTCGCGAGCTGTTGCCTACGTTCGCGACCCACGCCCACTTGCGGGCCCTCAGCGCCGCCGCGTCCGCCGACGAACGCCGGACGCTGCGCCTTGGCGCCGCGGAAAGCGTGAAACGCGTGCGTTTCACCGAACTCGCCACGCCCGCCGACTGGCTGGGCGCCGGCGGGCAGTCGGTCCATGCGATCCGCGACTTCGTCGAGTTCAAGACCATCTGGCACCCCGTGGGGGCATGACCGGCGCTTGACCTCCGGAGAGCGAGGGCTCCCGTTCACCGGATGATTTCCCCCGCCTCCCGGCTGCGCCGCCTGCTCGCGCCGCTCGCCGTCGTTTTCGCGCTGTCCGCCGCCGCCGTCGCCGCCACGCCGGAGGAGACCCGCGCACGCGAGCTCATCGCGTCGCCGCAATTCCAGGCGGTCGTCGCCGCCTACGAGCGCGACTTCGATCGTTTCGTGGCGGAGCTGATCCAGCTCACGGAGATCCCCGCGCCGCCGTTTGGCGAAAAAGCGCGTGGCGAGGCGTTCGCGCGGCTGCTGCGCGAGGCGGGCATCGAGGACATCTCCACCGACGCCGAGGGCAACGTCATCGGCGTCCGGCGCGGCCGGGGCCAGGGCCCGTTGCTCGGGGTCGCGGCGCATCTCGATACGGTTTTTCCAGCCGGCACCGACGTCCGCGTGAAACGCAGCGGGACGCGGCTCATCGCGCCGGGCGTGGGTGACGACACCCGCGGCCTCGCGTTCGTCCTGGCCTTCACGCGGGCGATTCGGGAGGCGAAGATCGAGACGCCCGGTGACATGCTGATCATCGGCAACGTGGGGGAGGAGGGGCAGGGAGATCTGCGCGGGATGAGGTATCTGTTCACCCGGGGCCCGTGGAGGGACCGCATCGCGCGCTTCATTTCAGTCGACGGCGGCAACCTGGATGTCGTCACCAACGGCGGCCTCGGCAGCCTGCGGTACAGGGTGACCTTCAAGGGTCCGGGCGGGCACAGCTGGGGCGCGTTCGGCCAGGTGAACCCGGCGTTCGCGCTGGGCAACGCGATGGCGAAGCTCGGCAAAGTGGTCGTGCCGAAGCGGCCCAAGGTTTCCTACAACGTCGGGGTCGTTTCCGGCGGCACCTCGGTCAACTCCATCCCGTTCGAGGTCGCGATGGAGGTCGACATGCGCTCCGCCTCGCCCGAGGAGCTCCGGAAGATCGATGCCGAGTTCAAACGGATCGTCGCCGAGGCGGTGGAGGAGGAGAACGCCGCCCGCCAGACGACGTTCGGCCGCGTGACGGTCGAGCTGAGACTCATCGGCGAGCGCCCCTCGGGCACGACGCCGCCCGACTCCCCGATTGCGCGCCAGATCGCGGGCACGATGCAGGTCTTCGACAAGGTGCCCGTCTGGGAGACGAGCAGCACCGACGCCAACATCCCGATCAGCCTCGGCATTCCCGCCGTGGCCATCGCCCGCAATTCGGCGAACAAGGGCGGCCGTGGCCATTCCCTCGACGAGTGGACCGACGTCGAGAAGACGCAGGCCGTGAAGGATTTCACCCTCGCGGCGGCGATCATCCTCGGCGTCGCGACGATGCCGTGAAGCCGCATTTTCTCCCGTGATCGAGGCCCGCCAACTCACCAAGACCTTTCGCGACAAGAAGCGCGGGGAGATTCACGGCGCGCGCGACGTTTCGTTTCGCGTCGAGCCCGGCTCCATCTACGGACTGCTCGGGGCCAATGGCGCGGGCAAGACCACCACGCTGCGCATGCTGGCCACGCTGCTGAGGCCGACCCGCGGCACCGCGGTTGTCGCGGGCCATGATGTCGCCGCCGAGCCGGACCGGGTGCGCGCGCGGGTGGGTTTTCTCGCGGCCTCCACCGCGCTCTACGCGCGGCTCACCGCCCGCGAGATGATCGGTTACTTCGGGCGGCTTAACGGCATGACCGACGCCGCCATCCGCGCGCGCACCGGGGAGCTCTCCGAGCGTCTCGGGATGGGGGAGTTCCTCGACCGCCGCTGCGACCAGCTCTCGACCGGCATGAAGCAGAAGACCTCCATTGCGCGCACCATCGTGCATGATCCGCCGGTGATGATCTTCGACGAACCCACGCTCGGACTCGACGTCATGACCGCCCGCACGGTCGTGGGCTTCGTCCGCGAATGCCGCGCCGCCGGCAAGACCGTGATCTATTCCACCCACGTCATGAGCGAGGTGGAGAAACTCTGCGACGTGATCGGCGTGATCCACGGAGGGCGGTTGCTGGCCGAGGGCTCCCTGGGCGAACTGCGCGCGCGGCACGGGCTCACCGACCTCGAGGATATCTTCGTGCGTCTGGTCGACGGAGCCGGAGGAGCAGCCCAATGAACTGGCGCAACATCACGACGGTTTACCTCAAGGAGCTGAAGGACTCGCTGCGTGATCGGCGCACGCTGATCTACGTGATCGTGGTGCCGACGGTCGTGATGCCGCTCATGTTCCTGATCGTCGGCAAGGTCACCGCCAACTCGGTCGCCAAGGCGCGCGAGGACGTGCCGACGGTGGCCGTGATCGGCGGGGCGGATTCCCCGGAGGTGCTGCGGCGTTTCCGCGAGGCCAAGGGCATGCGCGTCACCGAGGCGAAGGCCGACTGGCGCGACGCCATCGCGGCCAAGACCCTGCGCGTGGCGGTCGACATCCCGGACCGTTTCGCCGCGCGACTCGAGTCGGGTGAGGTGCCGGCCGTGCGGATCTATCATTACCAGGGCGAACTGAAGTCCGAGAACGGCGTGCGCGTGGTGGAGCGTTTTCTCGCGGAGTTGCGCGAGGACACGGTGGCGCGCCGCCTCGCGGCCGCCGGTCTGCCCAAGGGCGCGGCTCGTCCGTTCGAGTTCCGTCGCGAGAACGTCGCCCCGCCCGAGAAGGTGGGCGGCAACCTCTTCGGCGGGCTCGTGCCGTACCTGATCATTTTACTCTGCTTCACCGGCGCGATGTATCCGGCGATGGACCTCACGGCGGGGGAGAAGGAGCGCGGCACGATGGAAACGCTCCTGTGCAGCCCGGTGCCGCGGGTCGACCTCGTGCTGGGCAAGTTCCTGATGGTCCTCACCGGTTCGGTCTCCGCGATGGTCTTCGTGCTGATCTCGACCGCGGGGAGTATCCTGATCGGCGGGGCGGCGCTCTTGAGCGGAGGTGCCGGGACGCGTTCTGCCGCCGGCGCCGCCGGCGCGCTGCGTCCGCCGGAGCTTCCCGCGGGCCCGCTCCCGATCATCGACCCGCTCGGTGTCGTCGGCGTGATGGCGATGGTGGTGCCCGTCGCGGTGCTGTTCGCCGCGCTGGCCTTCACCGTCTCGCTTTTCGCGAAGAGCCAGAAGGAGGCGCAGAGTTACCTCGGGCCGATGATCGTGCTCGTGATCCTGCCGACCTCCCTCGGCGTGCTGCCGGGCATGGAGCTCACGGCCGGGACGGCGCTCGTGCCGCTCCTCAACCTCTCGCTCGTCTGCAAGGAGATGCTCTCGGGTGTCTGGAACTGGGGCTACATCGGCCTGATCTTCGGCTCCTCCTGCCTGTACGCCGGTGTCGCGCTCTGGCTCGCGGTGCGGATGTTCGGCCGCGAGGAGGTCATGTTCCGCACCTGAGAACGAGGGCGGAAACGGGTTTCCGAAACAGTCTGGCCCACGGAATACTCGGAAGTGCACGGAAGGGTTACGCGCTCCGGAAACGCTCCGCGAGGGGGCGACCACAGATGGACACGGATCGACACGAATGCGGAGTGCATCGCTCGCTGCAGCCGGACCCGGCGACCCCGGTAAATGCAAGAACCACGATGGCGGAAGCCATTCCGAAGCGCTTCGCAACGGTTGAACCACGAAGGGACACGAGTTGCCTGCCAGCGAGGGCGAGTGGTCACGTCCGGCGCCTGATCCCCGCCTGAACATTGAACGCCCTGACCCCTTTGGGATGGGGTCAGGGCGTTCAATGT
>JBJTCH010000255.1:0-2663 GCA_046091745.1 Opitutaceae bacterium
ATCCACCAGTCGCGCGAAGGCCGCCGGGCCAGGATCGCGCTCGAACGCCGCGATCTGATCCGGCGTGGGTGGCAGGCCGAGCAGGTCGAACGACGCGCGCCGCAGCAGCGCGGCCGGGGTGGCGTCGGGTGCGGGCGCCAAGTCCCTGTCCCGCCAGCGCGCCGCGATGAACCGGTCAATTTCGGTGCGGGACCAGCCCGCGGATTCAGCCGCTGGTACCGCAGGCGGGACCGGAGGCATGAAACTCCAGAATCGTCGGCCTTCCTCGACCGTCATCGCGCGGCGGCCCGACGTCGCGCCGGCGACCGGCCCCGCGGTGGCAGGCGCGGGCGCGCCGCGGCGCACCCATTCCTCGAGCAGCGCGACCTCTTCCTTGGGAAGCGCCGACTTTGGCGGCATCGCCTCGAAGTCCAGCTTGGTGTAGCGGATCGCCTTGATCAGCGGACTTTCGTCGGGCTTGCCGGGGATCACGGCCGGCCCCGAGTCGCCGCCGCGCAACCAACCCTCGGCGTGGTCGAGCCGCAGGCCGGCCTTCACTTTCTTGTCCGCCGCGTGGCACTCGTGGCACCGCTCGATCAGCACCGGACGAATCTTCTTTTCGAAAAACTCGATCCCGGCCTCGTCCGCCGCGGCCGCCGACGCTGTTGCCACGAGCAGCGCGCAGGCGCGCGCGAAGCGGCGGGAAAAAGCGGTCGCAGTCATGGGGTGGGGCGGCGGGGCGGGGCTACTCTTCGAAACAAGGAGGCGTTCACGCGGTACGCAAGCGGCCAGATGGGGCGCGCTTAAACGCGTTTTCTAAACTCTGCCTTTCTGTTTCCTCTATTTGCTCCGGTTGAGTCCTGTTTCCCAACAGGAGGTAACAGAGGTAACCGAGGATGGGGAAAAATTTGAGAGGAGAGGCGGAGGGCGCGTCGCGCCCCGCGCCGATCAGGGCGGCAGGCCCTTGGCGAGGGCGGCGTTGATGCGGTCGGTGATCGTCCTCATGCGCGCACGGACCGCGGCGGTGTCGACGGTGAGGACGCGGCGGTCCTCCATCACGACGCGGCCGTGGATGATCGTGGTGCGCACGTCGCGCGGGCTGGCGGCGTACACGAGCGCCGCATACGGGTCGTGGAGCGGCACCATGACTGTGCTGTCGGTGTCCACGAGAATGACATCCGCGAGCTTGCCCGGCTCCAGCGAACCGAGCCGGTCCTCCAAGTGCAGCGCGCGGGCACCGCCACGGGTGGCCAGGTCGACGACATCGACGGCGGGCAGGACGTTGCGGTCGCGGCGGTCGAGCTTGTGGACCTTCGCGACGTAGCCGAGCTGACCGATGATATCGAGGGTGTTGCCGCTCATCGGCCCGTCGGTCGCGAGGCCGACGCGCACGCCGGCGGCGAGCATCTTCGTCACGGGCGCGACGCCCTTCGCCGATTTGATATTGGCGACCATCGCGTGCGCGACGCCGGCGCCACTCGCGCGAAGGAGCTGGATGTCGGCGTCGTCGACGAAGATGCAGTGGGCGGCGATGAGACGGCGGTTTAGCAGGCCGACAGCCTCGAGATGCTGGACCGGCGTGTGGTTGTGTTCGCGGCGCAGGTTGGCGATCTCGTCGGTCATCTCCGCGACGTGCATGAGCACCGGGGCGTCGAGCTCCTCGGCCAGGCGTGCGATCTCGCGGAGCCGGTCGGGCTCGACGGTGTAGGGAGCGTGGGGCGCGAACGCCGGGGTGATGAGCGGGTCGCCGCGGTGGTCGGTGATGAAACGTCGCGCGCGGGCGATGCCGCCGTACGGCTCGGGGGCGTCGGGTGCCGGGAAGTTGACGATCGTCTGGCCCAGCACGCCGCGCATGCCGGCGAGGCGGGCGGCGCGGGCGACCTCCTCCTCGAAGTAGTACATGTCGGCGAACGTCGTGACGCCGCCCTCGATCATCTCGACGATGCCGTGGAGCGCGCCCCAGTGGACAATCTCGCGGTCGACGAAGTGCTTCTCGAGCGGGAAGATGAAGCGCCGCAGGCGGTCGGGCACGTCATCCCCCAGCCCCCGGAAGACGGTCATCGAGGCGTGCGTGTGGGCATTCACCATGCCCGGCAGCACGAGCGCGCCGCGCGCGTCGAGGGTGCGGCGCGCGTTGAAGCGTGCCGCGAGACCGGCCTCGCCCACCGCGACGATGCGCTCGCCGCGGATGGCGACGACACCGTCGCGGATGACCTCGCGGCGTCCGTTCATCGTGAGCACGTGGCCGCGCACGATGAGCAAGTCGGCGGGCTCGGGTTCGGCGGCGGAGATCCCGGCGGGAATCAGGGAGGCGAGCATCAGGAGGGCGGCCGGCAAAAATTTTCTCAGGGGCGCGAGCAGAGGCGGACAAACAGGTCGCGGAAACGCGGAACGTCGAGTGCGAGCTGCACCTCGGCCGCCGGGCCGGAAGCGCCGGGTTGACCCGCGGGCCGGCTCAGCGTCTCGCCCCAAGCGGCGCCCGGCGTCGTCTCGACGTCGAGGTGGTGGTGCTCGGCGTGGGTGACGAGGGTCGGTTCGACCCATGTGGCGGCGGCGACCTCGTCCCACATCGGGCGGTCGCGCCGGCCGAACCGGTCCACGTACGCGGCGAGCGGCGTTCCGGCGCGCGCGATATCTTCAAAGAGATCGGCGGTGGCGCGCACGTTCTGGGAGAGGTCGATCGG
>JBJTCH010000256.1:0-4782 GCA_046091745.1 Opitutaceae bacterium
CCGTATGCCCACCCCTCCCCCGCCCCACGACGACGTGGTGCACAGCGAGTCGTTCCTCAGCTCGTTGATGCGCCGCCAGCTCCGGCTCTCGATCGCCTGCGCCGCGACCTTCATGATCGCTTTGCTCGGAATGCCGCTCGCCAACTATTTCGCGCCCGGCCTCATGGCGACGCGCGTGGCGGGCTTCACCCTCAGCTGGCTGATCCTCGGGGTGCTGTTCTTCCCGTTCGTATG
This sequence comes from Opitutaceae bacterium, assembly GCA_046091745.1. GTDB lineage: Bacteria > Verrucomicrobiota > Verrucomicrobiia > Opitutales > Opitutaceae > ER46. The sequence goes on from JBJTCH010000256.1 coordinate 235, forward strand.
GGTGATCTCGTGGTCCTTCATCCGGCGCTCCATCGCGCTCGAGGAGGAGGAAGTGCAGCAGGCCCGTTCCGGAAAGGAGGCGAGCTGAGCCATGACCACCTGGTTTCCCCTCGCTCTCGTTGGTGGCGTCGATCCGTGGATCCTCGCCTTCTCCCTCGTCACCGTCGTGGTGACGATCTGGATGGGCTTCTCGTCCCGCAAGACGTCGAAGACCGCCAGCGACTTCTTCGTGGCCGGCCGCTCGGTGTCCGTCGGCTGGAACGCCTCCGCGATCTCCGGCGAATATCTCTCGGCGGCGTCGTTCATGGGCGTTGCCGGCATGGTGATGTCCAGCGGCTACGACGCCCTCTGGTACCCGGTCTGCTACGCCTGCGGCTACCTGTTCCTGCTGCTCTTCATCGCGGGTCCGCTGCGGCGCTTCGGGGCCTACACGATCCCGGACTTCGCCGAGGGCCGGTATGATTCGCCGCTGTTCCGCAAGATCGCCGTCTGCTTCGTGCTCTTCATCGGCTTTTTCTACACCATGCCGCAGATGAAGGGCGCCGGCGTGACACTCTCCTACATCTTCCCCGGCATGCCGTACTGGGTCGGCGTCGTGGTCGTGGGCGCGGTCATCACCTTCAACGTCGCCCTCGGCGGCATGAAGGGCATCACGCTCGTGCAGGCCTTTCAGTACTGGGCCAAGATGTTCGCGATCAGCGTGCCCGTCTTCGTGCTGATGTCGGTGGTCGGTTTCTACAACGGCCACGTCGGCGCCAACCGCGCGCCGGGCGAATCCGCCGCCCCCGTGACCGAGATCCAGCGCAAGGCGATGCCGGAAAAGGCACCCAAGGACGACATCTGGGTTGCGCCGTTCGGCCCGCTCACCACCAAGGCCGTCAACGCCGCCGCCGCCGCGCTCCCCGCCGAGCAACGCGCCGCCTACCTCGCCGAACACCAGCGCCCCTATTCGCTGCTCTACACCTACTCGCTCATCATCGCGCTCGTCTGCGGCACCGCCGGCCTGCCGCACATCCTGGTGCGTTTCTACACCAACCCCGACGGCGTCGCCGCCAAGCGCACCACGATGTGGGTGATGATCCTCATCGGCGTCTTCTACGTCTTCCCGCCCGTCTTCGGCGTGATCGGCCGCAATCTCATGCCGGAGCTCTACGCGGGCGTGGGCGCCAAGGGCACCGACAAGGTCGTGCTCGAACTGCCCACCCTGCTCGGCGCCGGCGGCGGCGTGATCGGCTCCGTGCTCAGCGGCATCACCTGCGCAGGCGCGTTCGCCGCGTTCATGAGCACGTTCAGCGGCCTCCTCGTCTCCATGACCGGCGCGCTCGCGCACGACGTTTACGGCCGCATGCTGCGCCCGCAGGCGAGCCAGGACGAGCGACTGTTCGCCTTCAAGGTCGCGTCGGTCTTGGTCGGCTCCGTCGCGATCGTGCTCGGCTGCTTCGTCGAGCCGCTGGAGATCAACTTCATGGTCGGCCAGGCGTTCGCCATCGCCGCCGCCAGTTACTTCCCGCTCCTGTTCATGAGCGTGTGGTGGCGCGGCATGACGATGAAGGGCGCCGCCATCGGCATGCTCACCGGTGGTCTCTGCGCCCTCGGCGCCGCCGCCCTCACCAACTTCTCCACGCTCGCCCTCGACAAGGGACCGATGGGCAAGGTCTTCGCCGGGTTCGCCCCGCTCAACGCCTTCTGGGCCCAGCATCCGCTGCTCCGCATCCTGTGCGAGCAGCCCGCGATCTGGACCGTGCCGCTCGCGATAGGGCTCATGGTCGTCATCTCCAAGCTCACGTCCGACGACATCCCGGGCGACATCCGCATGAAGATGCTTGTGCTCCACGCCCCCGAGAAACTCGGGCTCAAGCAGGAGTACATCCAGGAGCACCAGGCCGGCGCCGGCCACTGAGCGCGCCGGTCCCGCTTTCAGCGGCGCGGGATCAGTGACTCCACCGCGGCGCGCCGCGGGATCGGACCCTGCGCGCCCGGTCCCAGCGTCGAGAGCGCCGCCGCCACGTTCGCCACCGCGATCGCCTCGGGAAACCCCGCACCCTCCGCGAGACGCGCCGCCAGGGTGCCGGCGAACGCGTCGCCCGCTCCCACCGTGTCGACCGGCGTCACGGGATGGATGGGAAACTCGACCGTGCCTTCCGCGCCTACCCAGAGCGTCGGCGCCGCACCGCGCGTCACCACGAGATGATCCACGCCCCGCCGCGCCGCGGCGGCCCGATCCGGCGCACCGAAGATCTGCGCGCACTCGCGCTCGTTCACGATCACCGCGCCGATCCGCGTCACGCCCCACGGGAAATCCGCCGCCACCGGGGACGGGTTGAAAAGCGTGAACAACCCGGAGGCGGTCGCCGCCCGCAAGCCCGCGACCGCCGCCTCGACCGGAACCTCGAGCCCCGCCAGCAGCACGCGGGCGTCGGGCGCAAGCGCCCCCACCGCCGTTTCCACCGCCGCGGCTGAAACCGTCCCGTTCGCTCCCGCCGCGACCACAATCTGGTTTTCACCGCGGTCATCGACACAGATGAACGCGGCGCCGGTCGCCGCTTCTGCCACGGAGACGATGTGCCCGGTATCAATGCCTTCGGCCGCCAGATGCGAGAGGTAAGCCGCACCGTCGGCGTCAGTCCCGACCGCCCCCACCATCGCCACCGTCGCCCCGTGGCGCGCGGCGGCGACCGCCTGGTTCGCTCCCTTGCCACCCAACTCCACGCGCGTGCCGGCCGCCCGCAGGGTTTCGCCGGCGACGGGCAGCCGCGGCACCCGCCAGAGCCGGTCGACATTCAGGGAGCCGACGACGATCACGCGATGGCGTGCGACAGCGGCCGATCCGGCGCTCCCGCTCATCCGGAGGTCACCTGTCCGCCGGACTCCCGCTTGAGGCCGCGGGTCATCAGCGACGCGAGGGCGGCATCGGGGCGTTTGCCCTCGAACAGGATCGCGCGCACCTCGCGCAGAATCGGAGCGTCGATGCCCCGCTCGGCGCAAAGACCGGCGAACGATTCGGCGGTGCGGTGGCCCTCGACCACGGTCCGGCGGCCGGCGAGAAGGTCCGCGACGGGAACGCCCTCGCCGATGCGCTGGCCGAACTCGCGGTTGCGGCTCCAGCCGCCGTAGCACGTCGCGACGAGATCGCCGAAGCCGCCGAGTCCGTAGAACGTCTCCGGCCGCGCGCCGAGCGCGGCGCCGACCCGCACCATTTCGGCGAGCGCGCGCGTGAGCAGCGCGGCCTTGGTGTTGTCGCCCAGCCGCAGGCCGTCGCAGCAGCCCGCGGCGATGGCGTAGATGTTCTTGAGGCACCCGCCGAATTCCACGCCCGGCAGATCGTCACTCGTGTAAACGCGCAGCGTGGGCCCGCTGAACGCCTGCTGGAGGCTTTCGATTGCGGAATCGACCGCGGCCGCGGCGAGAACCATGGCCGAAGGTTCGCCGCGCGCGACCCCGAGGGCATTGGTCGGGCCGGACAGCGCGGCAACCCGCGCGCCGGACGCGACCTCCGCGATGACCTCCGACGGCCGGCGGTGGGATCCGCCCTCGAGGCCTTTCACGAGACTCACGATCACCGGCGCGGCGGCGAAGCGGGCGACCGTTTCGCGCAGCGCCTGGGCGGGGCACGCCAGCAGCACGGCGTCGACCGCGGTGAGCAGGCCCGGAGCAGTCGAGACGTTCACCGCCGGCGGCAGCGGGATGCCCGGCAGGTAGTCGGCGTTTACGCGCGCGGCCGCCAGCTGGGTGGCGTGCTCGGCGCGACGCGGCACCAGCGTCACGCCGTGACCGAGACGGGCGAGGCGGACCGAGAAGGCGGTTCCCCAGGCGCCGGCGCCGGCGACGACAAAATTCATGCCGCCGGCTTAACCACGAAAGCCGCGAAATACACCAAAAAGCAGAGGGCGGCCGATCACCTTCCAGCGGTTCACCCGCAGTCGAAAAGGTGGAGAAACCGCACCCCGGTGCGAAGCCGCCGAAAACAATCCTTCGCTCGGGCCCCAGCGCGCTCGCCGGCAGGAAGACGCTGCCTTGGCGATAGTTTCACCCATGTCCTGACACAGAACTGCCAGCTGTATCCTTAAGCGCTATGGTTACGCGTGCCGGCTTCATTCGCCCTTGGCGGACTTCTTCTTGCCGGTGGGACTTGAACCGGAGCCCTCAGGGATGTCGTGCGCCCACGGCTCGACGCCCACGCGCGCCGCCCAGACGTCCCACGCCGCCGCCATCGCCTTGACCCGCGCGGGCTCCTTGGCGGCGAGGTCGCGCGATTCGGTGCGGTCGGCCTCGATATCGTAAAGCTCCCACGCGCCCTTGTGCTTGGAGACGATCTTCCAGCGGCCCTCGCGCATGGCCTTGTTGCCCTCGTGTTCCCAGAAGATCGGGCGCGGCGCGCCGGCGGGGGAGACGGCGGGACCGGTCAAAAGCGGCCGCAGGCTGCGGCCCTCCAGCGGCGTGATGCGCTCCCCGTTGTACTCCGCCGGATAACGCGCGCCGGCGAGATCGACGGCCGTCGCCATGATGTCGATGAGGTGCGAGGGCTCGTGGCAGAGCGCGCCGCCCTTC
>JBJTCH010000257.1:0-6141 GCA_046091745.1 Opitutaceae bacterium
AGCTCGTCCCGCGCCCCGAAATGGCCGCTGACCGCGGTGACCGCGAACCGCACGTCGAGCGCGCCGGTGAGACAGGAGACGAGGGCGCCTTCGCCCCAGCCGGCGACTCCCGCGCGCGAATGCCGCTGGAGCCGCGCCCGGCGCGATCCGCACCCCCGCCCGCGCGGCGATCGACCGCGAGATCGAACGGGCGCGCCGGCTCGCCGCCGCTGCGGCGGGCAACCTGATCGTCACACCCCCGACGAACGGGACTTCCCCCGACTTTTTCTCCGACGAAACCCTCCGCGCGCTGCTCGACCGTCTCGCGCCTGGAACGCCGCTGCTTCCGGTAGGCACCGCGCTCGCGGACCGCCGCACCGATCACTCGCCGGCGCCGCGCCAGGCCCGGTTGGTGCGCGCCTGGGAGGGTTTTCTGCAGGGACAAATCGCCACGTCGCGCGTCACGCGGGACGAACGTTTCTGGAAACCCACCCCCGTGACCACTCCGGAGGCGTGGGCCGAGGCGATGCGACCGCACCGCGAGAAATTCGCCACGGAAACCCTCGGTCGCGTCACGCCAACGAACAACCCGCCCCACCCGCGCTCCCGGCTGCTGGTGGAAAAGCCCGGCTGGACCGCGCACGAGGTCGTGCTCGACGTCGCGCCCGACGTCTTCGCGTGGGGCTACCTGTTGCAGCCGGCGGACCTGCGGCCGGGCGAACGTCGGCCAGTGGTCGTCGCGCAACACGGCCTGGAGGGCGTGCCGGCGGAACTGATCGACGAGGACCCTTCGACCCGGGCTTTTTCAACCTACAAGGCGTTCGCCGTGCGACTCGTGGAGCGCGGTTTCATCGTCTTCGCGCCGCACAACCCCTACCGCGGACCGGATTTCCGGCAGCTGCAGCGCAAGGCGCATCCGCTGGGGCTCTCGCTCTTCTCGTTCATCACCGCCCAGCACGAGCGCATCCTCGATTGGCTCGGCGGCCTGCCGCACGTCGATCGCGACCGGATCGGTTTCTACGGCCTGTCGTACGGCGGCAGCACGGCCATGCGCGTGCCCGCGATCCTCACGCGCTACGCCGCGGTCGTGTGCTCCGGCAACTTCAACGAATGGGTCTGGAAGCTCTCCACCACCTCCTGGTCCGGCAGCTACACCTTCACCCGCGAGTACGAGATGCCGGAATTCGATCTCGCCGGCACCTTCAACCACGCCGAGATGGCGGCCCTCATCGCCCCGCGCCCGTTCATGGTCGAACGCGGCCACGCCGACGGCGTCGGCATCGATGAGTGGGTGGCGTTCGAGTACGCGAAGGTGCGGCGGCTTTACGACCGGCTCGGCATCCCGGAACGCACTCAGCTCGAGTATTTCAACGGCCCGCACACGATCCACGGCGTCGGAACCTACACGTTCCTGCACCGGCATCTGGCCTGGCCGGAACCCAATCGGTGATTCCCGCGGGGCCACGGCCGCGGGCGTGCGTCATCGCGCGGCGATTCCGCCGGCGGTCGCAAGGCAACTCAACCGCTACGGCAACAGGTAAACCTCGACGAGCGCGACGCCGGTCGTGCCGCCGACACCCGCCACGCGGCACGTGTATGCGCCCGGCTCAAGGGTGAGGACGAGCGCGCTGTCGCGGCTGCCCGCGGTGAGCGCGAAGGCTCCGGACTCCACCGCGGCGGTCGCCACGGCCTGGCTGTTGTTCTGCGTCTGCCAATTGTCGTTGGAGGCGATCTCGGTGGTCCCGCGGAAAACCGAAAGCGTCGGGTCCGCCAGCACTCCGGTCACGCCGAACGCCGAGAGTCCCGGACCAACGGCGCGGACGAGGACCCGGCGCGACGAGGCGCCGCTGATCACCAATCCGGGGATCAGCACGTTGTCCCCCGCGCCGACGAACGCGCAGGTCGACAGGTTGGCGAGTTGCCCCGCGGTCGCGCCTGACGGAGCCGTGGCGCCCGCGAGGATTTCCACCGGCAGCTGGCTCACATCCAGATCCGGCGTCGTGTTCCAGCGCTTCACCCAACCCGGAGGGGCGGGGATCGTGGCGCGGAAGATCACCGTGTTGTCGAGGTCGAGGTCCGAGGTCCAAATGAACTTCGCGCCGGTGAACGCATCCGCCACGTAGTCGCCGTCGGGCCGCACGCGTTCGCTGGTATACTCGGTCGCCCGTTCCCACGCGCTGTCATCGAACCCCGGCAAATGCCAGCCCGAGGGCAACGGCGTCCGCTCCACGGTCGGCCGGCTGACGTCGCGGTTGGCGGGTCCGCGGAAGAACGACTTCGCCTTCCAGCTGGCGTTGGTGCCCGAGCCGTCGCCGAGCTTCAGGATAAAGCCGGCGTCGCCGATCTTGTTCCCGTACTCGAGACCGCTGGCCGGCGCCGCATTGTCCTTGGCGAGCACTGCGATCGTCAGCGGGTACTCCGGCAGGATCCGGACGGAAATCTGGTTGTGCGGGATGAAGTCGATCGAGTCGACGGCCACGAGACGGCCGTTGACGAAGACCGCGCACCAATTGTCGGCGTAGGCGTTGAGCGTGATCGTGTCGCTGATGGTCGGCTTGATCTGGCCGCGGACCCGGCCGGCGGCGGCGAGCGCGAGGAATGTCAGGATCAGGAAACGGGCGCCCCGATTCATGCGGCCGCCCTCCGGTTCACCGTGCTTTCCGGCGACGCCGCACCCTCGTCCGCCTCGCGCACGCTCACGCGCAGCACGAGGCGCAGACGGTGGATGCGCACCTTGAGCGCGTTGAGGCTCACGCCCTCGCGCGCGGCGATCGCGCCGTAGCTCTCGCCGTCGATCAGCTGCCGCACGACGCGCCGTTCGCGCGGACCGAATTGCCGCAGGGCGAACTCGAGCGCTTCCGCAATCTCACGGTAACGCGCGGGCTGCCGTTCGTCGGGAAGCCCGATCAAAACCGCTTCGTCCGCCGTTCCGACCGGGCGGCAACGGGCGCGCCGCAGGTGGTCGAGGGCCGAGTTGCGCGCCAACGTGAACAGCCAGGTCTCGAAGCGCTCCGGGTCCCGCAGTCCGCGGATGCGGCGCACCATCTTGATCCAGACCGCCTGCAGGAGGTCCTCGACCTCGTGAGTCAGGTTCATCCGCGGCCGCGCCGGCGGCACCGGCCTCGGGCTCAGTCTTGCCCGCGAAATCCTCCGCGCCCACGGCGGCGACCTCGTGCTCGGGCGGAGCGAGCCCGACTACACGGAGTTTGTCGCGACGCTCCCCGCCCGAGAAAAAGCCATCGCCTGACGGCCCTTATCACGCCCGCGATCAGCGGGTCACCGCGTCGACCGCACCGACCCAGGCCGGCCTTCCTCCGTAAAACCGAAAGTCGTCGAAATTGAGGTGTCCCCAAGCGCCGCCGACCTGCTCGTCGACCAGTCGTAGGCGCACTTGGCGGCCGGCCAGTTCGCGCAGGTCCCAGATCACCGGCGCCAGCGTCTCGGTGTTTTTCGTCGAAGGCGCGAGGCGGCGCACGTCGACTCCGGACAGCTTCAAGAGAACCGTTTCGTCCGTCGCGTCGATCAACTCCACCCGCAAAGACTCATAGGAACCCGAGGCGAAAAGGAATCCCGCCCAAGGCGCGGACACAACAAAGGCCTCGCTCGTCATCTTCCCGGTGGCGCCGTCGCCGAGTCCATTCTCATAGGTTCCGATCCAATGCCGCCCCACGTGGCCGCTCTTCATCGGCGGCCGGCGCGCCACCACCGCGTCACCCAGCACGGGCTGCCGAACAAATGCCGCGCCTTCGGCTTTCCAATCGCGCAGATCGCCCGTCTCGAAATCCAGATTCAGCCGCCGGCCGTCGCGACCGGAGGGCAGCACGCCACCGCCGGGCAAAAGAGGATTCCCGACCGCCGCCGCCTTCGCCTTCGCCACATCCGCCGCGCGCTGCGTGTGCACCAGCACGTCCTTCACCGAAAGCGCGTTCCGGCCGGCGTCGGGGAAAAGCACCTTGGGCTGGGCGCGCGTCCATTCCTCCTCCGACACCACGCGTCGCGAGTTGGTGAACACAAAGGCACCCTTCTTGTTGCCAATGATGATGTCGGGCCGGCCGTCGCCGTTGACGTCGCCCAAGCCGATCTGGCGGCCCACGCCCGAGTCGTCGTCGATCAACTGCGGCACCCAATCGACCGTCCCGCCGGGGCCCCGCGTGAGACGAAACCAATAAAGCACCGCGGGAGCGCTGGCCTCGGGTGCGCCCGTCGGGCCATGGGCCCAGAAACATTTCCCCGTGACGATGTCCTTCAGGCCGTCGCCATCGACATCGACCAACTCCACCGCGTGGATCTCGGAGAACACCACGCCGTACCGGTTGTCCTCGGGCCGCTGGTTCATGAAGATATGCGCCTTGAATACCGGCGAGCCGGCGGCGTCGCGCTCCGCCAGCTGTTCGTGCCACGCGAACCCGAAGCCGTGCGCGGCGAGCGACGTGACGATATCGGCGCGGCCGTCCCCGTTGACGTCGTACACGTGCATCTGCGCCGCCGCCGGCGCCAACAGCGCCTGGTGCAGCCGCCACGGCGGATCCCCCGCGAGCGAGGCGGGCTGCTCGAACCAGCCGTCCTTGAACACCACGTCGAGGCGACCGTCGCCGTTGACGTCACCCACGCCCAGCCCGTGCGTGTACCGCTGCCAGCCGCCACCCGCGGAGATCGGCGTGAAGCGCCACTTCGCCGTCGGGTTGGACCAATCGGGCGAGGCGTAACCGAAGTTACCCCCGTGCACGCAGACGATCTCCGGACGCCCGTCCCCGTCGACGTCCGTGAAGGTGGGCGATTCGTTGTCGACCTCGTCGAGCACCGTGAAACGCGCCCAATGCCCCGCACGGCCCGCCGGATTGAGGTAGAGATAGGCCGGCGTGTGCGGGAGGCCGTACGTGAGGACGTCGTTCCAACCGTCGCCGTTGAGGTCGTGGACGAACGCGAAAAAATTATCCGTTGAGTAGGCGTTCTTCCGTCCGAAACCGCCCTCATAGCCGGGAAACGTGCGCTCCTTGCCGTCGGGATCCTTCACCGTCGTCGTGCGCGTCGGCGCGTAGATCTCGTGGCGCCGCGTGAAGTCCGGGCCTTCCCACCAGTAGGGCCCGAAAACCGCGTCGGGCTTCCCGTCGCGGTTGAGGTCACCGAACGCCGCGCCCTCGCTCCAGTAGAACTTCTCGAGGTGTTGCTTCGTGAAGGAGGTCAGCGCGCGCTCGGCACCGTGGGCGAGGCCGGCGGCCACCACCGCCAAAGTCAGGGTAGGGAAACGCAGGGGCATGCGTCACCGTGCCCGTGCGCACCCTTGCGGGTCAAGCGATGCGCCTGCTCCCCGCCGAAGGCGCCACAAGCGGACCATCGCCGGCAAAACCTTTGGGCGCCCGACGCGTCTGTCAGAGCATCCGATGCGAACGGAATGGGAACGCTCCACCTTCAAGCGCGCCGCCATGGCGCAGGCCGCACGGGCGCGGGAGCAGGGCGAGGATCCGAAGGCGGTGCTGGAGCCGCTTTTCCACAGCGAACGCGCCGCGCATCCCGACGAGGAGGACCTCCTGCTCGAACTCTGGGATCAGCTCATGGGCCGGCACCTGCTTTGAGCAAACTCTCCTTCGCCGCCCTTTCCTACCCCCGGGCGCACGCGCGCACGTGCCGCCGCAGCGCGCGGAAATCGGACGGCAGGTAGAGTTCGACATCGGATTCAAAGGCGGCGACGTCACCCACCCAGCCGTCCCGCAACGCCCGGGCGTGCTGCTCCGGTGTGAGTTCGAGCCAGTACGGACAATCGACGCAGGGTGAACCACTGAGCCGCCCGCGCGCCTTGCCCGCCTGCTGCCGACGGCACGTGCCATCCTCGTCCCGCTCACGGTAGGAATCACGGCATCGCCGGAACTCCGGATGCAGGCACGCCTTCACCAATTGGCGCACCGGAGTCGCCCACCGCTCATCGCCCACGAGCGATCCCAACACGCGCCGTTCCAAGGGCGCGCACTCCTCCGCCGGCATCTCCACCGCCGCCTCCGGCCGTCCGCCGGGCGGCACCCGCGCCAAACCCCGCTCCGCCAGCACCGCACGCAACCGTTCGGCCACTCCCGCGAAATCCGCGGCGGCGCCGAGCGCATGGCCGTTGCGCCGGAAACAGCGTTCGAGATTGGCAATGACGAGCGCGTCAAACTCGCGCGCCTCCAC
>JBJTCH010000258.1:0-18181 GCA_046091745.1 Opitutaceae bacterium
GCGTAGCCCGCCTGCACGTCGGTCGTCACCTGCTGCTTCACGAAGAGCAGGCTGGGCGACGTGTCCTGGAAGCCGCCGATGTAGTTCACGTTGAGCGCCGCGGTGGCCTTGCCGTGGCTCCAGAGCAGCGAGGCGTCGCCGCGCCAGCGCGGGATCTCGTACAGTCCCACGGTCTCGACCTCGGGCAGGTCGGGGCGCGTGCGGATGATCTGGGTGTTGATGAGCGTGGCTGCAGCGCGGGCGGTGAAACGGCCAAAGCGGCCCGGCGCGAAACGATACTCGGCGGCGAAGTCGACGCCCTGCGCCTTGGTGTTGCCGTAATTGCCGAGGACGGAGCGGATCTCGCGCAGCTCACCGGGCAGACCGGCGGCGGTGTCGGCCGCGGTGGGGGCGGCGCGCACGATCGCGTCGGGGAACAGCTGCGGGTTGGCCAGCATGATGGCGGCCGTGGCCGGCTGCCCGATGCGGTTGGTCACCTCGACGGTGTAGAGGTCGAGGCTGAGGGACAGGCCCTTGAGGAAGGCCGGGGTGAACTGCACGCCGTAGTTGACCGACTCCGACTTTTCGGGCGCGAGCAGCGGGTTGCCGCCGGAGCGGATCTGGCGCTGGCCGGTGCCGCTATCGTTCGCGGTGGCGCCCGGTTTGCCGAAGCGCAGCGGGTCGGGGAGGTTGAACGAGATCGCGACGGTCTGCGGGAGGTAGAGCTCGGCGAGCGCCGGCGCGCGGAACCCGCGGCCCCACGAGGCGCGGAACGTCAGCTGCTCCGCGACGGGCTGCCAGCGCAGGCCGACGCGCGGCACCGAGGCGCGGCCCACGCCGTCGTCGGAGAACGACTCGAGGCGGCCGGCGGCATTGAGCTCCAGCGCGTGCAGGCCCTCGATCCGCTGCGCGGGGGCGGCGAGCGGCACGGAGGTCTCGACGTAGGCGGCGCTCACGCGGCGCTTGCCCTTGGCGGGGGCGACCGGTGCGCCCTGGTTCAACAGCTGCACCTGCGTGCGCACGTCGCGGAAAATCTCCTCGCGCCACTGCGCGCCGACCGCGACCGAAACCGCGCCGGCCGGCAGGGAGAACACGCCGCCGGTCACGCGGGCGTCGGCCGCGGTGAGCTCGGTCTTGGCATCACGCGTCACTCCGCCCTCGAGTCCCGCGAGGGTGGCGGGGTTGTTGCGGATGGTGGTGCCGTTGGCGAAGAGGTTGAGCGCGGTCGCGCGGTTGGGGTCGGCGAGCGCGGCGTTGACGCGGTCCTGGCCGGGGAAGTTCTTCAGATCGAGGTGCGAGGTCTCCTTGTTCCAGGTGACGGCGGCGTCCCAGTTCCAACCGCGGCCGAGCTTGCCCTCGAGACCGGCCACGAGACGGCTCATCTCATTGGTGGTCGTGGTGAGACGGTCGCCGAGTTCGAGGAAACGGAAGAACATCGTCTGCGTGGAGTTTGAGACGACCGGCACGCCGAACGGGTTGAACGGGTTGTTCGCCGGCAGCGTGATCGAGTTCAGCGTCGAGATCGGCGCGGGGGACAGGCCCTCGATGTTCTCGTTCCGCTGCCAGCCCAGCTCGACGAACGCCGTGAGGCTGGACGAAAACTCATGACGGCCGTTCACGACCACGCCGAGGCGCTCGGCGTCGGTCTGCGGGCGGATGGCGGCGTTGGCGTCGAAGGTGTTCTGGGTCTGGAGCTGGCGGGTGAATGTGGCGTTGGGACCGGCGGCGGCGCGGTCGCTCGTGAAGGTGCGTTGCGCGGTGGTGGCGGTAGCGGGGATGGCCTGACCGGTGATCGGATCGGTGGCGCCGACGGGCACCACGAAGGAGCCCGGGGTGTTGCTCGCGAGCAGCAGCTGGCGCTTCACGGGCTGGGGCAGCTGGCCGAAGAGGAACTCATCGCGCCGGAACCAGTCGGCGATGACGGAGACCGAGGTGGCGCCGCTCTTCACGCCACTGGCCAACGAGCCGCGGAGCGTCGGGGCGGCGATGCCGCCGGTGAAGTCGCCGTAGCTGGTGGTCAGCGTGGTGCCGGTGAAATCCTTCCGCAGGATGATGTTCACCACGCCGGCGACCGCGTCGGCGCCGTAAACGGCCGAGGCGCCGTCCTTCAGAACCTCGATGCGGGCGATGGCGGCGACGGGGATCATGTTGACGTCGACGAACTGCTCGGTGCCGAGGCCCGCGGCGCTGCCGCCCTGGCCGAACGGCGCGAGCGTGACGCGGCGGCCGTTGAGGAGCACGAGGGTCGAGTTAACGCCGAGCCCGCGCAGCGAGATCGCGGCCGAGCCGGGGGAGGAGGTGTTGACGCGGTTCTCCGCGAAGCCCTGCGCGCCGATCTCGGGAATCTTCCGGAGCAAAGCGGGCAGGTTGGTCTGGCCCGAGGCCTCGATCTCGGCGGGCGTGAGCACGCGGAGATTACCGGCGCCGGCGGACTCGCCGATGCGGAGATTGGTGCCGGTGACGGTGAAGGCCTCGAGCTTGGTCGGGGCGCCGCCCGCGGCGGGCGGGGTCTGGGCGAAGGCGGCCGCGGGCAGCACCGCGGCGGCGAGAAGGAGACGGGGGAGGTTGCGCATGGTTGGTGTGGAAAAAGGACTGAAAACGAGTGGCTGCGCGCGGACGCGGTGCAAGCCCGGCTTCGAGGCCAAACCGAAATCCCGAGGAGCTCGGCCTGCCCGGCGGATCAGGAGTTTCTCCACCACCTCGGGCTACCGAAGCATCAACGCTGATTTGACCGGGAAACTGGAGCCAACACCCGGATTTGAACCGGGGACCCACGCTTTACGAAAGCGTTGCTCTACCAGCTGAGCTATGTTGGCGCGAGACGGCGAGGGAACGGCGGGCGACGGGGATCGCAAGCAACTTTTTCCCGACGCTCACGTGGAAAGTTCGCCGGCGATGTAACCCTTCAGGCTCTCCGCTTCGGCCCGGTCGTTCGCCGCGATCCACCGCGAGATGTCACCGATCGAAATCAGGCCGGTCAGACGGCCCTCCGCCACCACCGGCAGGTGCCGGCAGCGCTTTTCCGTGAAGATCTTCGCCACCTCTTCCACGGTAGCATCCGGCGAGACCGTGATCACCTCGCGGGTCATGACGGCGGATACCGGTGTCGTCCGCGGATCGACCCTACCCAGCACCCGGCAGAGCACGTCGCGCTCGGTGAAGATTCCGGCGATCGCGCCGCCCGACAGCACCACGATCGCCCCGACCCGGTGGCGGTTCATCTCGGCGACGGCGTCGAGAATGCTCACCTCCGGAGGGACGTTGAAGACCTGATCACCTTTGCGCCGCAACAGGACCGAGATTTCTACATTCATGGCTCGGAGGGGTTGAGGAAACGTTGCGCGATGCGCGCGCGACGGCAAATGCAATCCCCGCGCACGACTCCCCTTCCCGCCCGGCGCGGCTCAGGAACGCGGGTGGCCCAGCAGCTTGTCGAGCGCGCCGAGGCTTTTGACCGGCGCGGATTTCGCGCCCGAAGGCTTGGCGGCCACCGCGACGATCGGTTTCACCGCGGCTGGAGCGACGGCTGGTGCGGCGGTACGAGGCGCGGCAAAACGCAATTCGGCGATCCGGCGTTCGAGCTTGAGCGCCGAGACTGGCTCGGCCGTGCCGAGCTCCTGCGCGAAGAGACTCACGCGCAACTCCTCCAGTTGCCACCGCAGCCGCGAGGCCTCGACGGGATCGGCTTCGCGCGGCAACTTCCGCCACGCGTCCTCCAGCGAGACCGCCTGACTCTCCCGTTCGGCATCCTTCGCGGGACCGCGGCGCGCCCGCTCGACGCGCAAGCGCATCGCCTTCAGGTAGCGCGGAAAATGCGCCAGCTGGGGAAACGGCGTCACCCGCAGGAAGTCCGCCGGCAACAGCGCCGCGAGATGACACGCCACCGCCGGCGGCGCGCCGGCCGCGACCTGCAGTTCGAGTCGTAGCGACAGGATCTCCCGCAGCAGATCGCCCAGGCGCGGCACAATTCCGCGCAGGTCGGTCCGCGCCCGCCCGAGGACCACCTCGAAGGTTTCCGCCGCGGCGGGTTCGACCGATCGCCCGGTGACCCACCGGCGGATCGACTCGAAGGCCTGCACCTCCAAGTCCGCGACCGGCGCCAACGTCGCGGTGAGCGGCCCGAGCTCACGCAAGGCCCGCAGATCCCGCTGCGTCCACATCAGGTCGCGCCCGAGCTGCGTTTCGAACAACGCCTCCAGCCCGCGCCGTGTGGCTTTCACCGCTTCCTCGGGAGTGCGGAACAACCGGCGGGCCACACCCTCGGGAGCGGCCTGCAGACCGGGGAACGCATAAACCGGCGCGCCGGCCTGCTCCGTGACGAGCACCCGATCCGGCAGGCCGTCGAACGCCCATGTGGTGTGGGCGGGCGTCTCCCAGCGCGCCCGCGCCGCGCGCCACGCCGCCGGCTCCTCCCGGGCCACGGTCACGCTGGCCGCCAGGGAGCGGGACAGCAGCGCCGAGCGAATCTCGGCCAGATCGCGGCTCGCGGCGAGTTCCCGCCCCGCGCCGTCCACCACCCGCACCCGTACCCGCAGGTGGTCGGGCGGCGGTTTGCCCGCCCAAACGGCGGCATCCAGCGCGATGCCGTGCGTCTCGGAAATGACGACCGCCAACGCCTCGACCAAAGACTCCCGGCGATCCGTCAGCCGGTCCCGCGCCGCGACTTTTTCCGCCAACGCACGCGCGGTCTCCGCGAGGGGCACAAACGCGCGACGCAGCTCCTTCGGCAGCACCCGGAGGTGATGCTCCACCTTGGCTTCCAAATGTCCGGGCACCGCCCAATCCAGCGCCGCCGGTGTCAAGGCCTCCGCCTCCCCCACCCCGACTTCCAGCGTCACCCCGTCATCGGCCTGACCCGGCCGGTACGCGTAATTCAACGGCAGCACGCGGGTGCTCAGCGGCAACGCGGCCGGAAACGCGGTGGCGTCGTGCTCGACCGTCGCGGGATCACGCAGGTCGGCCGCCTCCATCATGAGGAAACGGGGCTCCGCTCCGCGACGTTCGCGCACCAGCGCGACCAGTTCGCCGACCGCGCTCACGCTCTCCGCCGGCGCGCCGTCAGCCCCCGGCAACAGCCGTGCCGCGTAGAACCGGTAGGCGGCCTCGTCGAGATTCAGATACGAGCTGTCGCGCGCCCGCGTGAGCAGGTCCTCGATTTTCTCCCGCACCGTCCGGTTGTGGGACACGAAATCCAACGGAAACGTGACGGTATCGTTCACCAGACCCTCGCGGATGAAAATCTCCGTCGCGTGCCGCGGGTCGATCCGTCCGTAGGCCACGGCCCGGCTCTCGAGTTCGAGACCGTGGAGCCGCGATCGGCGCCGCACCATCACCCGACCACCCTCGGCGTTCCAGAAGGGCTCGCTGTGCGCCACGCGCACCACGTGGGCCCCGAGTTCCAGCGCCCAGAGTGGGTCGATCCGCGCGCAGGTGCGGGCGTAGAGGCGCGTGGTCTCCACGATCTCGGACGCCATGATCCAACGCGGTCCGCGCGGCGCGGGGCGGCCGCCGTTTTTCGCGGCTCCTTCCCGCGGCCGATGCTTCGCCCGCGGGTCCTCGCGGCGAAACAGCACGGAGCCGGGAAACAAGCCGACCCGCCGGTCCTGCGTGGCCTTGTACGCACCGCTCTCCTCGTCGAGTTGCGCGATGTTGCCGAGCAGGCCGGCGAGGATGCTGCGATGGATCGCGCGGTACGCGGGGGCGCCGAACCCGGTCGACCGCGGATCGGTTTCCTGCAGTCCGGAAAACGCGGAGGAAACGCGGAAGCCGTCGCGCCCCTCGAGCGCGTCCATGAGTTGCGCGTGGATGTCGCGCCACTCGCGCATGCGCGGATAGCTGAGGAAATGATCGCGGCAGAAGCGCCGGAGCCGCGCCTGCGTCATCCGCTCCACCTCGTCGTGGAAGGCGTCCCAGATGGCCAGCAGGGTGAGGAAGTCGGAGTCGGGATGCGCGAAACGCCGGTGCGCGGCGTCGGCCTGCGCCTGGCGGTCCAGCGGGCGCTCGCGCGGATCCTGGATGGAGAGGCCGGCGGCGATGACGACCACCTCGCGCAGGGCCTTTTCCTCGCGCGCCTGCAGGATCATGCGCGCCACCGTGGGGTCGACCGGCAGCCGCGCCAATTCGCGGCCCACCGGCGTGAGTTCGATCGTGCCGGCCGCGACACCGGGTTCGGTGGCGCCCAGTTCCTCCAGCAGCGCATGCCCCGCGCGCACGGCCTTGGCCGAGGGCATGTTGATGAAGGGGAACCGCTCGATGTCGCCGAGGCCGAAGGCCTTGAGACGCAGGATGACGTCGGCGAGGTTCGCCCGCTGGATCTCCGGCTGCGCGAAACGCGGTCGCGCGAGGTAGTCCGGTTCCGAATACAGCCGGATGCAGACTCCCTCGGCCACGCGCCCGGCGCGGCCCCGCCGCTGGTCGGCGCTCGATTGGGCGACCGGCTCGATCGGCAGACGGCGGGTGCGGGCCTGCGGCGCGTAGCGGCTCACCCGCGCGAGGCCGGTGTCCACGACGTAGCGGATGCCGGGAATCGTGAGCGAGGTCTCGGCGATGTTGGTGGCGAGCACGACCTTGCGCCGGTTCGTCGGCGCGAAAACCCGCTGCTGCTCGGCGTTGGACAAGCGGCCGTAAAGCGGGACCAGTTCGCAATCACGCAGCCGCCGTCCCGTCAGCAGATCGCCCGCCTCGCGGATGTCGCGTTCGCTGGGCAGGAACACCAGAATATCGCCGGCGGTGCTCTCCCGCACGATCCGCTCCACGGACTCGACGGCCCCATCGATGTAATGGAGCGCCTCGGCGCGGGCGGAGGCGACCGCGGCGGCGTCATGGCTTTCCTCGTTCTCATCGTCCTCAGCGTAGTCGCGCCCCAGAGATTCGAGCGGCGCATGAATCACCTCCACCGGGAACATGCGTCCCTCAACCTGGATGACCGGGGCGCCGTCGAAGGCGGCGCTGAAGGCCGCGGTGTCGATCGTGGCGGAGGTGATGACGATCTTGAGGTCGGGCCGCCGGTGGCGCAGCCCGCGCAGGTGGCCGAGGAGGAAGTCGATGTTGAGCGAACGCTCGTGGGCCTCGTCGATGATCACCGTGTCGTACTCGCGGAGCAGCGGATCGCCCTGCACCTCGGCGAGGAGCATGCCGTCGGTGAGGAACTTGACCACGGTGGCGGACGACGTGCGGTCATCGAAACGCACCTTGCAGCCCACCTCGCGTCCCCAGGCCACCGCCATCTCCTCCGCGACGCGGCGCGAGATGGACAAGGCGGCCACCCGCCGCGGCTGCGTGCAGGCGATGCGCCCCCGCGCGCCGCGCCCGGCGGCGAGGCAGAGCTTCGGGATCTGGGTCGTTTTACCGGAACCCGTCTCGCCCGCCAGGATCACGACCTGACTGGCCGCGATCGCGGCGGTGATCTCCTCGGCCCGCGCGCTGATGGGCAGCTCGGGCGGGAACTCGAGACGGAAGGGAAAGGACGGCTGGGCGTCGGAAGGCACGAAGAGGCTTGAGCTTCCGGAGCCGGCCACGGATGACAAATCTTCCATGCAGCAACCGCCGCTCCTGCCCGAAGAGACGCTTGAACGAGTCGAGCGGTTGGCCCGGTTCGACGGGCTGAGCCTGTTGCTCCTGGGGGCGCTGTTCGCCGTGCCGGCCGCGGCGGTGCGGGACGTGCCGTTCGCGATCATCGGCCTCCTCGCGGCGGGCGCGGGCGCGATTGAACTGCACGGACTCGGTTTGCTGCGCGAAGGCGACGCACGCGGCATGAATTGGTTGATCGGCAGCCAACCGCTGCTGCTGGTCGTGATCTGGTGCTACTGTGTGCTGCGCCTGCTGTTCTTCGAGCCACCTCCCATGCCCGACGGCATGGCCGACCTGGCGAAGGCGGGGGCCGCGCAATGGGGCATGCCGGTGGAGGATTATTTCCGCCGCGTGAACCAATTCATCGTCGGGGCCGTGGCCGTGATCGCGCTTTTTTACCAGGGCGGAATGATGCTCTACTACGTGCGGCGACGCGAGGCCGTGACGACCGCGCTGGGCGAACCCGAGGCGCCGGACGCCGGGGCAGCGGAGGGGCCGGAAGGCGGCGCGTAGGCCGACCCGGCTTGCGCCGCGCATCGCCGGCCGTACCGTCGGCCGGATGTCGAAGGAGCGTTACATCACCGCCAAGCAGCAATGGGCCGAAAAGCAGAAGGCCCGCGGGGTAGCCGCACGGGCCGTGCCCGGCCGCGACCGCCTGCCGCCCGGGCAGAAACTGACGACGGGGTTCCCCGTGCTCGATCTCGGGGTGCAGCCCGAGATCACGGAACGGGATTGGCGGCTGAAGATCGATGGCCTCGTGGCGAACCCGGTTTCCCTCACTTGGTCCGAGTTCAACGCGCTGCCGCAGGTGGAGGATGTGAGCGACTTCCACTGCGTGACCACGTGGAGCAAGTTCGACTGCCGCTGGGGCGGCGTGGCCTTCACCACCCTGTACGAGTTGGTGAAACCAGCCGCGGACGCGGCGTTTGTTTATTTCACGAGTTACGACGGCTACTCGACCAACGTCGCGCTGGAGCAATGCCTGGATGACGATGTGTTGGTGGCGACACGCTTCGACGGCGGACCGATCCCGCTCGAACACGGCGGCCGGGCGCGAGTGATCATTCCCAAGCTGTACGCGTGGAAGGGCGCCAAATTTGTCAGCGGCATCACCTTCCTCGCGGAGGACAAGCTGGGCTTCTGGGAGGTCCGCGGCTATTCCAACACCGCGGACCCTTGGACCGAGGATCGCTACGCGTGACCAACGGTGGAAATCGGGGTTGCTGGCGGGCGGGGGTTTAATTGTCCTCCCCGAAATGGCTTTGATTTCCGCCGCCAAACCCGCCGCCCGCGGTTCCTCGGGTGCCACCGGCGCCCTGACCGCGCAGGCGCTGGCGAAACAGAAGGCCATCGAGAAGAAGGCCAAGACCTACAAGCTGCCGCTGGGCGAACTCGCCATTTTCACGCAACAGCTCGCCTCCCTGCTCACGGCCGGTCTCCCCCTGGTGCAATGCCTGGAGGCACTGCAGGATCAGACGGAGGACCCCTATTTCCGCGTGGTCATCCGCGACGTGCGTGTGGACATCTCACAAGGCAACTCGTTCTCCTCCGCCGTCCGGAAGTTCCCGAATGCGTTCAACAACCTCTTCTGCTCAATGGTGGAGGCAGGCGAGGCGAGCGGCGGTCTGGCCGAGATTCTCGGCAAGGTGGCGGGCTACTTTGAATCCACCGTGAAGCTCACCAAGAAGGTGAAATCGGCGATGACGTACCCCATCGCCGTCATCGGTCTCGCGGTGGCGCTCGTGAACGTGCTGCTCATCTTCGTGATTCCGGTCTTCGCCGGGATGTTCTCCGACTTCGGGGCGAAGCTTCCGGCACCGACCCAGTTCCTGATCGATGTGTCCGACTTCATGAAGGCCTACTGGTGGGCGATCGGTCTCGGCTGCTACGGCGCGTACTGGCTGCTGGCGCGATTCGTGGCGACGCCGAACGGTCGCCGCACCAAGGACCGTTTCCTCGTGCGCGCCCCGATCTTCGGGAAACTCGTGCACAAGATCGCCCTCTCCCGCTTCTGCCGCACCTACGCGACCCTTATCCGCTCCGGCGTGCCCATCCTGCGGACGCTGGAGATCGTCTCCGCCTCCAGCGGGAAGGTGCAGATCGAGGACGCGTGCGCCGATATCGCCAAGCATGTCAGCCAGGGCGGCCAAGTCTCCGAGGTGATGGCCGCCAACGAATTTTTCCCGCCGATGATGAAGCACATGGTCAAGGCGGGCGAATCGACCGGCAATGTCGACGGCATGATGAACAAGATCGCCGATTTCTACGACACCGAGTGCGAGGCCACGGTCGCCGCCCTCACGTCGCTGATCGAACCGATGCTGATCGTTTTCCTCGGTGTGGTCGTGGGCGGCATCGTCATGGCGATGTTCCTGCCCATTTTCCAGATGGGGGCGGTCGCCGGCGGAGTTTGAACTCCACCGCCGCGACACGGAGTCCAAGCCCGGCCCCAAGGGTCGTTTGACATCATTCCGGCCGACCGGAACTCTCCACTTTTTCCGCCCTCATGCCCGCCGTACTGATCGTCGACGACCTCATCTCGATCCACGAGATGCTGGAGGCGGTCATCCAGCCCACGGGGTTCGCGACCTCCTTCGCCACCGACGGCGAGAAAGCGCTGGCGCTCTTCAAGGCGGAGAAGTTCGAACTCGTCCTGGCCGACATCGACATGAAGCCGATGGACGGCATCACGCTGCTGAGACGACTGAAGCTGTACGACCCCGGCGTGGTGGTGGTCATCATGACGGCCTACGCGTCGACGGAGAGCGCCGTGCAGGCGTTGAAATTCGGCGCCTTCGATTATCTGCAGAAGCCGTTTCGCGTCGATGATCTGATCGCGACACTGCGGCGGGGAATCGAGTTCCGCGCCCTGCAAGCGGAACGGGCCGCCCAAGCCGGCGCTCCCGCCCAACGCGGGGCCGATGTGGAGGCCCGCCTGATCGGCGGCGGGGAGAAGATCACCCGCTTCAAGGCGCAAGTAAGGAAGTTGGTCGCGACCCGCACCCCGGTGCTACTGCTCGGTGAGAACGGTACCGGCAAATCGACGGTCGCCGAGATCCTGCATGCCGCCAGCGGCGCGCCCGAGTCCGCCTTCGTTCGCATCGACTGCGCCTTGGCCAGCGCCGAGAAACTCCGGGAGGGTTTGCTTGGCACCGGCGGAACCGGGGGCACGTGGGTGCAACAAGCCAAGGGCGGCACGCTTTTCCTCCAACACCTTCCCAGCCTTCCGCTCGACGTGCAGGAACAGCTGGTGAGCGTGTTGCGAAACAACGCCAGCAGCTTCCGGCTGGTTTGCTCGAGCGGCGAGGACCTGGAACGGCTCGTGGAGGAAGGCAGGTTCAACGAGGAACTGCTCTACCGGATCGCCTCCCTGCCCCTGACGGCTCAGCCGCTCCGCGAGCGCATCGAGGACATTCCGGCCTTGGTCCGCCACTGCGCCTCCCAATCGGTGAATCCCCACCTCGACCCCAGGCTGATCGAGTTCACGGAGGATGCGCTCGCGGTCATGACCGCGTACCATTGGCCCGGAAACGTCACGGAACTGTTTCAAGTGGTCTCGCGCATCGCCGCCGCCACCGCCACCCGCGTCGTCACCTCCCAGCAGCTGCCGTTGCGGCTCCGCGAGGTGAAGTCGTGGCCCAGCTTGGAGGAATACCTGCGCGGGCAGGAGCGCCACTATACCGATCAGGTGTTGCAGGCCTGCCGCGGTGACAAAACCGCCGCGGCCAAGGTGCTGGGAATTTCGCCGGAGCGATTGGGCTGACCCCCGGCCGGTCGTCATCCGTCACGTCCCCGTGCGAGGAATCCGGGCGCCTCGCCGCCCGGATTCCCACGAATCGGAAGGCTTCAACCGCTTTCCCGCTTGCCGGCAGTTCCAGCGCTCACAACCCTCGCCAAAATCTACGTCATGCCCAAGCGCACCGACCTGAAATCGATCCTCATCATCGGCGCCGGCCCCATCGTCATCGGCCAGGCATGCGAGTTCGACTACTCCGGCACCCAGGCCTGCAAGGCCCTCAGGGAGGAAGGCTACCGCGTCATTCTGGTGAACTCGAATCCGGCCACGATCATGACGGATCCGGAGTTCGCCGACGTCACCTACATCGAGCCGCTGACGATCGAGTTCCTGGAAAAAATCATCGCCACGGAGCGTCCTTCGGCGCTGCTGCCCACCCTGGGCGGCCAGACGGCCCTGAACCTCTCGATGGACCTCCATCACAAGGGCATCCTCGCGAAATACGGCGGCGAGATGATCGGGGCGAAACCCGATGCGATCGCCAAGGGCGAGGACCGCGAGCTGTTCAAGAAGGCCATGCTCCGCATCGGCCTGGACGTGGCCCGATCCAAGACCGTGAAGTCGCTCGAGGAGGCCCGCGCGGCCGCTGACGAGCTGGGCATGTTCCCGTTGATCATCCGCCCGTCCTTCACGCTCGGCGGCTCCGGCGGCGGCATCGCCTACAACCGGGAGGAATTCGAACGCATCGTCGCCAACGGCCTCGATCTTTCCCCGGTTCATGAGGTCCTCGTCGAGGAATGCCTGCTCGGCTGGAAGGAGTACGAGATGGAGGTGATGCGCGACCACAAGGACCAGTGCGTCGTGATTTGCTCGATCGAGAACTTCGACCCGATGGGCGTCCACACCGGCGACTCCATCACCGTGGCGCCGTCGATGACGCTGACCGACAAGGAGTACCAGGTCATGCGCGACGCCTCCTTCGCCGTCATCCGCGAGATCGGCGTCGAGACCGGCGGCTCGAACATCCAGTTTTCCGTGGACCCCGAGACCGGCCGCATGGTCGTGATCGAGATGAACCCGCGGGTGAGCCGCAGCTCGGCTTTGGCCTCCAAGGCGACCGGTTTCCCGATCGCCAAGATCGCCGCCAAACTGGCGGTCGGCTACGCGCTCGACGAGCTGCGCAACGACATCACCCGCCTCACGCCCGCCAGCTTCGAGCCGACGATCGACTACGTCGTCACCAAGATCCCGCGTTTCACGTTCGAGAAGTTCCCGGACGCCGACGCCACGCTCACGTCGGCGATGAAGTCCGTGGGCGAGGCCATGGCGATCGGCCGCACCTTCAAGGAATCGATCCAAAAGTGTCTCCGTTCACTGGAGACCGGCGCCCGCGGCTTTGGCGGCGGGAGGCACGGCGGCGACGCACCGGTCGAGGAGAAGGTGATCAACGCCAAACTCGGCACGCCCAACGCGGAACGCATCTTCTACATCCGGCATGCGTTCCGGGCGGGCTACACGGTCGAACGCATCTTCGAGCTCACGAAAATCGACCCGTGGTTCCTGCACCAGCTGCGGGAGATCTGGGAAATGGAGGCGGGGCTCGCGGGACGCTCGCTCACCTCGTTGCCCGACGACTCGTTCCGCCGGGCAAAGCAGTTTGGTTTCTCCGACGCCCAGCTCGCGCATCTGCTGAAAACCGACCTGGCGGCGGTCCGGGCGGATCGCAAACGCCGCGGCATCAACACCACCTACCGGCTGGTGGACACGTGCGCGGCGGAATTCGAGGCGTTCACGCCCTACTACTACTCCAGCTACGGCGACGAGAACGAGATCGTGCCTCCCACGGGGAAAAAGAAGATCATGATCCTCGGCGGCGGCCCCAACCGCATCGGGCAGGGCATCGAGTTCGACTACTGCTGCGTCCACGCCAGTTTCGCCCTGCGGGAGATCGGTTACGAAAGCGTGATGGTGAATTCGAATCCGGAGACCGTCTCGACGGATTACGACACCAGCGACCGCCTCTTCTTCGAGCCGCTCACGCTCGAGGACGTGCTGGAGATTTACCATCAGGAGAAGTGCGACGGCGCCATTGTGCAGTTCGGCGGCCAAACCCCGCTGAACCTCGCCAGCGCCCTCAAGGCGAACGGCGTGAACATCATCGGCACCTCGCCCGAAAGCATCGAGATCGCCGAGGATCGTAAGCTGTTCGCCGGAATCCTGGACAAGCTCCAGCTGCGCCAGCCCGCCAACCGCATCGCCATCAGCGAGGCGGAAGCGATCGCCTGCGCGGGTGAGCTCGGTTACCCGGTCCTGGTGCGCCCGTCGTTCGTGCTCGGCGGACGCGGCATGTTCATCCTCTACAGCGAGGAGGAGCTGAAGGGGGTCGTCCGCCAGGTCTTCGACGTCATGCCCGGAAAACCGGTGCTCATCGACAAGTTCCTGGAGGACGCGATCGAGCTCGACGTCGACTGCATCAGCGACGGCGAGACCTCGGTGATCGGCGGAATGCTGGAGCACATCGAGTACGCGGGCGTCCACTCCGGCGACGCCGCGATGGTGATGCCGCCCCACACGCTCTCCCCCAAGGTCCTGGACGATGTCCGGAAGGCCACCCACGCCCTCGCCCGCGAATTGCGCGTGATCGGGCTCATGAACGTGCAGTTCGCGATCAAGGACCAGCAGTTGTACGTCCTTGAGGTCAATCCGCGCGCCTCGCGCACCGTGCCATTCGTCGCCAAGGCCATCGGAGTGCCGCTGGCGAAGCTCGCCGCCAAGGTGATGACGGGCGCGAAGCTCCGCGATCTCGGTTTCACCCGCGAGCAGACACCCAAGCACTGGTGCGTGAAGGAGGCCGTTTTCCCGTTCGTCCGCTTCCCGGGCGCCACCATCGCCCTCGGACCGGAAATGCGCTCGACCGGAGAAGTCATGGGCTTGGACGCCGACCTCGGCGTCGCCTTCGCCAAGGCCCAAGCCGCGGCCAAACCCGGCCTACCGACCCAGGGGAATGTGTTTCTTTCGGTGAAGGACGCTGACAAGAAGCGCGCCATCGGCATCGCCCTGGAGCTCGAGAAGCTGGGTTTCACCATCTGCTCCACGAGCGGAACGGCCAAGGAACTGGCCGACGCCGGCGTCAAAGTGCGCAAACTCGCCAAGATCCAGGAAGGCCGACCCAACGCCGTCGATTTGATCAAGAACGGCCAGATCCAGCTCGTGATCAACACACCCGCGGGGATGATCCCGCGACGGGACGAGAATGCGATCCGCGCCGCCGCGCTCGCCCACAATGTGTGCATCATGACGTCCATCACCGGAGCGGCGGCCGCGCTGGACGGAATTCGTTCCCTTCGGGAAAAACACGTCGGCGTCCGACCGATCCAACAGTACCGCGGAAACGTGAACGTGGTTTGAGCTTCGCCCCTCTGCGCCTCGAACCAGGTCACGCCTCCAACCACGCCCCTCGACCCATGCATAAAGGCGCCGTCCCCTCCATCACCGCCAGCCTCGTCCTCCTCCTGGCCGGTTGCGCCACCAGCTCATCCTCGGATTCGTCGGAGTCGGGCCGGACGGAGCCCGAAGCGCCGGCCACGAGGGAGTCCACCCGTGGAACGGAGTCCAGATCTGCCGCGGAAGAAGCCGCTCCACGCCGCGAAACCCGCGATTCCGCCAAGCGTTCCTCAGCTGCCGAGAGCCGCCCGGAGCCTGTCACCAGCACGGAACGCGCGGCCACGCGGAGCGCGCTCGCGGCGGCCGGAACGGGTGGCACCTCCGATCTGACAAGGATGGTGGATCAATTGAGGGAGGCCGCCCGTGAGCTAGCGACCCTTCGGGCCGCCAACGCTCGTTTGAAGGTTGAGCGGGACCGTGCGGAAAAAGCCTCCCAGAGCGCCGCCGAGTCCGAGGAATCGCGCCGCGCGCGGGAGAAAACCGCCGCCGAGCTGAAGGCCGCCGGCGAGGAGTTGCGGAAATTGAAGGACACCGTGGAGCGGCTCGGTGAGTCCCTGGCGGTCGAGCGGAGGCTGCGCCTGGAAGCAGAAAATACCACCGCCCAGCTTCGGGAAGAATTGAAGACCATCGCGCGCGCGGTCGGTGAGCTGGCCACATCGCCCCGGGCGGAGGATGATCGCCGCCGCAGCCGTGACTGAGCGTAGTCTGGGATGAGCTTCTCTCGGACCACCCTCACCGCCCTGTTGCACGGCGCCGACCAACCGGGCCTGGTGGCACGGGTCGCGGGCTGGATCTTCGAGCATGGCGGCAACATTCTCCACGCCGACCAGCACCGGGACATGGAAGCCGGCATTTTTTTCCAACGCATCGAATGGGAACCACGCGGGACAGCTCCTGGCTCAGACGACAGTGCCGATGCGGGTGCGGAGGACTTCAGGAAATTTGCCGGCACTCTCGGCATGAGGGCGCGCGTGGTTTCGTCCTCACATCGCACGCGTCTCGCGATCTTCGTTTCAAAGGCCGATCACTGCTTTCATGACCTGATCCTGCGCTGGAAGGCGGGCGACCTCGCGGCGGAAATCGTGGCGGTGGTTGGAAACCACCCCGACCTCGCCGCGGCCGCCACCGGTTACGGCCTGCCATTCCATCACATCCCGGTCACTCCCGGTACGAAGGCCGCCGCCGAGGTCCGTCAACTGGCGCTCCTTCGCGAAACCGGGGCGGAACTGGTCGTGCTTGCGCGCTACATGCAGGTGCTCTCCCCGGAATTTCTGGAGTCGTTCGGCGCCCCGGTGATCAACATCCACCATTCGTTTTTGCCGGCGTTCGCCGGTGGTCGCCCCTACCATCAGGCCCACACCCGGGGCGTGAAACTGATCGGCGCGACCGCCCACTACGCCACCCGCGATCTCGACGAGGGGCCGATCATCCACCAAGACGTCGTCCGGGTGACTCACCGACACGATGTGGATGATCTCGTGCGGCTCGGCCGGGATCTGGAGCGAGTCGTCCTTGCCCAAGCCGTGCGTTGGCACCTCGCGGGCCGGGTGCTCGCCTACGGCAACAAGACCGTGGTGTTCGACTGAAGGTCGGGAAAGCGCGCCTCAGCCCTTGACCGCCGCAGCAACGGCCCCGGCGAAAGCACGCGCCTTGGCTGTGATGGCCGCCCAGTTCTTGTCCTTCAAAGCCTTGCCGTCGACCAACGAGCTACCGGCCGCGACGGCGAAAGCCCCGGCCCGCAGGAACTCGCCCACGTTCTGCTCATTCACCCCACCCGTCGGCACCATTTCGATCTGCGGGAATGGGGCCTTCACGGATTTGATGTAACTGGGACCGAAAAACTCCGCGGGAAATACCTTGGCGGCATCGGCACCGGCCTCCCACGCCGCCAGGATCTCCGTCGGGGTGAAGGCGCCGCAAAAAACCGGCACACCGTAGCGCCGGCAAGTCGTGATGACGTCCGGACGAAGCGCCGGGGTGACCACGAAACGGGCGCCCGCCAGAATCCCAAGCCGCGCGGTTTCGGCATCGAGAACGGTGCCTAATCCGAAAAGAAAATCCGGTAGCTCCACGGTCGCCTTCTCCAGCATTCGGATCGCTCCCGGAGTGGTCATCGTGAGCTCGATGCTCGTTAACCCGCCATCCGCCAGCGCCCGCGCGCAGTCCATCAGGCCGTCCGGAGAGTTTGCCCGGATCAAGGCCACCACACGCTCGGCGCGAATCTTGGAGAGAACAGCTTCACGGTTCATCGCGTGGTTTTCTGGGGGTTAAAAGGTCCGAGGAAAGCCAATTCAATGCCCACAAAAAAACCGGCCGAGAGGGCCGGTTTGATCGGGAAACAAACGAGGCCCGATTACTGGGCCAGCAGCATGTTCCGCGACTGCTTGATCGTGCGGGTAACCGTCCGCTGGTGCTTGGCGCACAGCCCGGTGTACTTCCGGGGCAGGATCTTGCCCGTATCGGTGACGTAACGGACCATGGCTTGGGGATTCGTGAACGGAATCTCGGCCGGAGTGGGAGTCTGCTGCTTCTGCTCGGTGGTGCTCATGAAAAAAGGAAGGAGACGGTTGTGGCTGGCCGATGGCTGTCAATCGGCAATTCCAAAGTGCAGATTCGCGCCGATGGGCCCCTTCGGGGTGAAAGCGACTTCCGAAGGCAGGCTACTTTTGATCGTCTTCCGCCGGCTCCCCACTTTTAGCCGTGGAACCGTAGTAGTCCTTGTAGGATTTGTCGTAGTATTGGGCGTAGTAGTAGCCCGACACCGCCAAGTTCAGTCCATTAAGGATGGCACCGAAGTTAGGCACATTCGCCTCCAGAAGGCTTTTGGCGCTAAATTGGGCCGCCTTGCGACGCACTTTGTTGAAGAAAATCGTGAATAGGGATCCGTCGACCAACGGGAGAACGATCAGCGCATCGCTCACGGCCGCGAGAGGAGGCGTGTCCACGAAGATGCGGTCGTAGCGCTTTCTCAGATCCCCCATCATCTGTTCAAGCCCCTTACTATTAAGAACTTGTGTTGGATTCTTCGCCCGCCCGCCCGCGACGATCACATCGAGGTTGGGCTGAACCCCGCGGATAATAACGTCATCGACGAGAGCTTTGCCCGACGCGACGTCGATCGTGCCCTTGGTATTTTCCAAGCCCAAAGACTTGTGGATGTTCGGCTTGCGGAGATCGCAATCGACGATAACCACCCGCTCGCCGTGAGCGGCAAAGGTCATTGCTAAGTTTGTGGTTATGAATGTTTTGCCTTCTCCCGGAATCGTGCTCGTCGTAAGGATCGCCTTCGCATTTTTGCTTCCGTCCTTGAGACGGAGGCTTGAGTGCAGGGTGAGAAACGCCTCAGACACCTGCCGATCCGCGTTGGTCGCGGCGACCCGAGCCCGATCCGCCGCCTCAAGTCGCTTGATTTCCGGGATAATACCGAGCAGGGGAAGACCCACGACCCCCTCG
>JBJTCH010000259.1:0-5726 GCA_046091745.1 Opitutaceae bacterium
CCGTCGAGCCGGGGCGTTTTCTGGCGGAGATCGACGGCATCCGTTTCGCGTTTGATCGGCCCGACGGGGGCGGACCGAAGGTGACCGCGCTCGCCGTCGCGTCCACGCTGCTCACCGCCGGTCTCACGTCGCGGGTGGATATCCAGTTCGGCGCCGAGTTTTACGTCCGCCGCACCCTCGAGTTGAAGGGGTTCAGCGACTCGCGTTCAGGCATCGGCGATCTCTCCTTCCGCACGAAGTGGAACTTCTGGCGTGACGCCTCGACGGGCGGCGCGGCGGCGGTCATCCCCTACGTCAAGGTGCCCACAGCCAATTCCCTCGGCGGCAGCAAGGCCTTGCAGGGCGGTGTGATCGTGCCGTGGGAGATCAAGCCGTCCGAGGGGTTCACGGCCGGGGCCAACCTCGCGTGGGATCTTGTGCGCAACGACGCCGACAACGGCTACGATTCGAACTTCACGTTCAACGGCATCGCCCAACAGGAGATCACGAAATCGCTTACCGCCTATGCGGAGGCCGTTTTCTCCATGACCTCGGCGGGATGGTCGCTTTGGGAGGGCCGCGCTGGCGCGGGTCTGCAGCTGCAGGTCACGAAGCACGTGCAGCTCGACTACGAGATCGTGCGCGGCCTCAACCGTCGCGCCACGGATTGGGAGCACGTTTTCCGCATCAACTGGGATTGGTGATCCCGGGGCGCGGACGTCTCAGGCCCGCGGTTCGACCAGGATTTTGCCGGCGGCGGCTACGCCCAGCGCGACTTTCCCGCCGTCGGGGCGAGTGACGGTGACGAGTCCGGAGACGAGGTTGCGCTCGCCCACGCTCAGTTCGGCGCCGGGCCGGAGCCCGGTGTCCTCCGCGAACCGCAGAAATTCCTCCGACTGCTCCGTGATGCGCACGATGCGCAGCCGCCGGCCGGTGGCGCAGGTGGCGAGTGTGGCGTAAACCTGCGAATCGATTTTGCCGCCGCGGCTGGGGATCGGGTCGCCGTGCGGGTCCTGGCGCGGATGCCCGAGGAGCGCGTCGAGACGGTCGAGCACCTCGTCGGAGACGGCGTGCTCGAGTTGCTCGGCCTCGGCGTGGACCTTCGACCAGTCCATCTTGAGGGTCTCGACGAGGAACGTCTCCACCAGCCGGTGTTTGCGCAGCACGTTGAGCGCGATACGCCGGCCGCGGGGGGTGAGGCGCACGCCGAGGCGCGGCTGGTGCTCGAGCAGTCCCTCGTCGGCGAGGGCCTTGACCATCGCGGTGGCGGTGCCGGGCACGACGGCGACGGCGCCGGCCAGGTCCCCCATCGACACGAGTTCGTCCCCGCTCTCCGAAAGGAGCAGGACGTGCTTCAGGTAGTTCTCGACGGCCACCGTCGCCATGGCCGCAGTCGTAGGCTCCGATCCGGCCGAGGCAACAAAACACTTATTTTGACTAATCGAAATAGGCGGGTTTTGCTTCGGGGATGAAATTGTTCGCGCTCCTCGCCGGTGCCGGCGCCGCGACCGCCCTGCTGGGGTGGCCGCGCCACGGGCTGCTGGCGCGCTGGCGCGAAGCGCGGTCCGCGGCGGCGCGCATTCGGAGGGAGGACGCGCTGAAGCATTTGCTCAAGTGCGAGGCCAACGGCGCGCCCGCCACGTCGCTCAGCCTGGGCGGCGCCCTCGGCCTGCGCGAGGCGGAGGCGGCCGCGCTGCTGCGCGACCTAGAGGCGCGCGGCCTGGTCTCGTTCGCCGGGGGGCGGCTCGCGTTGCAGCCCGACGGTCGCGAGATCGCCCTCCACGTCGTGCGCGCCCACCGGCTGTGGGAACGCCATCTCGCCGAGGAGACCGGGGTGGCCGAGGCCCGCTGGCACCGGCTGGCGGAGCGGCAGGAACACCGCCTGAGCCCCGCGGAGGCCGACGCGCTCGCCGCGCGGTTGGGGCACCCGCTCAGCGATCCGCATGGTGACGCCATTCCGGCCCCCGGGGGCGAGCTTTCGGCCGACGATGGTCGGCCACTCAACGCGATCGCCACCGGTCAGCCGTTCATGCTCGTCCACATCGAGGATGAACCCGAGGACGTGTACGCGGCGATTCTGCGGCTGGGTCTTCGCCCCGGGATGCGCGGCTACGTGATGGGGCGGTCGGCCGCGGTGCTGCGGCTGTGGGTCGAGGGGCGCGAGGTCGAACTCCGGCCCAGCATGGCGCAGCAACTATCGGCGCGGGAGCTGGACGCGGTTTCGCGCGCCGACCTGCGTGGGGAACGGACCCTCGCCGATCTTACCCCGGGAGCCCGCGGTGGCG
The DNA here is from genome assembly GCA_046091745.1 of Opitutaceae bacterium. GTDB lineage: Bacteria > Verrucomicrobiota > Verrucomicrobiia > Opitutales > Opitutaceae > ER46. The sequence continues at coordinate 2,265 of JBJTCH010000259.1, forward strand.
TCACCGGCCTGAGCGCGTCCTGCCGCGGCGCCGAGCGGCGGCGTTTGCTCGATCTCGGGTTCGTGCCGGGCTCGGTGGTCGAGGCGCGGTTCGCGAGCCCGGCGGGTGACCCGACCGCTTACGAGGTGCGGGGCGCGCTCGTTGCGCTGCGCCGGGAACAGGCGCGCCACGTGCGCATCGCTCCGGAAGGAGAGGCCGCCGCGTGAAAGCCGGGCCCGACCAAGCGCCGCCCCCCTCTGAGGCCTGCGCCACGTGCGACGTCTATCGCGCCGCGCAATTGCGGAAGCTCGGCCTCGCCGCGGGTGAGTTCGACTTCGTCGTGGCCCTCGCCGGCAACCCCAACACCGGCAAGAGCACGGTGTTCAACGCCCTGACCGGCTTGCGGCAACACACCGGCAATTGGCCGGGCAAGACGGTGGCGCGGGCGGAGGGGGGCTTCAGCTACCGCGACCGCCGCTACCAGCTCGTCGATCTCCCCGGTACCTACTCGCTGCTTTCCACGAGCGTCGACGAGGAGATCGCGCGCGATTTCCTGCTCTTCGGGCGGCCGGATGTGACGGTGGTCGTCGCCGACGCGACCCGACTCGAGCGCAACCTGAACCTCGTGCTCCAGGTGCTGGAGATCACCGGCCGCGCCGTCCTTTGCCTCAACCTGATGGACGAGGCGGAGCGGCATGGCGTGAAGGTCGACGATCGCCAGCTGGCGCGCGATCTCGGCGTGCCGGTCGTGCCGGCGTCGGCGCGTTTCGGCCGCGGGTTGCCCGAATTACTCGCCGCGATCGAGCAGGTCGCGCTGGCGCCGGCCTCCGGCCGGGTGCATCGCCTCAGCGAGGAGCCGCCGGCCATCCGCGCCGCGCTCGGCGAACTCACCGCACGGCTGCGCGCGGCGTATCCGGACCTGCCCAACGCGCGTTGGATCGCGATGCGCCTGCTCGGGGGTGACGATCGCGTCGCGTCGGCGCTGCGCCGGGGTGAACTGGCGGGCTTGGCGGACCGCGCGCGCGGCGCCCGTGCGGGATTGTTCAGCGATGCGACGGAGGCCGCGCGATGAGCGCGCCACCGGAGGCCGGCGCGGCAGGTGCACTCGCCGGAGCGGGGGAGGAGATTTTCCAGCTCTCGCGCCGTCTGCGCGCGGGCATCGAGGGCGATGTGCACGAGCATCTGGTCGAGGCGCTTTATGCTGACGCCGGCCGGATCACCGCGCGCGCGGTCTCGCGTCCGGGCCGGGAACGCCGGGCGACATTCGACGCCACGTTGGATCGCATCGTCACGAGCCGCGTGTGGGGCTTCCCCGTGATGCTCGGGTTATTCGCGCTGATGTTCTGGCTGACGATCAGCGGGGCGAACGTGCCGTCCGCGCTGCTGGCCGACTTGCTGGTGGGCAAGGGGTATCCTTGGTTGCAGGAACTCGCTGTCGCCGCGGGCCTGCCGGCCTGGCTGCGCGGGCTCACGATCGACGGCATGTACCTGGCGACCGCCTGGGTGGTGAGCGTGATGCTGCCGCCGATGGCGATCTTCTTCCCGCTCTTCACGTTGCTGGAGGACTTTGGCTACCTGCCGCGCGTCGCGTTCAACCTCGATCGGTTGTTCCAGCGCGCGGGCGCGCATGGCCGGCAGGCGATGAGCACGATGATGGGCTTCGGCTGCAACGCCGCCGGGGTCGTCGCGACCCGCATTATCGACAGCCCGCGCGAGCGGCTGATCGCGATCCTCACCAACAACTTCGCCCTCTGCAACGGACGCTGGCCCACGCAGATCCTCGTCGCGACGATCTTCATCGGTGGACTCGTGCCCGCGCATTTCGCCGGGCTGGTCTCGGCCGCGGCGGTGACCGGCGTGGCTTTGCTCGGGGTCGGCTTCACGTTTGCGACAGCTTGGCTGCTCTCGCGCACCATCCTCAAGGGGCAGGTCTCGACGTTCAGCCTGGAACTACCGCCCTACCGTCCGCCGCGTTTCTGGCGCACGCTCTACACCTCGCTCATCGACCGCACGTTGTTCGTGCTGTGGCGCGCGGTGGTCTTCGCGCTGCCGTCCGGCGCGCTCATCTGGGCGAGCGCGAACCTCGAGGTGGGCGGCCGCAGCTTCGCGGAGCACGCGATCAGCGGGCTGGATCCGCTCGGGTTGGCGCTCGGGTTGAACGGCGTGATCCTGCTCGCCTACGTGATCGCGATCCCGGCGAACGAGATCGTGATCCCCACGGTACTGATGCTCACGGTGCTTTCGGCGAAGATGACCGGCGTCGGCGGCGGCGCCGGCGTGATCTTCGAGCTCGATTCGCCGGAGGAGATCAAACGCGTGCTGACCGCCGGCGGGTGGACGATACTCACGGGCGTGAACCTCATGCTGTTCAGCCTGCTGCACAACCCGTGCAGCACGACGATCTACACGATCTACAAGGAAACCCGCAGCGCCCGCTGGGCCGCTCTTTCCGCGCTGTTACCCCTCGCGATCGGTTTTGCCGTCACCGCGTTGGTGGCACTGGTCTGGCGCGCGCTGAACTGATCGCGGATCGCGCGGCTTCCGCGGCGGTAGGGATGCGGAAAGGTGAGTGGGAGTGAGGGATAGCGTGGCGACGGGCGCGGTCAGTTGTATGGGCCGGTGGTCTCGGCGTTATCCGGTCGGATAGCCGAGTTCCCGGAGTCGGCTGAGAATGTCGCGCTCACGCACGTTAATTGGCTTGAAAACGAGTTCGTCGGGAAAGGTCGCGACCGTGTGCCGGATCCGGATTCCGCCGAAGAACCAGGGATAAAATCCGCCGCGGCCAAGTTTCGTGATCGCAGCTCGCGGAAGGCGGAAGTTTCCCCGGTTGCCCGCCAGGGTGAGGTATTCGGGGTCGGCGCTCAGGTGCGCCAGCGGCTCCAGTCCGTAGGTGCAACCGACTCCGTCGGACATGTGCCCCTCCCAACGCAAAGCGGTGGAAGCGGGGGGCGGAGTGATGGGGGTGGCCTGCTCATTTGGCTCGGATTTCATCTTGGGCGGTGACTTCCGCCGGGCACGCCGCTTCGTCAGAAGACAGACCAGAAGCCCTGGCATGAGCTCTGGTCCGCCCGTACAGACGCGGCGGCTGCCTGACGGTTGATTGGAAAGACGGCGGCCCGACCGTCTCATTTGCCTTCGGGAGATCCTCTCTCCTGAACCCGTTGTACTTGTTTCGCACGGTGGTCGAAAAAGCAAACGGCCGGACGCGCCTAGCCGAGTCTCCACCAATCCGATCCGAAGCCACGCGAGGGGTGACCACGAAGCCCGCCAACGGCACGAAACCGAGCCGCCGGCCCGCGGAATACTCGGAAGCCACGGGAAAAGGCGAAGGTCTCGAAACCGGCCGCGACTCCCGCCGGCTTCGGCCTTGTTGGCCGCGCTCCGGACGTGTTACGCCGTGCGACGATGAAAACCACCCCGTTGTCACGTGCCTTGCTTTTTTCCATCCTCGCCGGCCTCGCCGCGCCGGTACTCCACGGTGAG
>JBJTCH010000260.1:0-9014 GCA_046091745.1 Opitutaceae bacterium
GCCCTGCGCGAGCCCAACGCCTGGACCAACAACGAGTGGCTATGCCGCCCCGACCTCGTCGCGGCCGAGAAGCTGCTCCTCGTGCGCGCCAACATGGATCCGATGCATTGCCATCCGTTCCACTACCACCCGCACCGCGAGGAGATCATCCACGTGGTGTACGGTCGCGCCGAGCAATGGGTCGGGAAAGAGCGCCGCATCCTCGGCCCGGGCGAGATCGCCCACATCCCGGCCGGCACCGTGCACGCCACCTACAATCCCCACGCCGAACCGCTCGTGTTCCTCGCCATCCTGTCCCCGGCCAAGCTTCCGGCCGGCCAAGCGGAGGTGCCCGATCCCTGGGACGTCTCGACCCAGGAACCGTGGGCCTCGCTCCGACGTGGTCTGCCGGTCTGCCGCACCCGCGCCTGAAAACTTGCCGATCCCAAGCCTCGTAAAACCGGAAAACCCTTCCCCATGAAACGTCTCCTGCTTCTCGCCCTCGCCTTCGCGTCCGCCGCGTTCGCGGCCGAGCCTCCGCTCCGCATCTTCCTGCGCTCGGGCCCCAAGTCGCACGGCCCCGGCGCCCACGACTACCCGCGTTTCAAGGCGGAGTGGGTCCCCTTCCTGCAGGCGCGCGGCGCCCAGGTCACCGCCGCCGACGCGTTCCCGACGCGCGAGCAGCTCGCCCAGACCGACGTGCTCGTCCTCCACGCGCAGGAGGCCGGCAACATCCCCGCCGCCGAGGACCGCGCCAACCTGATGGAGTTTCTTCGCCGTGGCGGCGGCGTCGTCGCCATCCACGCCGGCATGGTCACGCGCGACCCCGAGTGGTTCAAGCCGATCATGGGCGGCACGTGGCGGCAGGGCGTCACCAAGTGGCTCGAGGCCCCGATGCACCTCTACTTCACCGACCGCGACCACCCGGTCACCCAGGGAGCCTCCAACTGGGCGATGAACGACGAGATCTACTACGATCTCGATCTTCTGCCCGAGGCCCGCGTCCTCGCCACCGCCTACACGCCCAAGGCGATCGACACCGGCGGCCGCGGTAACCGCGAGGCCCAAGCCCGCGCCGCCGAGGCCGTCGCCCTCCGCAAGGGCGTCAACATCTACGACATCCAGCCGCAGATGTGGACCTACGAGCGCCGGCTGGAGGGCGCCGCGAAGCCGTACCGCGCGTTCGTCTCCATCCCCGGCCACCTCCACGAGAATTTCAATCGCGCGAACTACCGCGCCATCCTCCTCCGCGGCATCGCCTGGGCCGGCCAGCGCGCCAACGTCGACGAGCTCTGCCGCCCCGAGGAACTGGGCGACACCCTTCGCTATCCGGCCGACGGCCCGACGCATCCGTCCCAGGCCGCCGCCAAGATCGAGGTCCACCCCGAGTTCAACCTGTCCCTCGTCGCCGCCGAGCCGCTGGTGAACAAGGTCATGAACATGGACTGGGACGAGCGCGGCCGTCTCTGGGTCGCCGAAACCCCCGAGTATCCGAACGGCCGCCGCGTGCCCAACGCCGAGCCGTGGAAGGACAGCGGCTACCTGCGCGGCGCCCGCGCCGACCGCGAACCCGAGGATTGCATCTCCATCCTGACCGACACCGACGGCGACGGCGTGATGGATCGCAAGCAGGTGTTCGCCGACAAGCTCGAGCTCGTCACCAGCTTCGTGTTCTACCGCAACGGCGTGATCGCCGCGACCGCGCCCGACATCTGGTTCCTGGAGGACACCGACGGCGACGGCGTGGCCGACCGCCGCGTGAAGCTCTACACCGGACTCGGCATCCGCGACACGCACGCGGTCATCAACAACCTCCGCTGGGGCCTCGACGGCTGGATTTACGCGACGCACGGCTACTCGTCGGGCGAGGTGAAGTCGGGCGACGGCCAGCGCACGTTCGCCACGGGCGGCAGCGGCGTGGTGCGGTTCAAGCCCGACGGCTCCGCGTTCGAGCAGTACAGCAGCCGCAACGGCAACACCTGGGGCCTCGAAACCACGTGGGACGGCCAGATCTTCTGGACGCAGCCCACCAGCGGCACGGTGTTTTTCCACACCTTGCTGCCCGAGAGCGTGCTGGCGAAGGGCAAGATCCCCGGCACGACCTCGTGGAAGGGCATGATCGTGAACCAACCCACGTTCCCGCTCATGACCTGGCCGGAGCAGGCCTACGTGCAGATCGACCAGGTGGGGCGCTTCACCGCCGCCGCCGGCTGCGCCATCTACGAGGGCGGCGCGTGGCCGGAGCGCTGGAACTACAGCTACTTCACCGGCGAACCGACGCTCAACATCGTCCACCACCAACTCGTGCGGCGTGACGGCGTGAGCTACGACGTAAGCCGCGAGACGGGCCGCGAGCAGACGGAGTTCATGCGCAGCCGCGACCTGTGGTTCCGTCCGATCGAGACCCGCATCGGGCCCGACGGCGCGCTCTACGTGATCGATTTCTACAACCAGGCGGTGATCCACAACGACACCCGCGGTCCGGTCCACGGCCCCGCCAACGCCGCGGTGCGCCCGGACCGTGACCACTATTTCTCCCGCATCTGGCGCGTGCAGCACAAGGAGGCGCGGAAACTCGCGACGCCGGCGCTCAACCGCGGCGACCTGCCGGGCCTCGTGCGCGCGATCGAGACCAGCCCCAACGCCCACGTGAAGAAACTAGCGTGGCGCCTCGCGCTGGAAAACCACGGCGCGACCGGCGCCAAGGCCCTCGCCGCGATCTCCCGCCCGCCGATCGGCAGTGTTCCCGAGCAGCGCCACGCCGCCGCGCTCGCCGCCGCCACACCCGCCCAGCGCGAGGCCGTCCTCGCCGAATACGCGCGCGCCACCGATGACTGGACGCGCTCCGCCCTGATCGCGGGCGCCGCCGGCCATGCCGTGGATTATCTGACGCTCGCGCTCAACGCGCCCAACTCCGCCGCCCTCGCGTCGTTCGTCACCGCGCTCGCTCCCGCCGTCCCAGTGGATCGCGCCGCCGCGCTCGTGCAGGCCGCCGCCAACGCGCCGGCCGCGAACGCGCCGGTCAAGGTCGCCCTGCTCCGCGGGCTTGCCCAGCAGGAGAACACTCCGGCCGTCGTCGACGCCGCCACCGGCCGTCTCCTCCAGCGCCTGCTCGGCGACTCCGCCACCGTGGCCGCCGCCCTGCAGCTCGTCGCCAAGTGGGATCGCACCGGCCAGCTCGCCACCGCCGCCGAGCCGGTCGTGCGCCAGATGCAGCGCGACCTCGTCGATCGCGCGCAACCCGACGCGCGCCGCGCCGAACTCGCCGCCAGCCTCCTCAGCCTGAAGCAGTCCCGCCCGCCCGCGCTCGCCGCCGTCGCCGAACTGCTCAAGGAGCCGGGCACGTCGTCCGCTCTCCGCGGCGCGCTCACCGCCGCCCTCGGCGCCGCGCCCGGCAAGGATGCCGACGCCGTGCTGATCGAGGCGTTCAAGGCCACGCAGTCGCCGACGGTCTTCGAGCAGATCATCCGCCGGCCCGAGACCGCGCAGGCATTGCTGGAAGCGCTGCGCTCCGGCGCCGTGACGCCCAAGGAGGTCGGCCCGGGCAACCTCGCCCGCCTGCGCACCCATCCGAACCGCGCGGTTGCCAACGCCGCCTCCAACGTGCTCGAGAAACTGAGCCCCGAGGCCGGACAAAAGGACGACCTCATCACCAAGCTCATGCCCGAGGTCACCAAGGCCGGCAACGTGGCCAACGGCCGCATGGTCTTCACCGCCGCCTGCGCGATCTGCCACAAATACGGCGACATCGGCCTGCGCGACGTCGGTCCGCCCCTCGCCGGCATCGGCGCGAAGAGCACGCTCGAGCTGCTCACGCACATCGTCGATCCGAACCGCCAGGTGGAGCCGAATTACTGGCAGTGGAACCTCACGACCAAGAAGGGCGAGACGCTCGTCGGCGTCATCGTGAACGAGAACGCCAACACCGTGACGATCCGTAACCAGGGGGGCGACACCGAGGTCCGCCGCGAGGACATCACCGGCCGCGAGAACACACGCCGCTCCCTGATGCCCGAGGGTCTCGAGGGCCTAGGCGCCGAAGGCCTGCGCGACATCATCGCGTTCCTCTCCTCGACGAGCACGCCGGCCTCCGGTGGCGGCACGCCCGCCGTCCCCGCCCCGACGAAAAAGGCCGGCAAGGGAAAGGCCTCCGCCAAGAACGGCGGCGCCGTGCAGCAGACGGCAGCGGCGGCCGTGGCCACGAGCGCGCCGGCGACCGAAGGACCCAAGGAAGGCGGCAAGAACGATCGTCCGCTGGCGCCCGTCGAAAAGGTCCGGTGGGAGGCGGGCAAGACCCGCGTGCTCATCATCGGTGGCGGCAGCTCGCACAAGTTCACGGAGTTCTTTGGCGCGACCGACAGCGCCACGCTGCGCGCCGCCGGGTTCAGCGTCGCCTACACCGAGGATCGCGATCAGGCCGCGTCCGAACTCGCCGGGGCCGACGTCGCGGTCGTGAGCGTGAACCGGATGTTTTTCGACACCCCGGCCTACCGGAAGGCGCTGTTCGCCTTCGCGGCCGCGGGCAAAGGCATCGTGATGCTGCACCCGGGCACCTGGTACGCCTTCCCGAACTGGCCGGAGCTTAACGCCAAACTCGTGGGCGGCGGCTCCCGCGGTCACGACAAGCTCGGACCGTACTCGGTGAACGTGCTCAAGGCCGACCACCCCATCATGCGCGGCGTGCCGGCGAAGTTCGAGGTGATCGATGAACTTTATTATGTGAACGCGGAGCCGGAAAAAATCCCGGCCGGCACCGCCGCGATCGAGGTGCTCGCGGAGAGCTCACCCAGCATTAAATTCGGCAAGCCCCACCCGGTGGCTTGGATCACCCGCCACGATACCGCGAAGGTCGTCGGCTTCACTCTCGGCCACGACGAGCGCACCCACGACCACCCGGCATTCAAGACCCTGCTGGTGAACGCCGTGAAGTGGGTCGGGGGGAAGTAAGCCGCCCATCAATCGAACGGGCAGGACCGGTCGATTGGGCAGCACCCAGCTTGACGGTAAGCTGGTTTGCTGGTTTTCTGGCTCCATGAAAACCACGCTCGACCTGCCCGATGACCTCGTGCGGGAGCTCAAGCTCCGAAGCGTGCACGATCGCCTCAAGCTCAAGGACGTCGCCGCAAGTGCGCTGCGGCGCGGCTTGGGCCTCGAAAGCTCCGCGGTCGCCAAACCCGAGCAACTACCCAAGGGCCTCGGGGTCAGCCCGCAGGGCTTCCCGGTGTTCAACTGCCGCGCCGGCACCCCGGGGAAGAAGATGAGCGCCCGGGAAATCGTCGCCCTGGAACAGGAAATCATCGCCGAGGAGGATCTGAACCGTGGCGGGCTCGCTCATTGACTCCAACGTCTGGGTCGCGGCGACCTTTTCCACCCACGAGTTCCACGCGACCAGTCTCGCGAGCCTCGAAGCGGCCACTCCGGCGAATCCGGCCGTTTTCTGCCGCGCGACGCAACAGAGCTACCTGCGGCTGGTGACTTCACCGCGGATGCTCGCGCGCTACGGCGCCGAGGGCATGACCAACCGCCACGCCCTCGCCGCACTGGCCGCGCTGGAGCGGCTTTCGTCCGTGCGGGTGCGGGACGAACCACGCGGACTCACCGCGCTCTGGCATCGCCTCGCCTCCCGAGAGACCGCGTCCCCGAAAGTTTGGATGGACGCCTATCTCGCGGCCTTCGCCATCGCGGCCGACCTCGAACTCGTGACCTTGGATCGCGACTTCCAGATTTACACCGCGGAAGGCCTGCGGACGCGCTTCCTCGCGCCGCCGCCCTGAAACGCTCGAGGCGAACGCACGTCCGCTTCACCCCGCCACCCCATGCCCACCATCGCCGTCCTCGGCACCTTCGACACCAAGGGTCCGGAACACGCGTTCGTCGCCGAAAACATCCGCGCCCGCGGACATACCCCGCTGCTGATCAACGTGGGGTGCCTCGGCGCGTCGACGTTGCCGCCCGACATCGCCTCCGAGGAAGTCGCCGCGCGCGGCGATGAAAACTGGCGGGCGATCCTCGCGCGGAAGGATCGCGGGGAATCCGTCTCGCTCATGGGTCGCGGCGCCGCCGCGCTCCTTTCCGAACTGGCCGCCGCTGGAAAAATCCACGGCGTGATTTCCCTCGGCGGCGGCGGCGGCACCGCCATCGCCACCGCCGGCATGCGCGCGTTACCCGTCGGCTTTCCCAAGCTGATGGTCTCGACCCTCGCGAGCGGCCAGACGGCGCACTACGTCGGCACCACCGACATCACGATGATGCCCGCGATCGTCGATGTCGCCGGCGTCAACCGCGTCTCCCGCGCCATCTTCGCCAACGCCGCCGGCGCGATCTGCGGGATGGTCGAGGCGCGCCAGACCTCCCGTTCCACCGTCGCCGACCGTCCGCTCATCGTCGCCAGCATGTTCGGCAACACCACGCCGTGCGTCACCGAGGCGAAACGCCTCCTCGAGGCGGCCGGCTACGAGGTGCTGGTCTTCGCCGCCACGGGCAACGGCGGCCGCGCGATGGAGTCGCTCATCGGCAGCGGGCTCGTCGCCGGCGTGCTCGACATCACCACCACCGAATGGGCAGACGAGCTCGTTGGCGGCGTGCTGACCGCCGGGCCCGAGCGCCTCGACGCCACCGCCCGCGCGAAGATCCCCGCCATCGTGACCCCGGGTTGCCTCGACATGGTGAACTTCGGCGAGCCGTCGTCGGTGCCAGCGAAGTTCGCCGGCCGGAATTTCTACCAGCACAACGCGCAGGTGACGCTCATGCGCACCACGCCCGCGGAATGCGCCGAGTTGGGGCGAATCCTCGCGGAGAAACTCAACCGCTACCCGGCGCCGGTCACCTTCCTCATCCCGCGCCGCGCGATCAGCGTGATCAGCGCCGCCGGCCAACCATTCCACGATCCGGCGGCCGACGCCGCGCTGTTCTCCGCCGTGAAGGCCGGGCTGCGGCGCGACATCCCCGTCGTCGAGCTCGACGTCGAGATCAACGACCCCGTGTTCGCGCGCGCCTGCGCCGAAACTTTGCTGCGCTCCCTCGGCCGCGCATGACGCCGGTCCTCGAGTGCGTCCCGAATTTCAGCGAGGGCCGCGACCCCGCGGTCATCCGCGCCCTCACCGAGGCGATCGGCGCGGTGCCAGGCACGCAGGTGCTGCACGTTGACCCCGGCCACGGCGCCCATCGCACGGTCGTAACCTTCGCCGGCGCACCGGCCGCGGTGACCGAGGCCGCGTTCCACGCCATCCGCCGCGCCGGGGAACTGATCGACATGACCCGCCACCACGGCGAGCACCCGCGCCTCGGAGCGACCGACGTTTGCCCGCTGGTGCCGGTCAGCGGGCTGACGCTCGACGACGCCGCGGAGCTCGCCCGCCAACTGGCCGAGCGCGTCGGCCGCGAGCTCAACCTGCCGGTCTACCTCTACGAGCACGCCCAGCCGGACCCCGCGCGCCGCAACCTCGCCGACATCCGCGCCGGCGAATACGAGGGGTTAGCCGCGAAGATCCGACTCCCGGAATGGCGGCCCGACTTCGGCCCGGCCGCGTTCGACGCCCAGCGCGGCGCCACCGTGATCGGCGCGCGCGATTTCCTCGCCGCGTACAACGTCAACCTCGACACCGCCTCCCGTGAACTCGCCCACGAGATCGCGTGCGACGTCCGCACCTCAGGCCGGGTGATCCGCGATCCCGGCGGCGCGGAGCAACGTGTTCCCGGGACGCTGCGCGCCGCAAAGGCGATCGGGTGGTACATCCCGGAGTACGGCCGGGCCCAGGTCTCGATGAATCTCACCCAGCTCGCCGTGACGCCGGTGCACGCGGCCTTCGAGGCGGTGCGCGTCGCCGCCGCGGCGCGCGGAGTTCGCGTGACCGGCTCCGAGCTCATCGGCCTTTTGCCGCTGCGCTCCTTGCTGGAGGCGGGCCGGCATTTCGCGGGAGCAGCCGACGCCGGAGCCGGCGAGGATCGATTGCTGGAAATCGCCGTGTGCGGACTCGGCCTGGACGATCTCGGGCCCTTTGACCCGACCACGAGGGTGATCGAGCGCCTGCTGCGCGACACCTGAAGGCGCCGGTGAAAACGCGGTTTGGCAAAGCGCCCGCGCCTCGCACCGTACCGCCATGCCCACCCGCCCCCACCTCGTCCTCGCGGCGATTGCCGTCCTGCCATCCTTGAGCGCGCAGACTCCTCCGCCCGCCGATCCGTACCTCTGGCTTGAGGACGTGACCGCCGAGCGATCACTCGCGTGGGCCCGCGACCGCAACGCGGTTTCGCAGCGGGAGTTGGAAGCCCAGCCCGACTTCAAGCCGATCCAGGACCGGCTCCTCGCGATCCTCGATTCGAAGGAGCGCATCCCGTACGTCTCCAAGCACGGCGCGCACTATTACAATTTCTGGCGCGACGCGCGGAACCCGCGCGGGGTCTGGCGGCGCACGTCGCTCGAGGAATTCCGCCAGCCCGAGCCGAAATGGGAGACCGTCCTCGACCTCGACGCCCTCTCCGCGACGGAGAAGGAGAACTGGGTGTGGAAGGGCGCGGACTGGCTGGAGCCCGATCTCGACCGCGTGCTCCTCAGCCTTTCGCGCGGCGGCGCCGACGCCACCGTCACGCGCGAATTCGACCCGATCGCGAAGGCATTTGTACCCGGCGGCTTCACACTCACGGAAGCGAAGAGCGGAACCTCCTGGCGTGACCGCGACACGCTGTACGTCGGCACCGACTTCGGCGCGGGCAGCCTCACTGATTCCGGCTACCCCCGCGTCGTGAAGGAGTGGCGGCGCGGCACCCCGCTCGCGTCCGCGAAGATCGTCTTCGAAGGTACGAAAACGGATGTGAGCGTCAGCGCCTACACGACGGTCGAGCCCGGTTTCCGCCGCGATTTCGCGCGGCGCGGGGTGACCTTCTTCACCGCGGAACACTTCATCCGGGACGGGGACGGTTTCCGGAAACTGGACCTGCCGGTGGACGCCCGGATGGGCACGTGGCGCGAATACCTGCTGGTGACGCTGCGCGCCGACTGGAAGACGGGCGACCGCACCTTCCCGGCCGGGGCGTTG
>JBJTCH010000261.1:0-4098 GCA_046091745.1 Opitutaceae bacterium
GCCTAATCCGAATTTCGGACGCCCGTTCGTCGCGAGCAACAACACGCGGTCCACGACTTCATCGGACCGTCGCTCGATCCGCGCGACCGCCTTTGGTGAGATCGATTTCAGCCGCGTTTCGCCGCGGGTGGCCTGGCTCGGCCGCCATCAACTCACCGGGTTCGGCAGCGGGTACCGGCTCGATGAGTCGAGCTATTCGTCCGCCAATAGCTTGGATGAAGGGTGGGTGACCTCCCTGCGTGCGAACGTGAATCCGGTTACCTCCCGCGACGACATCAACTCCGAGGAGGGCATGGTTCGCACGGTGGTCTACATCGGGCCGAGCCTCGCCCAAGTCGCGAGTCCCCGCGGGATCGCGCTCAAGGGCATCCAGTCCGAGATGCGCGCCCCGTCCACCACCGGCTGGTACTGGGACTCCGCCGCGCGCCAATGGCGCACCCGTTCCGTCGCGATCAACCACGTGCTCGACGACGACGTGTTCAGCCGCACGGCGACCGGCGGCGCCATCCGGCGGCAGCGGATCGACTCCCGAGCCTTCGTCTACCAGGGACGGCTGCTCCGCGGGGAGTGGATCGTGGGGACGGTCGGCTGGCGCAAGGACCGCGTGGAGGATTTCCGGAACAACCTCGGCCAGGACGTACGGGACCGCTTCAACTTCCTCGACGCCTCAAGTCCCGCTTTCCGGCTGCCGGCGCAACCCGACTCGGTCTTCGAGCAGAGCATCTGGAGCCGCGGCATCGTGCTGCAGCGGCCGCCGTTCCTGCGGTTCGCGCGTTCCGTCGGCTTCTCCCTGCATTACAGCCGCTCCGAGAACTTCCAGCCCGCCAGCGCACGCATCGACACCTTCGGCAAGCCGATCATGCCGCCCGGGGGGCTCACCGAGGATCGCGGGTTCAGCCTCTCGCTTTTCGACGGCCGGTTGCAGACCAAGTTCAACTGGTACCAGACCGACTCGGTCCGCTCCTCGCTCGGCTACCAGAGTTTCCTGATCGAGACGGACGCCCGGATCGTGCGCTACAACACCCCCGCCGCACTCGCGGCGGCCGGGTACAAGGGGCCGCCCGACTTTCTCAAGCAGCTCGTCAACTGGCAGCAGATCGCGTCCCCGGCGCAGGTCAGCGGCGTGAACGTCACCTTCGCGCGGCCCGGCAACATGTCCGACACCGAGAGCGCCACGTCGAAGGGTTTCGAGTTCGAGTCCACCTTCAACCCGACCAGCCGTCTGCGACTCGCTTTCAACGCCAGCCAGCAGGAGGCCATGCGCGCCAACATCGCCCCGGCGACCCGCGAATACCTCAAGCTGCGGATCGGGGAGTGGACGACGGGAGCCACGGGCAACCTCTTGGCTGACGAATCCGGCCAGCCGGTCCGCGTTCGGGTGGTCGAGACGCTTCTCAACGCTGTCAACGCCACGCTCGCGCGAGAGGGGCAGTCGGTTTCGGAGCTGCGCCGCTGGCGCTTCAACGCGATCGGCAACTACACGTTCGCTCGCGGATCCTTGCTGGGCGGGTGGAATGTCGGCGGCGCGGCGCGCTGGCAGGACAAGGTCGCGGTGGGTTACCCCATCATCGATGTGCGGCAGGACGGCGGGACGATCGCCGTGCCTGATCTTACGCGCCCGTACCTGGGGCCCTCCGAGTTGAAGTTTGACGGCTGGGTCGGCTACACGCGGCGCATCTGGCGTGATCGCGTGCGCTGGACGGTCCAGCTCAACGTGCGGGATCTGCTCGACGAAAACAAACTCGTGCCGGTCATGGCGCAGCCCGACGGTTCCATCGCCTCGTGGGTTGCTCCTCAGGGACGCGTCTTCAACCTGCGCTCCTCCTTCGAGTTCTGACCGGCACCGAAGGCTTGGCCCGTTGCGGCGACCCGGTCCGAAGGCCCGACTCCCCCAGGTTCCTACCACGCCCACCATGCCCCACATCCGTCTGGCCGGCTGCCTGCTGGCCGCCACAGCGTCCGCGTTCGCGCAGATCGCGCCCGCTGCTTCCAACCCGCCCGCCGCCGACCGCCGCGACGAGGCGATCGTGCTCTCGCCGGTCCAGGTCGGCGCTGAGTCCGAGCGCGGTTACCAGTCGACCGCGATCCTGCAGGGCGGCCGCGGGCGCATCGACCTCGCCGACGTCGCCGGCCAGGTGCAGGTGTTCACCCGGGAATTCCTCGAGGACATCGGCGCGAACACGACCGACGAGGCCTTCCTGTTTTCCGCCACGACCCAGACCTACTTCGACAACGTCAACGGCAGCGGCGACTCGCGTCCCGGCTCGCGCAACATCGCCGACGACTCCGGCAAGTCCCGCGGCCTCGGCAACGTCGACCGCACGCGGAATTATTTCCGCACCACGATTGAGAGCGACTCCTACAACACGGAACGTTTCAGCCTCGTGAGCGGAGCCAACGCGGTGCAGTTCGGCCTCGGTGGCGCGGCCGGCACCGCGGAAAGCTCCACCCTCCGCGCCAACCTCGCGCGCAACCGCCAGCGGGTGCAACTGCGCGCCGACAGCAACGGGTCCGAGCGCACCGTGATCGACTTCAGCCAGGTCCTCGTGCCGCGAAAGCTGGCGCTGCGCCTCGCGACGCTGCGCGAGAACCGCGAGTTCTTCATCCAGCCGGGTTACGAGGACAACCGCCGCGCCTTCGTCACCGTCACCTACCAGCCGTTCTCCCGGACGACGGTCCGGATCGAGGGCGAGTACGCGCACCGCCGCGACGCCCGTCCGACCACGACCCTCGCGCGCGACGCCGGCTACCTGTACTGGCTCGCGATGCAGCGCGCGGGCACCCCGCAGGTTTATCTCAACCGCGCCGCCACCGCCTCCGCCACGGGCCGGCCGGCCGCGCCGAGTTACCTGATGTCCGACGGCACGTCGCGCGCCTACGCGTTCAGCACCAAGCCGCTGCTCTATGTGCTGCCGCAGAACTCGGTGCCGGGATTCACCCAGTTCCAGGATGTCCGCAACAGCGTCTTCGTGAACATCGCCGACGGTGGCTCCACGTCGGGCAACACGCAGACGCTGCTTGATCCGGGCTTCCCGCTCTACACGAACACGGCGGGCTGGTCGCGGCACAACTTCCGCCGCAGCCGCAACGTCACCGCCACCATCGAGCAGCGGCTGGCCGAGCGCACGTTCCTCGAACTGGGAGCCTCGTACGAGTTCTACCGCAACCAGACCGCGCAGATCTTCGCCAACAACCAGTACGACATCCTCGTCGACATCAACCGGTTCATGCCCGACGGCGCGACACCGAATCCGCTCTACGGGCGCCCCTATATCGAGGCCAACAACTCGACCGGCCAGGGCAACTGGGCCGACTTCTATCTCTATCAGTACCGCGCCGTCGTCACGCACGACCAGGATTTCACCCGTCACGCCGGCTGGACGCGCCACCTCGGGCGCCACCGGCTCGCGGTTTTCGCGAGCTACGAGGATTCCGCCACCTACACGCTGGCCCAGCTGCGCAACCTGATCGTCGGCAAACCGAGCTTCCTTTCGGCGGCGTCGCGCGACAACCCGCTCCACGTCGACCGCGTGATGTACCTGCGCCAGTACCTGCCGCCGTTCGGCGCCAGTTCGAACCCGCACGACTACGGCATCTCCGCCTTCAGCTCGTACGGCGACATCATGGAGACGATGTGGTTCACCACGGCGTCCGGGGAGCGCTTCGGCGTCACGGCGTTCGAAAACCCCGTTGGCGGAGTCGGCACCGCGCCCTCGGCCAACCACCTCCAGCGCGGTTCGCTCGCCTCGTCCACCTCCAGCACGTTTTTCCGCAACCACCTCGTCGCGAATCTCGGCGTGCGCTACGACCGCGTGCGCAATTCCAACTTCGGCTCGTTCCAGCCGGTGCTCTCCGACGGACCGCCCACGCCGCAGAATCCGCTGGGTACCGGCTTCCGTGCCTACGCCGATTTCCGCCACAAGGAGCCGCCTTCGGTCTGGACTCCCTACCGCACCGCCACGCGCTTCAACTACGGTCTCGTCCTGCGCCCGCCCGGGGCGCTCGCGCGCTGGCTCTCGTTCGGTTACGACTACTCCCGCAACGCGTCGCTCAACGAGGTCGCCGTCGTGCGCGACGTCAACGGCACCGTCCTCGAAT
>JBJTCH010000262.1:0-5112 GCA_046091745.1 Opitutaceae bacterium
ATAATGCCCTCCACCATGCGGTCGAACAAAGCGGCCGTGCGACCCGCCTGGGAACGCAACTCAGCCTCGCGGCGCTCCCGTTGCGCCGTGAGCTCCCGGGCGTGCGTCGCCTCCAAGTCGCGCCGCGATCGCCGTTCGCGGACGAGCAACCCGCCGACCGCAATCAGCGCACCCAAGAGAAGCAGCGCCGCGACCTCGATCATGCGCCGTCGGCTCCTTTCGACTCCACCCACGGCGAAACCCGCAAACGGCCGAACCCTCGCCGGGCCTGCTTCCACCATCCGTGTTTATCCGTGGTCATCCGTGGTTAAAACTGCTCCCCACAAATTCCGCCGAAGCCGAATAGGCAAGTGATGGGTTCCGATTACTCGTCAGCCCCGGCAAAAGCGGCACTTCAGCCACGGATGGACGAATCCAAACGCATAAATGCGGTCGTCTGTGGCCGGGGTCCGGTGACCCCGGCGTAGATCGTAGCCGCGACGGCCGAAGGCGGTTCGGAAGCCTCGGAGTTTACCGCAGATTTCGCAGATGGCGCAGATAAGGAAGAACGGCATCCTGGCCAAAGGGAGTCGTTCCAAAAGAACGCTCATTCGAAGCACGGTAGTACGAACGAAAACGCATCTTCGGCAGCCCAGCGGGGCGGACGATTGGGCAAGTCCGAACCCGCGTTCAAACCTGTAGGCTCCTTGCATCCTTTCGTGAATTTCGTGCCTTTCGTGGTCTCCGCTCGCCCGCTCTTCCGCGTTTTCCGTGCCTTCCGTGGGCACACTTAGCCGCGATTGTTCCTGATCCTCTACCGCTCATTCCTCCGCCTGAAAGCGGTAACCCACCCCGCGGATCGTTTCGAGGTAGTCGGCGGCCGGGCCAATTTTTCCCGCAGGCGCCGCATGTGCGTGTCGACCGTGCGGCTGTCGATCGGGTTCTCGTAGCCCCACACATCCTGCAGCAGTCGGTCGCGGGTCTGCACGCGGCCGCGCCGGCGGGCCAGAATCTCGAGGAGACGGAACTCCGTGGCCGTGAGTTCAATCGCGCGGCCTTTCAAGCTGACCGTGTGCCGCGCCACATCGATCTCCAGGTCGCCAAACCGGAGGTGCGCCACCGGCTCCTCCGACGCTTTGGCGCGGGCGAGAAGCTTGCGGATGCGCAGCACGAGCTCGCGCGGACTGAAGGGCTTCGTGACATAATCGTCGGCTCCGAGCTCGAGCCCGAGCACGCGGTCCATCTCCGCCGCGCGCGCGGTCAGCATCAGGATGGGGATCGCGGCGGTGACGGGATCGCGGCGCAGGATCTTGCAAACCTCGAGGCCGTCGACCTCGGGCAACATGACGTCGAGGACGATCAACGCCGGACGCTCGTCCCGGGCCGCGGTGATCGCCCGCGCGCCGTCTTTCGCGAGGATCGGGGTGAAACCCGCCTCGCGCAGGCGGAACCCGAGCACCTCGAGGGCGTCGGGCTCGTCGTCAACCAGCAGGATTTTCGGCTTCATGAGTGCCGCGCTTGGCGTCGGCGTGCCGGATGTCCTTCGCCTCGTAAAGGTAGACCACCTCCTCCGCGATGTTGGTCGCGTGGTCGGCAATGCGCTCCAGCGCCTTGGAGATCACCATCAGCCGCAGGCAGCGCGTGATGGTCGTCGGCCGCTCCACCATGTAGCTCGAAAGCTCGCGGTGCAGCTGGCGGTTAAGCTCGTCCACCTCGGAGTCGCGCGGAATCACCGCACGGGCGACCTCGGGCTGACGGTTCACGAACGCCGTGAGCGCGCCACGCAGCATCTCGAGCGACATCGTGGCCATGCGCGGCAGGTCGACGTAGGGCTTGAGCTGGGGCTCCGTGTTAAGCTCGACGGCGCGGCGCGCGATGGTCACGGCCTCGTCGCCGACGCGCTCGAGGTTGTGGGAGATCTTCATCGCGACGGTGATGAGCCGCAGCTCGGTCGCGAGGGGCGCCTTGGCCAGGAGGTGGATCGCGGTGTCGTCGATCTCGATCTCGTACTGGTCGAGGATGTTGTCGTCGTCCTCGACCTTCCGGGCGAGGGCGTCGTCGCGCTCGACCAGCGCCCGCATGGCGCGGGAGACGGAGGTCTCGGCGTGGCTGGCCATCGCCAGCAGGTTCTCCTTCAGCTTGGCGAGCTCTTCGGCGTAGTGGGTCATGGCGTTCGGGACGGTCTCAGCCGAAGCGGCCGGAAACGTAGGCCTCGGTCTGCGGGTTGGCGGGGTTGGTGAAGATGTCGCGGGTATCGGCGTACTCGATCAGCTTCCCCAGGTAGAAGAACGCGGTGCGGTCGGAGCAACGCGCGGCCTGTTGCATGTTGTGCGTCACGATGACGATCGTGAACCGCGAGCGCAGCTCCTGGATGAGCTCCTCGACCTTGGCCGTGGCCACGGGATCGAGCGCGGAGCACGGCTCGTCCATGAGGATGATCTCGGGTTCGACCGCGATCGCGCGGGCGATGCACAGGCGCTGCTGCTGGCCGCCGGAGAGCCCCATGGCGCTCTCGCCGAGGCGGTCCTTGACCTCGTCCCAGAGCGCGGCGCCGCGCAGCGAACGCTCCACGATCTCGTCGAGCTTCGCTCGGTCGCGGATGCCCTGCAGGCGGAGGCCGTAGGTGATGTTCTCGTGGATCGCCTTGGGGAACGGGTTGGATTTCTGGAACACCATCCCGACGCGCTTGCGGAGCTCGATGACGTCGACGTCGGCCCGGTTGATATCAACCCCGTGGATGCGGACGGAGCCTCGGGCGATGCGGGTGCCCTCGATGAGGTCGTTCATCCGGTTGAGGCAGCGCAGCAGGGTGGACTTGCCGCAACCGGAAGGCCCGATGAACGCGGTGACCTTCTGACGCTCGATGCCGAGGGTGATGTCACGCAGCGCCTGCGTGGCGCCGTAAAAGAAGTCGAGGTGATCGATCTCGACGAGCGGGCGGGCGGCACCCGGCGCGGCCGCGGTGGACGGCGAGGAGACGGAGGCCTGGCTGGCGGGGACGGTCACCATTTGTAGCGGGCGCGGAGCCGGTTGCGGAGGAGGATGGAGCTCGTCGCGATGAGCGCGACGATAAGGAGGAAGACGAAGGCCGTGCCGTATTGGACGCGCTCGGTGAACTCGTTCTGCGGGATCTTGGAGCTGACGACGTAGATGTGGTACGGCAGGGCCATGACCCCCTGGAACAGGAAGTCGGCGGCGCGCTCGACCTCCCACGGCAGCTTGTCGCGCACGACGTAGGCGGCGGTGAACATGATCGGAGCCGTCTCACCGGCGACGCGCGCGATGCCGAGGATCGAGGACGTGAGGATGCCCGGCAGCGCGTAGGGCAGCACGTTGCGCCAGATGGTCTGCCACTTGGTGGCGCCGAGCGCGAGAGAACCGGCGCGGAAGCCGATCGGCACGGCCTTCAAGGCCTCCTCGGAGGCGGTGATGACGACGGGCAGCACCATGAACGCCAGGGTGAACCAGCCGGCGAGGAGCGAGACGTTCCAACCGAAGAAGATCACGAACATGCCGAAGCCGAAGAGCCCGAAGACGATCGAGGGCACGCCGGCGAGGTTGAGGATGGCGAGGCGCACGAAGCGGATGAAACGCCCGTCGCGCGCATATTCGTTGAGGTAGATCGCGGCGCACACGCCGAGGAAAAGCGCGATCGTCATGGAGCCGACCACGAGCAGGACGGTGCCGGCGATGCACGGGAAGATGCCGCCCGCGGAGTAGACATAGCTCTCGGCCTTCACGTTGGCCGCGGCCGGGTTGGCCTCCTTGAAAGCGCGGAACTCCCGGTCGCCCATCCGCTGCTGTTTCCCCTCCCATTCGAAGACGTAGAGCGACTCCGGCGCCTGCGTGAGGAAGGTGGTGTTCACGAACGGGGCCTTGGTCTGGAAGACGGTGGTGCTCCCCTTCACCACGATGTCGAGGAACACGGCGGCGCCGCAGGCAAGGATCAGGTAAGCGGCGGCGCGAAAGATCCAAAAGATCACGGTCTCCAGCCGGCGGGCGCCGCCGGGCCGGGAGACGAAAGGATGATCGGACGGGTTCATGGGATCAGCCGATCGAGATACGGTAACGCCGCACAATGTGCTGGGCGGCGTAGTTGATCGTGAGCGAGAGCACGAAGAGCACCAATCCGACCATGAACAGCGCGCGATAATGGATGCTGCCGCGCACCACCTCGCCCATCTCCTGCGCGATGATGCCCGTCATGGTGTGCACCGGCTCGACGATGAATCCGAGGCCCTGCGTGAAATCCGGAATGGCGATGCGGTTGCCCGCGCAGAGCAGCACTACCATCGTCTCGCCGATCACGCGGCCCAGGCCGAGCAGCACCGCGGAGATGATGCCGGAGAGCGACGCCGGCACGATGATCCGCACGGTGGTCTGCAGCCGCGACGCCCCCAGCGCGAGGGACGCCTCCTTCAAGGCGCGCGGCACGTTGTTCAGCGCGTCCTCCGCCAGCGTGAAAATCGTCGGCACCGCGATGAGCGCCAGCAGGCAGCCGGCGGTCAGGATGTTGAGGCGCTCGCTGTAAGGAAAACCGGGCACCCACGAGAGCCACGGCACCTGCGACAGCGCGCGCAGCGCCTGCCCGAGCACCGCGATGCCGAAGAAACCCAGCACCACCGAGGGAAAGGCCGAGATGAACTCGATCCCCGGCTTGATGAAGCGCTGCTCCCGCTGCGTGGCGATCTGGTTGACGTAGACGGCGGCGCCGACCCCCAGCGGCACCGCAAGTGCCAGGGCCACCAGCGCGACCAGAACCGAGCCGGTGAGCAGCGGCACGACACCGTACCAGTCCTGCCAGAAGCTCGCCGTGAGCCACTGACGCCCGAAAACAAATGCCGTGAAGGCCTCGGCGCCGGAAACCGTGCGGGTGTGGTCCCAGGCCTTGAGATCGCGCTCGATCGCGGGAAATCCGGACCCGAACTCGCGGCCCAGTTCCGTGAACCGCTCCATCCGCCGCTGCAAGTCCGGCGCCGGCAAGGCTGGCGGAGCTTCCAGCAGCGCGCCGAGTCGACGCGAAAACTCACGGTTGGCCTCGAGGTAGGCCGGCAGGGTGTCGCGCAGGGGCTTCAGCTCCGACGCGAAATCAACCGCCGTGATCACCACCGCGCCGGCCTCCGCCGCCTTACC
>JBJTCH010000263.1:0-35507 GCA_046091745.1 Opitutaceae bacterium
AACCCCGATCCGGCGCCGGCCAGCCTCAAGGGCTGGTACCTCACGGATTCCGCGACCAACAAGATCAAGTGGCAGTTCCCGGACGTGAGCATCCCGGCCGGCGGCTACCTCGTGGTCTTCGCGTCGGGCAAGGACCGGCGCAATCCGTCCGCCCGCCTGCACACCAATTTCTCGCTCGATGCCGACGGCGACTATCTCGCGCTCGTGCGCGCGGACGGCTCCAGCGTGGCGACCGAGTTCGCTCCCAAGTTCCCGAAGCAGCAACCCAACGTCTCCTACGGTCCGGCGGGATCGCCGCCCGCCGGAGCTCCGGTTTACCTCGAGAGGCCCACTCCCGGGACGGGAAATTCCGCGGCGCTGCCCATGGGGATCGCGCAAACGGTGACTTTTTCGCGTCCCGCCGGACCCGCGGCGTCGTCTTTTCAGCTCACGCTATCCGGCGCGGCCTCGGGCCAGCAGATTCGTTACGTCACGGCGCCCGCGCGGTCCGGTGCGACCCTGGCCGGTCCCGACGCGACCTCGCCGGTTTACTCCGCGCCGATCACGATCGACGGCGCGACGGTCGTGAAAGCGGCGCTCTTCACCACCGACGGGAAGACCCGCGGTCCGACCCGCACCGTTTATTACTCGAGGATCGGCGGAGACCTCTCGGGGGCGGTCAGCGAATTGCCCGTGCTGGTGATCGACACCCTCGGCTCGGGGGCGCTGGTGAAGGACAACGTCGATCGCCCCGCGTGGCTGCATTCCTATGCGCCGCGCACCGTCGGAACACCCGTTTTCTCGACCGCGCCCGAACTTACCAGCCCGCTCACGATGAAGGTGCGCGGCTCCAGCTCGGCGGAGTTCCCGAAAAAAGGATACGGCATCTCGTTCACCGACGAACTGGGCAACGGTGACGAGCCCGCGTGGCTCGATCTTGGCACGCACGAGCGTTGGGTGCTCTCCGCGCCGTGGAAGTACGATCTCCACTACATCAACAACGCCTACCTTTACACGCTCTCCAACCGCCTCGGCCGCTGGGCGCCGCGCACCCGTCTGGCGGAGCTCTACCTCAGCACCAACGGCGGCAACATCGACGCCGCCGATTACGCGGGCATTTACGTGCTCACCGACCGCATCGAGGTGGCGAAGAAACGCGTCGACATCGCAAGCCTCAACCCGGACGAGCTCACCGGCGCGGACCTCACGGGCGGCTACATCCTCAAGATCGACGCGGCCGATCCCGACGAGGTGAGCTGGACCACCAGCCGGAAATTTCCGGAGACGCCCGGATCCTCGGTGGTGCTGGTCTCCCCGGCCGCGACGGAAATCGCTCCGGCGCAGCTGGCCTACATCAAGGATTACGGGCAGCGCATGGAGGACGCGTTGATCGCGAGCCGAGACTCCGGCTGGGCGCGCCGCACCTACCTCGATTTCATCGACCGCGCCTCGTGGGTCGACCAGCACCTGCTGCAGGTTTACAGCGCAAATCCCGACGCGCTGGTGCGGAGCACGTACCTCACGAAGGACCGCAACGGACGCCTCGTGGCGGGACCGGCGTGGGATTTCGACCGCGCGCTCGGCTCCTACTGGGACGAACGCTCCTTCCGCTACGACACCTGGTTCGGCGTGGGCGGGACGGATTTCTGGCAAACCGGCTGGTGGGGGATTCTCGCCCGCGACCCCGAGTTCATGCAGGAGTGGATCGATCGATGGCAGACAATCCGCCGGACGGATTTTTCCAACGACGCGCTCATCACGCTCGTCGACACCCTCACCAAGGGGGTATCCGCGGCGGCCGTTCGCGACGCCGCGCGGTGGCCCGACAACGCCAGCCCGTACGGCAGCTACACCGCGCAGCTCAATCGCCTGAAGGGTTGGGCGCCGAAGCGCGCCGAATGGATCGACCAGCAATTCACCGCGCCTCCGACCGTTTCCGCGGGGGGAGGCACCGTCACCCTCACGGCTCCGGCCGGGGCCGAGCTCATCTACACGCTGGACGGTTCCGACCCGCGTTCGCTCGGCGGCGGCATCGCGCCCAACGCCCGCCGGACGTCCGCGCCGCTGACCGTGGCGTCGTCCACCAATGTGGCCGCGCGGTCGTACCTCGCCGCGAGCGCCAACGTTTTTCCCGGCAGCCCGTGGAGCTCGGCGGTCGGCGGCCCCGCCTCGACCCCGGTGAGCCCGGCCTCGCGCATCGTGAATCTGTCCAGCCGCGCGCTCGTGAGCGCGGGGGAGAACGCACTGATCGTCGGGGTGGTCGTGGCCGACACGGCGGCCAAGCGGTTCCTGCTGCGCGGCGTGGGGCCGGCGCTCGGCGCGTTCGGCCTGAATGATTTTGTGCGGGAGCCACGGCTCTCGATTTTCCGGGGCGCCACGGAAATCGCCGCCAATCTGGCGTGGGAGACCGGTCCCGACGCCTCGCGCCTGCCCGGCTATGCGAAATCCGTGGGCGCGTTCGCGTTGCCCGCCGGCAGCCGCGACTCCGCTCTGGTGGGTGAATTAGGCTCGGGGGCCTACACCGTGCAGGTGACGACCACCGCGACGCAGCCGGGCGTGGGCCTCGCGGAGCTGTACGAACTCGATGCGTTGGGGCGCAGCATCAACCTCTCGACCCGGGCCCGCGTGGCCGCCGGCAGCGGGGCGCTCTTCGGCGGCTTCGTCGTGCAGGGCGCGGCCGCGAAGCGCATGCTCGTTCGCGCCGCGGGCCCCGCCTTGGCCGCCTTCGGCATCAGCGGCTACCTGCGCGAGCCGATCCTGACGGTCTACAACTCGCGCCAAGCCGTGGTCGCGTCCAACGAGGGCTGGGATGTCGCGGGCGGCGGGGGCGTCATCACGGCCGCCGGCGGACTCGTCGGCGCCTTCCCGCTGGCGGCGGGCAGCCGCGACGCCGCCCTGCTGGTTTCCGTATCCCCGGGCGCCTACACCGTCGAGATCAAGGGCAAGGATGGCTCGGAGGGCGTCGCGCTCCTCGAGATTTACGAGGTTCCCTGACCGCCGCTCACCGGTCCACGTAGGCTGGCGCGAGCTCCGGCGACGGAGCCGCCTCGGATCCGTCCGCGGCGGCCGCCGAAAAGGGGTAGCGGAAAAGGCGGCCCTCGTAATTGCGCAGGACGATCCCGTCGTCGCGCACTTCCTCGACGTAGTCGGGATTGATCGGGACCTTGCCACCACCACCGGGCGCATCGATGACGAACTGCGGCACCGCGTACCCCGTCGTGTGACCGCGCAGGGCGCGGATGATCTCGATACCCTTCCGGACGTCGGCCTTGAAGTGCGCGCCGCCCGTGATGAGGTCCATCTGGTAAAGGTAGTACGGCCGCACCCGCATCCGGAGCAGGCGGTGCATCAGGGCCTTCATCACATCGACATCGTCGTTGATGCCGCGCAGCAGCACGCTCTGGTTGCCCAGCGGCACCCCGGCAAACGAGAGGCGCTCGCACGCCGCCTTCAGTTCAACGGTGCACTCCCGCGGGTGGTTGACGTGGATGCTCATCCACACCGGCCCGTGCCGGCGGAAGATGTCACACAGCTCCGGCGTGATTCGCTGAGGCAGGAAGACCGGGATGCGCGAGCCGATCCGGATGAACTCGACGTGCGGGATCGCCCGCAGTCGCGCGATCAGGTGCTCCAGTTTGCGGTCGGAAAGCAGCAGCGGGTCGCCGCCCGA
This sequence comes from Opitutaceae bacterium, assembly GCA_046091745.1. GTDB lineage: Bacteria > Verrucomicrobiota > Verrucomicrobiia > Opitutales > Opitutaceae > ER46. The sequence continues at coordinate 3,650 of JBJTCH010000263.1, forward strand.
GAGCAGCACGTCGCGCACCTCGGGGTGTTCCTCGATGTAGCGCAGTCCCTGCTCGTACTCGGGGTGAAAATTGTAGTCCTGCGCGTTGGAAACCAGCCGGCTGCGGGTGCAGTAGCGGCAGTACGCCGCGCACCGGTCGGTGACAAGGAACAGCACTCGGTCCGGATAACGGTGCACCAGGCCCGGCACCGGCGAGTGCTCGTCCTCGCCCAGGGAGTCGAGCATCTCACCGTCCGACACCACCATCTCGTTGATCCGCGGCACGACCTGCTTGCGGATCGGGCAATCGGGATCGTCGCGGTCGATCAGGTTGAAAAAGTGCGGGGTGATCGCGAGCGCCAGCTTGTGGTTCGCCTGCTCGCAGCCCGCCTTCTCCTCCGGCGTCAGCGTCATCAGCCCCTCCAGCTGCGCCACGCCCGTGATCCGGTTCTGCAGCTGCCAGGCCCAATCGTTCCATTTGCCCTCCGGGATGTGTTGCCAGAGACCCTGGCCCTCGGGCCAGGCGGCGCGGTCTTCGGAATAAGGCATTGTCGGGCCGAAACCGTTGGGAAACGGGCGGGCGGTGTCAAACGGAGGTCCGGAAAATCATCCCGGCCGACCGGCCGGACGCGACAGAGCTCAACAACCCACCTGCTGGTCATAACGCCGGGCCGTCCAAGTCGGCGAACAGGAGCACACGGAGGCAACGGAGGACGAGTCTGCAATCCCACCACGGATAACTCAGATATCACAGATTTGGCGCCGCCGGCTTCACGGTCTTCCCGGTCTAGTCATGTCACGATCCGGGGCTTTGAACAAAAGGCCGGGAAGTTCGGAGAGGGAGAGCGGTTTTCTTCATCCGTGTTGATCCGTGTGCATCCGTGGTTGCGCCCCCGCGGAGCGAGTCGGCGACGCGTTCCGTCTCCTGCTCCACTCCGCTCGTTCGCTCTGGTCGTTCGGAAGCGCCGAACCCCTTTCGGTCCTTATCCGCGCCATCTGAGAAATCTGCGGTTCAAATCCCCCGCCTTCGGAACAGTCTTCCGCCGTCCGGACAACCACATCGTCCGCGGCTCGCCCGCCTCAGGCGGGCAAGCAGCCGCGGCTACACCAGGCATTCAAAGTCTCGCTGTCTCCCGCCCCCAACCGTCTCCCGTTCTTTCTCCATCCGTGGTTACTCACCCGCGGAGCGAGTCGGGAGCGACGTACGGCCCACGCCCCGCTCCTTCTCGCGTTCCCTTGGCCTTCCCGGCATCGCGACAACACGCCGGAACAATTAACCTCTTGGCAGCGCTCAACCGACACATTTTCGTCCGGCTTTAATGTCCACTTCCAAGCCCGCTATTCTCGCCCTCGAAGACGGCTCGATCTTCCGGGGTCGGGCCTTCGGCAGCTCCACCACCGTCTCGGGTGAATGCGTGTTCAACACGTCGATGACCGGCTACCAGGAGATCCTCACGGACCCTTCCTACTTCGGCCAGATCGTCACGATGACCGCGGTGCAGATCGGCAATTACGGCATCAGCGACGCCGACAACGAGGCCGCGGTGCCCAAGGCCACCGGCTTCGTGGTGCGAGAGTTGTCCCCGGTGGTGAGCAACTGGCGCAGCCGGATCTCGCTCGACGCCTATCTCGCCCGGCACGGCATCCCCGGGATCAGCGAAATCGACACCCGCGCGCTTACCAAAAAGCTGCGGGTCGACGGCGCGATGAAGTGCTGCCTCAGCACGCTGCCCATCAGCGACGAGGAGGCGGTGCGCCTCGCCCGCTCGTGGCGGGATATGGCCGGCTCCGACTACGTCCGCGAGGTCACGACGCGCGAGCCCTACCTCTGGAAGGCTGATGAGCCGGCCAACCACAACACGCCCTATCTGCCGGTTGGCACGACGATGAACGCCCCCGGCGTTCCCGCGCGGAAGTTCCGCGTCGCGGCCTTTGATTACGGCGCGAAGTTCAGCATTTACCGCAAGCTGGTGAACCACGGTTTCGAAGTGCAGGTCTTCCCGGCGACGGCGGAGGCGGCGCAGATCCGCGAGCACCGGCCCGACGCGGTCTTCCTGTCGAACGGCCCCGGCGACCCGGCCGCGCTGCCCTACATCCACCGCACCGTCACCAACCTGCTGCCCGATTTCCCGATGTTCGGCATCTGCCTCGGGCACCAGATGCTCACGCACGCGCTGGGCGGGAAGACGTTCAAGCTGAAGTTCGGCCATCGCGGGGGGAACCAGCCGGTGAAGAACCTTGAGACCGGCCGCGTCTCCATCACCGCGCAGAACCACGGTTTCGCGACCGACCCGAAGTCGCTCGAGCAACGGGGCGCGCGCATCACCGAGATCAATCTCAACGACCAGACGGTCGAGGGTCTGCGCCACAACACCCTGCCGGTGTTCAGCGTGCAGTACCACCCCGAGGCGGCGCCGGGACCCAACGACGCCGATCCGCTTTTCACGGACTTCTACCGCATGGTGGAGGCCCGCCAGGCCGGGAAGATCTGACGCGCGGGGCTCCGCGACGGCCGGGCCGCCTTCAGCGACCGAGCCATTCCTCGAACTTCACGGCATCCTCCGGCGTGTCCACGCCGATGGTGGGATCGGCCGTGATGTCGCAGGCGATCTCCATCCCGTTTTCCAGCACGCGCAATTGCTCGAGTTTCTCGATCTGCTCGAGCCGTCCCGGCGGCAGCGAGGCGAACCGCTCCAGCAGATCCGCGCGGTAGCCATAGAGTCCGAGGTGCTTGAAGCACGGGTTCGCCGCCACCCAGGCGTCGTCCACCTTGCCCTGGCGGTCGCGCGCGTAGGGCATCGGGGAGCGGGAGAAATAAAGCGCCCGCCGAGCGGCTGGCGCGAGCACCACCTTCACCTGGTTGGGATTCCGGAAATCGGCCGCGGTGCGGAAGGGGGTGCCCAGCGTCGCCATCGGGACGCCGCCCGCGAGCAGCGACGCCAGCGCCCGGATCTGGGCGCCGGAAACCAGCGGCTCGTCGGCCTGCACGTTGATCACTTGCTCGGCGCGCACGGTGCGGTTGGCCTCGGCAAGGCGGTCGGTTCCGCTCTGGTGCGCGGTGCTGGTGAGGATCGCGCGGAAGCCCGCCCCGGCCACGCAGGCGCGCAGCCGCTCATCGTCGACGGCGAACCAAAGCGGAAACTCCGGCGCCTCCCGTGCGATGCGCTCGGCCACCCAGAGCAGCAGCGGCTTGCCCTTGATCGGATGCAGCAGCTTCCGCGGGAACCGCGTCGATTCGAGCCGGCACGGGACGATGATCGCGACCTTGGACATCGGCGCGCAGCGTGCCTTCCGGTTTTTGGGTTGCAAGCCGACGGCACGCTCCGGACTTTCGCCGGTCGGTTCCACCGACATGAGCAAAAGCGAGGCCGCCGCCAACTCCCAGACCCTCACCCGGGAGCTGATCGTGCAGAACAAAATGGGAATTCACGCGCGACCCGCCGCGATGGTCGTGCGCATCACCAACAAGTTCAAAGCCGAGGTCATGGTGGAAAAGGAGGACGAGCAGGTGAACGGAAAGAGCATCATGGGGCTCATGATGCTCGCCGCCGCCAAGGGCTCGAAGGTGAAGTTCATCGCGAGCGGCGACGACGCCGCCGCCATGCTCTCGGAGCTCGAGGCTCTCTTCGCCCGCAAGTTCGACGAGGCCTGACGCCAGCGGCGCGGCGTTGACGCGGCCCGGTCGCCGCCCTCCCCTCCCCACGTGCTCCCGCTGAAGCATCGGGCCGTTTTCTGCCGCGCGCTCGCGCTGCAACTCGCGGCTGGAGCGGAACCCGTCTCGGCCGCCGGCACCGCCGCGGCCGCGCTGCCCTCCCGCTGGCATCCGGCGGGCGAGCGTCTCACGACCGCGCTCACGCGCGGCGATTCCTTCCATGGCGCGCTCAAGGCCGCCGCCCTGCTGCCACCCTCGGATCTCGCGCTCGTCGCCATCGGCGAACGCAGCGGCGCACTCGACGAAGTGCTCCGCGAGCTGGCGGATATTGCCGAGGAGACGAGCGCGCTCCGGCGCCAGATCGTCTCCGGGCTGGCCTTGCCGGCGTTCAACCTCGTCGCCGCGTGCTTCATCGTCCCGCTGCCGCGCCTCGTCGCGCGGGGCGACACCGTCGGTTACCTGTTCGCCGCGCTGGGCCCCCTCGCGATTCTCGCCGCCGCCGGCTTCGGACTCGCGCGGATGTGGCGACACGCCTCGGGCCGCGCGCTCGACCGCTGGGTGCGACCGCTGCCGCTGGTCGGAGCCGCGCTGCAGGAGATCGATGGCTGGAGGTTTTTCCGGACGCTCGCGCTGCTTTCACGAACCAGCCACGGACTGATCGATTCCGTGCGCCTCGCGGCGCAGACCTGCCGGAGCGAACGTCTGCGCGAGCTTTTCACCGCCGCCGCCAACGACGCCGAGGCCCGCGGAGCGCCCGTCGGCCCGCTGATCGAGCGCCGCAATGTGCTCCCGCCTGACGTCGTCACCGAATGGCGGACGGGTGAGCGGACCGGCCAGCTTGAGGCCGCGTTCCACCGCATCGGCACGCGCTACGGCGAAACCAGCCGCCAGAGGTTGAGGACCCTCGCGGAATGGACGCCCCGCCTCGTGTACCTCGTCGTGCTGGCGGTGATGGCGTGGCAGGTGCTGCGCCTTGCGGGCGCGTACTTCGACAGCCTCTCGCGCGCCATCGGCGGTTGAGCCCGGGCCCGGCCAACCCGCGCGCCGCGGTTCACTCCAGCCCCATCTCGCCGGCCACGATCAGGCGGAGCGCGTCGAGCCGCAGCCGGGACTCGCGGACCGCCTTCACGGTCTGCTCCTGCTGCTGGCGGGCGAGCGCGACCTCCTCCGGACGGACGTGATCATTGATCCGCTGCAGGGCCGTGAGCCGCGCGATATCCTCCCCCAACGCCGAATCCGCCGCCGCATGCGCCGAAGCGCGGACCGCCGCCGCGCGCTCCTCGGCCGCCTTGGTCGCGGCGGCGATCATTTCCTTCAATTGCGCGGCCCCGAACACGCCCGTCTCCAGGAAGCGATGCGGATCAAGGTCCTCGAACCCGGCGGCGATCGTCTCGGCGCTGAACTCACGGCCCGCCTCGTCGCCCCGCAGGTCCACGATGACCCGCACGGGCGTCGGCGGCAGGAAGCGATCCACGTGCCAGCGCGGATCGGCCATCGGCTCGAGGACGAAAACCGCCTCGAGCAGGAGATTCGGCTCGTCGGCGGGAATGTTGCCCAGCGCGGTCGTGCCGGACTTCGATTCCACCAGAAGATCGATCGCATCCTGGATGAGAGCGTGATCGGGGGAGAGAAACCGGATGTCCTCGCGCACGATCGCGCGCGCGCGGCTGAAGGTCGCGAGCATGCCGTCGGCGGGGATCGAGGGGAACGACTCGATGTAAGCGTGGCTCGGGTCGAGGAACAGGTCGCCATCCTCGTGTTCGCGCACTCCCACGCCGAAGTGGTCGAGGAGTTGGAGCAGAACCGCGCGCGGCAACGGATCGCCGTCGGCCGCACGGACGCGCGCCAACACCGCCTCCGCCGCCTCGCGGTGGAACGAGTTGAGCTCCAGCAGACGGTCGCGCCCCTTGCGCAACCGCTCGGCCAGCTCGGCGCGGTAGGCCGCGGCCTCGGCCACCAGCGCCTCACGCCCGGCGCGAAGCTTGTCCGCGTTGGCGGACGAGGAGGTCGCGAGGTCGAGCACCCGTTCCCGGAAGCGCGCCTCGAGTTCAGCGCCGCTGTGCAAGGGGTGCTCAAACGCCTCCAGTCCCCGGTGGTACCAATCGAAAACGATCTCGTCGGCCCCGCCCTCGAGATAGGGCACGTGGATGCGGATGGTTTCGGTCTGGCCGATGCGGTCGAGTCGCCCGATCCGCTGTTCCAGCAGGCCGGGGTTCAGCGGCAGATCGAAGAGCACGAGATGGTGCGCGAACTGGAAATTGCGGCCCTCGCTGCCGATCTCGGAGCAGATGAGGAGCCGCGCGCCCTCGGGTTCGGCGAACCAGGCCGCCTGGCGATCGCGCTGCACGAGCGGCAACCCCTCGTGAAACTGGCCGATGTTGAGGTTGATCCGCTCCTGGATCGCCGCCGCCAGCGCCGCGACCTTCCGCTGCGACCGGCAGATGAGCAGGACCTTCGCCTTGCGCTCCTTGCGCAGGAACTCGACGAGCCAGAGCAGGCGCGGGTCGTCCTTGAACGAATAGCGCACGGAGGCCTCGGCCCCCGTCTCCTCCGCCCGCAGCTCGCGCGCGACCCGCGCGTGGAGCGCCGGATCATCCGACCGCACCGGCGCGGGGCAAAGCCGGCGCTTGGGAAAACCGGTCATCGCGGCGCGGGTGTTGCGGAACATCACGCGGCCCGTGCCGTGCTGATCGAGCAGCGCGCGCAGGAGCGCCTCGCGCGCTCCGGGCCGGCCGTGCTCCAGATCGCCGAGATGCCGCGCGAGACCTTCGGCATCTCGGGTGAAGATGCGCTGCAGCGCTTTCTGGTCCTTCGCCGTGAGACGCTTCCCCTCGATGATCTTGCCCGCGACCTCGGCGACCGCGCCATAACCCTCCGCCTCCTCGAGGAAGCGCGCGTAGTCGGCGTAGCGATCCGGATCCAGCAGCCGCAGCCGCGCGAAGTGCCCCGGCAAACCGAGCTGCGTCGGAGTCGCGGTGAGCAACAGCAGGCCGGGCGTGCGCCGCGCCAGTTCCTCCACCAGCAGATACTCGGGACTGGCCTGCTCCGGCGCCCAGCCGAGGTGATGCGCCTCGTCGACCACGACGAGATCCCACCCCGCCGCCGCCGCCTGCTCGCGGCGGGCCGCGTTCCCGCCGAGATGACCGACCGTCGCGAGCACCAGCTGCGCCGAGAGAAAGGGATTCGTGCCGGGATCGCTTTGCTCGCTCGCGAGACAGCGTTCCTCGTCGTAGATGCCGAACCAGAGATTGAAGCGCCGCAGGAGCTCCACGAACCACTGGTGCGTGAGCGACTCGGGTACCAGCAACAGCACCCGCCGGGCCTGTCCCACGGCGAGCAAACGCTGGATGATCAGGCAGGCCTCGATGGTTTTTCCCAGGCCCACCTCGTCGGCGAGGAGCACGCGGGGCAGACGTCGTTCCGCGACCTGCTGCAGGATGAAGAACTGGTGCGGGATGAGATCGATGCGCCCGCCGAGGAAACCGCGCACCGGCGAACGTCGGAAGCGCTCCTGCGCCTGCCAGGAACGCAGCCGCAGATCGAAAACTTCCCCCGGATCGGTTTGCGCGGCGAGCAACCGTTGGTCGGGCAGGTCGACGCTCGTGACATCCGAGATCGCGTCCTCGCGCAGCCGCCGGCCCGACCCGACGTAGGTCAGGAGGCCGTCCCGCTCGTCGACCGCCTCGATGACGAAAGCCGCTCCTTCGCGGCCGGAAACCGTCTCGCCCTCGCGGAAGCGCACCCGCTTGAGGACCGAGGCGCCGAGCGCGTAGAGCCGTTTTTCCCCGGTGGCGGGGAACGAAATGGAGATGCGTTTCGCCGCCGCATCGACCGCGGCCACCACGCCGAGCCCGAGCTCGGGCTCACGTTCACTTACACAGCGTTGCCCGACCATCTGCGGCGACATGAGAACCAGCTTGGCCGACCTGCCGCGCCCACGCCAAGCGATTCCCCGCGCCGCCGGCCTGCGCGACCTTCCCGGTCTTACGGTTCCGCTCCACCGGTTCCCTCCGGTCACTCGGAAGCTCCGAACGCGTGGCCTCCGTTGCCTCCGTTGGCTCCTGTTCCAAACCAGCCGGTGAACAGGAGCGAACGAAGGGAACAGAGGCTCGGGCCATTCGTATGCCTTGGTGTGCATTCGTGGTTGTTACCGGCTGGGTGGTTTGAACAGGAAGGCCGGGGAGCACGGGAAGATGGCCTCTGAGCCTTTTGCGCCTCTTGGCGGCCATTCACCGAGTTGGCCGCGAAGAGGCGCAAGCGGCGCAAGGACGGAGGAAGAGGTGGGACCTCGAAGACTTGGAAGACTGGGGAGCCGCTGGAGACGGGGAAGACAGCAGACGAGGCCACCACGAAACACGCGAAAGGCACGAAACCGGAGCGAGGGCTCGGGCCATTCGTGTGCCTTGGTGTGCCTTGGTGTTCCTTCGTGGTTATTCCTCGCTTGGTGGTTTGAGACCGACCCTTGCGCCTTATGCGCCTTTTTGCGGCCATGGCCCGAGTTGGCCGCGAAGAGGCGCCGGAGGCGCAAAAGTGGGTGAGATCGGGAAGACTCCGCGCCGCGGTTGAGGCGGGAAGTCTAGGTTTAAGTGACGGCAACGGTTTCACCGTTCTTCAACTTAAACCCTCAACTTCAACCCGGTCGCCACCGGCGACCGCCGTCTTGCTCTCTCGCACCCCCGCCCGTCTCCCCAGTATCTCCTCATCCGTGTTCATCGGTGTCTATCCGTGGTTGAACCCGGCTTGGGCGGTTTGAGCCGGTGGTTTGAACAGGAAGGTCGGGGAGAACGGGAAGCCTGAAGATCGCTGCCTCCCCCATCCGCGCCATCGGAGAAATCCGCGGTTAAAAAATCAGGGAGTACCGCCCAAGGCACGAAACTGAGATGCCCCTTTCGCCAAGGCTTCCTCCTTCGCCAAGGCTTCGGAGGACGAGTCGGAGGCTTAGTTATTCCGCGTGTTCCGTGCCTTCCGTAGGCCCAACTCCGGTTTCGTGCCTTTCGTGGTGGCCCCTCCGATCGGGGCCATCCGCGTCAAACAATCAACGCGAGCTGCTCCCCGGGGCCGTGCACGCCCTCGATGAGAATCCCCTCGACGTCAGCGGTCTTCGAGGGACCGGTGCACCAGATGACGTTCGGATCGTCGCCCAGGGCGGCGACGGCCTGGGAGATGTCGCAGAAGATATCCTCCCGCCGCACGACGGCGACGTGCACCCACGGCGCCAGCGCGGCCAGCCGCGAGGAAGTGATGGCGTCGTTGAGGACGATCGAGCCGGACTCCGCGATCGCGCCCGCCGCCCGCGTGATGCCAAAGGTGTATTCGTCGACGCGTTTCCGGTCGAAAGCCTGCTCGACCGTGAAGCCGTCGCCCAGATGCGGCGCCAGCACCGGCCAGAGCGCCGGATCGCAGTAACCGTGCAGACGCCCGCCCGCGCGCAGGTGCGCCGCGAGAGCGGAGGCATCCGTCAACGCCAGTCCGCCGACACGTTTCAGCCGCTCGGCGAACAACTCCACGAGATCACGCCCGGCGAGCACCTGCCGCAGTACCGCGATCTCAGGATCATATTCGGGAAGCGGCGCGCGGCGGTGGAGCGGCGCGAGGGCGCCGCGCACACGGGAGAGGATGGCTTCGCGGTCTTCGTTCATGAGGGCCGGCGAAGGGATAGCCCGGCGCGGCTCCACGGCAAACAAATCACCGTCCCGGCGGCGAAGCGCCGGTAGGAATGAGAGAAGGCGAGCGGGAGTGAGAGAGGAAGGGACGCGACCGAACGGATTGGCGCCGAAGCGGGATAGAACGCGGGCATGGCGATCGGAACGGCCGGGACTTCGGTGGGGTCGCGAGCGCGAACGGGACGATCAATTCCTCCGCGGGCCGAGCACGCGTTCGCGCGCCACGAGGTAGAGCAGCCCCGCGATCACCGCGAAGGGCAGCAGCGAGAGCAGGTCGGCGTGCGGACCCTCGAAGAACGGGTTGTTCTTCTCCGCCCACTTGCCGACGGCCGCGTCGAAATCGCCCAGCACGCCCGCGAGAAACGCGATCAGGATGCCCGCGATGGCGCCGCCCGCGATGTAGCCCGAGGCCAGCAGAACGCCCGGGCTCTTGTCGCTCTCAGCGGCAAACTGCTCCTCCGACATCCGCGCGTGCGCCGCCTGCCGCCGCATGCGGCGGTCGACGACCCAGCGGATGAGCCCGCCGATGAAGATCGGCGTCGAGGCCGAGAGCGGCAGGTAGACGCCGACCGCGAACGCCAGCGCCGGCACGAACGAGAGCTGCAGCGTGACCGCGATCATCACGCCGAGCAGCACGAGCGCCCACGGGAGTTTCTGGTCGAGGATGCCCTTGATGATGTACGAGACGAGGGTGGCCTTGGGCGCGTCGAACTTGCGCACCTCGGTGCCGTCGGGCCGGCGATTGTGGGAACCGTTGATGCCGGGGTCGACGAGCCACACGGCCTCGCCGCGGTCGTTGACGAGGTACTTTCCCGCGGGGCCGCCGGGGCCCTCGGGCTTGTGCCACACGCGGTAGGAAGCCGCGTCGTCCTTGGCCTGCGGCCCGGCGAGACACTCACGCGCGGCGCCAAGCTGGGCCGCGTCGATGCGCAACCCCGGCGCCACCTGGGCGGCCGGCACGTAGACGGTGGCGGATTCGTTGAGGCGCAGGAGGATCGGCCCCAGCACGAGGGAGGAGGCAAAGGCGCCGATGAGAATGGCGATCTGCTGCAGGCGCGGCGTGCCGCCGAGCAGGAAGCCGGTCTTCAAATCCTGCGACGTCGTGCCGCCATTCGAGGCGGCGATGCAGACGATGGCGCCGACCGAGAGGGCGGTGACGTAGTGCGTGCCGCCGGTCCAACCCACGAGGAGGAACACGAGGCAGGTGAACAGCAGCGTGGCGACCGTCATGCCGGAAATCGGATTGGAACTGGAGCCGATCTCGCCGGTGAGCCGCGACGAGACCGTCACGAACAGGAAGCCGAAGAGCACGATGAGCAGCGCGCCGAGGAGGTTCATGTGCAGCGCGGGCGCGAGCACGATGAGCGTCACGAGCACGATGATGCCGATGCCGGTGAACTTGAGCGGGAGATCGCGGTCGGTGCGCGGGACGCCGTCGTCGGAGACCGCGGCGCCCCCGCCCGAGAGGCCGGCCATGCCGGCGCGGATGCCGTGGAGGATCGTGGGCAGGGCCTGGAACAGGCTGATGATGCCACCGGCGGCCACCGCGCCGGCGCCGATGTAGAGGATATAGGCGCCACGGATGCCGTTGGGCGTCATCTCCGAGATGAGCTTGGTGCCCGGGGGAAGCGGCGCCGTGAGCGCGCCGCCGAAGAAGGCGATCGCCGGGATGAGCAGCAGGTACGACATCACGCCGCCGGCGCACATCACCGCCGCGATGCGCGGGCCGATGATGTAACCCACGCCGAGCAGCTCGGGGGAAATCTCTGCCCCGACGGAGCCGGCCTTGAGCGGCGCGCCGAACACCTTCTCGGGAACGTCCTTCCAGCCCTTGAACGCGACGTTGAGCGTCTTGTACAGGAGCCCCACGAAAAATCCGGTGAAGACCACCTTGGCGCCGGCCGAGCGGCCGAGACCAGCGGCCTCCGCGGCGCGCATCTCCGCCTGGGCGGACGCCGAGGCCTGCGCGCGACAAGCGTCGCTGGCGCCGGCCTTGAGCACCGCCGCGCACGCCGTGCCCTCGGGGTACTTGAGCACCCCGTGTTCCTTCACGATGAGCGCCCGCCGCAGCGGGATCATCATCAGGATGCCGAGCAACCCGCCCAGGAGACCGACCAGCATCACGCGCGTGAGCTCGAGATCAAAACCGAGGATGAGGATCGCCGGCATCGTCACGCCCACGCCGAAAGCGATCGATTCGCCGGCCGAGCCCGCGGTCTGCGTGATGTTGTGCTCGAGGATGGTGGCGTCGCGGCCGCCGGTCTTCGACCACGCGCGGAAAAGCGCGAGCGAGATCACGGCGACCGGAATCGACGCGCTCACCGTGAGGCCGACCTTCAGGACAAGGTAGAGCGACGACGCGCCGAAGACGACGCCGAGGATGGTGCCGGTGAGCACGGCGCGCAGCGTGAACTCGCGCATCGCCACATGCGCCGGGACGAAAGGTTCGAACGACGGGGAGGATTGCGGGGCGGACATGGGCATTGGGGATTCCGCGGCCACCCTGAGCGCGCCGCGGCGTGTGACAAGGCGGGAGACCGGAAGAGCGGGAGACGGGTGATAGAGGGAAAGACCCGAAAATTCCACCCAACCCGCCCGGACGGTGTCCTGGGGCAAACCGCTCAGCCGCGACGCGCCCAGGCTTCCCAGATCAGGATGCCCGCGGCGACCGACACATTGAGCGACTCCACGCGCCCGGCGCCGGGCAACGTGACCAACCGCGAACACGCCGCTGCCACGGCTGGATCCAGGCCCTGCTCCTCGTTGCCCAAAACGAGCGCCAACGGGCGCGCCGGCAACCGCGCCAGCTCCGGCCTGCCGCCACGCGTCGCCGCACCCACGACCTCGTAGCCCGCGGCGACGAGCGCGCGCACCAAGCCGGTCGCGTCGGCGGACGCATGGAGCTCCACGCCTTCCAAGCCTCCCTCGGCGACACGATAGGCCGCGTCGACGGGCCGCGCCGCGCCTTCCCGGCCACAGATCACCAACCGGCCCACGCCGAAAAACGCGGCGGTCCGCGCGATCGCACCGAGGTTGTGGACGTTGCCGATGCGATCGAGCACGAGCACCGGCTCGCGCTTCGCCGCCCACGCGCGGAGCTCATCCACGCCGGGCTCGCGCAGCTCCGGCGGCGTCACCACCGCCACGACCCCGCCGTGATGCGGCGTGCCGGCGATCTTCTCCAGCTCGGCCGGCTCCACGCAGCGGTAAACCCGCCGCGTCGCGGCGAGCGTCTTGCAGATGACGCCGATCTTCCGGCCCGTCGCGTAGTCGAAGTAGAGCCGTTGAATCGAACCGGCATCCCGCGCGAAACGCGCCCGCACGGCCGCGAGCCCGCAGATGCGCACAACCTCCCGGCTCACGGAGGCGGTCACCCCGCTCGCCACGCCAGCCACCGCCCCGCGTTTCACGCCTTCAGCCATGTCGCGCAGTAAGAACGCCCACCCGCCCGAAACCAGCCCATTGTCGGCCCCCGGCCGCAAACCAAGCGAGTGTTACCTATGTCCTGACACTGAAGTGTTAACCATATCCTGACCGCGCCTCTTCGCTTCCTCTCACCCCGCCGCTTCACCCACCACCGTGAATTCCTCGCGGTCGTGGTAGAGGTGCCGGATGCGGACGCCCGTCGCATGGCGGACAAACGGGGACCCAGGCGCCCGCAACTCGCGCAGAAGCGCGACGGAGTCGACGCGGCCGAACTTCAGGTTGATCACGAAGCGCCGGCACCAGCGCTGCTCCAGCCACGGCGTGACAATCCGCGCCAACACTTCGTGCGGCTCGTCGACCATGTCGCAGAAAAGCCAGTCGAGGCGCTCGCCCTCCGCCGGACGGAAGCGATACGCGTCCTCGCGCCGGTGCTCGATGCCCGGATGACCCAACGCGCCACCCTTCAGGGGGCCATTGTCGATCGCGAACACACGCGCCCCGCGGCGCGCCGCGCTGTAGCTCCCTCCACCGGGCGCGGCGCCGAGGTCGCACACCGTTTCGCCGCCGGCGGGTTCGCGTCCGAGCAGGCCGTAGGCCTCCTCGACTTTGAGATAGGAACGCGAAGGAGCCTGCACGTCGTCGGCCATCCGCCGCTGGCCGTAGCCGACCGCCTCGCGCGCCACCCACGCCCGGCCGAAGTCGGTGAAATGCACAAAGAGTCCGCGCGTCGGAACGCCCTCGGCGCCCCGCGGTCGCTCCGCCGTCGCCAAACGCGCCACCCGCGCCAGCTTCCGTTTAAGGATTTCGCCGAAGGCCGCTTCCACCGCGGAGATGCGCCGCCCCAGGCCGACGAGCTCGGCCGGGCCCGTCCACACGCTGGGCCATTCGGTCTCCACGCGTTCACCGCGCAGGCTGCCGAGGAAAAAATCCGCGACCCGGGTCGCGAGCTGGTTGACCGACTCGCCCCGCACCTCGACCGGCGCCGGCAGCGCGACGTGGGGGAAAGCGGCATCGGCCGGAACCGTGCGGCCCTGCCCCGCGGCGACAATCACCCAGCCCGGGCCCTGCTCGACGGCGGCAAGCCCGAAGGCCTCCGCCAATTCGCGGGCCAGCAACGCCTCGAATCCTGCCTGGCAAATGAAGAGCATGGAAAGGGTGGCGCGACCGGGAGTTTCAACCGGCCGGAGGCGTCAACGCGGTGGAGTATGGATGACGCGTCGGCCGCGGACGATCCGCGCCGGGGCCATCGGAGCCCATTCGTTTTCGCCCCGCTCGACCGGCCTCACAGCCGGTGCAGGTGGAACCCGCCGTCGACGTCGAACACCGCGCCCGTCGAGAACGGGAAGCGATCCTCCGCGATCGCCCGCACCGCGCGGCCGATATCCTCCGGACGGCCCCAACGGCGGATCGGCGTGATGCCGCGCTCGTCCTCGATGATGAGCTTGTCGTACTTCGCCTTCACGCCGCCCGTCATGTCGGTGGCGATCACGCCGGGACGGATCTCGTAGACGTTGATGCCATCGTTCGCGAGGCGATCGGCGAAGAGCTTCGTCATCATCGCGAGCCCCGCCTTCACCATGCAGTAATCGCCCCGGTTGATGGAGGCGGTGTACACGGAAATCGACGTGATGTTCACCATGCGGCCGCGGAAGCCCTCGGCGTCACGGTCCTGCCGCAGCATCTGCCGCGCGACGAGCTGCGAGAGGAAGAAAGGACCCTTGAGGTTGATCGCGTAAAGGCGGTCGAAGCTTTCCTCGCCCGCTTCAAGCAGGTCGGCGCGCACCTTGGGCGCCACGCCGGCGTTGTTAACCAGCAGGTCGATGCGCCCGAAGCGTTCCACCGTCTCCGCGACCATGCGCTCGCGATCGGCCGCCACCGCCACATCGCCCTGCACCGTGAAGCCGTCGCCGCCGGCCGCCCGCACCGCGGCGAGCGACTCGGCCGCCGCCTCCGCGTTGCCCGCGTAGTTGATCGCCACCCGCCCGCCCGCGCGGGCCAGTTCGAGGGCGATGCCGCGGCCGATGCCGCGCGAGGCGCCCGTGACCAATGCCGTCCTTGAAGCCATGCCGCAGCCAACCCCCCGCCTCCGCGCCCCGCAAAGCAAAACCCCGCGGGTGTTTCACCTCATCAGCGATGAAACCATCGGGGCCCATCGCGAAGGTCTTCGTCCGTCGCAAACTCGGTATTATCCGCGGCTGCGGCCTCGGCTACATCACGCGTCGCGCTATTCCGGGCCGCTAGGCGCATCGACGGGCCGTTTTCCGCGCCCGCACGCCGGGTTTGACGCCACCGCGCGCCGACGTTCCGTCGCCGGATGCGAAGTTTCGTCCTTTTGGCCACCCTGCTGGCGACCGCCGCCGCGGCGGCGAACGCGGCCCCGGGAGCCGCCGTGCTCCCGACGCCCCTCGACCAGTACCGGGATCCCGCCGGCGCGGGGCTGGGGGAAGTCCTGCGTCACCGGGCCGCGGCGGATCCGTTCAACCTCGTGGCGGCGGGAATCTTCGTCGCGGCGATCCTTCACACCTTCCTCACCGCGAAGATCCGCCACTGGGCGCACATCGTCGAGGAACGGCACGCCGCCGCACGTCGCGCGCGTGCCCGGCCCGGCCCGGAGGGCGAAGTGAGTTTCGCCGGACAGGTCCTGCACTTCCTCGGCGAGGTCGAGGCCGTCTTTGGCATCTGGGTGGTCGCGCTGGCCGGGGCGATCACGTGGTTCAAGGGCTGGCCCGCGGTGGTGGGCTACCTCGACGGCAAGGTGAGTTTCGTGGAGCCGGTCTTCGTTGTGGTGATCATGACCCTCGCGGCGACGCGTCCGGTGCTGGATCTGGCCGAGCGCGGCCTGCGCGCGGTGGCCGGATTGGGCGGCGGCACGCCGGCGGCCTGGTGGCTCTCGATCCTGATCCTCGCGCCGCTGTTGGGGTCGCTCATCACGGAACCCGCGGCGATGACGATCGGCGCGCTGCTGCTTTCGCGGCAATTCTACGCGCTCAACCCGGGCCCGCGCCTCGCCTACGCGACCCTCGGGCTGCTGTTCGTGAACATCTCCGTGGGCGGCGTGCTCACGCACTTCGCGGCTCCCCCCGTCATCATGGTGGCGGGGCCGTGGAAGTGGGACCTTTGGTTCATGTTCACGACCTTCGGCCTCCGCGCGGTCGCGGGCGTGATCCTCGCGACCTCGGTCTATTTCCTGATCTTCCGTCGGGAACTCGCCGCGCTCTCCGGAAGCACGGCGGCGCCGGAGCCCGGAGCCGATCGCCCCGCGGCTCCTCTTTGGATCACGCTCACCCACGTGGCCTTCCTCGCGTTCACGGTCTGGAACGCCCACCACCCGGTGATGTGCGTCGGCGCGTTGCTGTTCTTCCTGGCCTTCGCCCAGGCCACCGCGCACCACCAGAACCCGGTCGACCTGCGTCCTCCGGTCCTGGTCGGATTTTTCCTCGCCGGCCTCGTCATCCACGGCGGCCTGCAGTCGTGGTGGATAGAGCCGGTGCTCACGCGCCTGGGCGAGACGCCGCTCTTCCTCAGCGCCGTGGCGCTCACGGCGTTCAACGACAACGCCGCCATCACCTACCTCGCCTCGCTGGTGCCCGGATTCACCGACGGCCTGAAATACGCGGTGGTGGCGGGTGCCGTGACCGGCGGCGGGCTCACCGTCATCGCCAACGCGCCCAATCCCGCCGGCCAGGCCATTCTCGCGCGGCATTTCCCGGGTGGCGTCGCGCCGCTGGCCCTCGCGGTCGCCGCGCTGCCGCCGACGGTGGTCATGGCGGCCGCCTTCCTGCTGGCGCGTTGAGTCGCGGTCTCCCCGCGTCTCGACAAGCCGGCGCGCCCGCGCATCCTCGGAGTGATGACGAAAAACCTCCCCGCCCGCGGCCTGCGCCGCCGTTCTCTTCGCCGCGCGTTCACCCTCCTCGAGATCCTCGTCGTGCTGGCGATCATCGGCCTGCTCGCCGGTCTCGCGATCACCAACGTCGATCGGATCTTCGGCGGCGCGCAGGTGAGCACGGTGGAGATCTTCGTGAAGGAGAGCATGAAGACCGCGCTCGTCTCCTACCGCCTGCACATGGGCGACTCCCCGTCGACCAGCGCGGGCCTGCCGGCCCTCGCCACGCGCCCCGCCAACAAGGCCGACCGCTGGTTCGGACCCTACGTGGCGGACGGCAAGATCCCCAACGATCCGTGGGGAGAGCCGTACCAGTACGCCTACCCCGGCACCCGCAACAAGGGCGGCTACGACCTCTGGTCCAAGGGACCCGACCGCCAGAGCGGCACCGCCGACGACATCGGTAACTGGAGCTCCAGCTCCGGCGGCGAAAAGTAAGTCTCCGCCCGGCCCCGGCTTTCGCCGGATCCCGCCGAGCGGTGTTTTCCGCCGCCGATCCGTGTCCCACCGCCGCCCGCGCCCACGCCCCGCCGCCACCGGCGGCTTCACGCTGCTCGAGATCCTGCTGAGCATCGCCCTCATCGCGTTGCTGGGCGGACTCTTCGTCGGCGGCTCGTCACGGCTGCTCGCCCCGGAGCCGACGACACCCCGCGCTGTTTTCTGGAAGGCGGTGCAGGAGGCGCGCAAGACGGCGCTGCGGGCGGAGCACGAGATCCGGCTCAAGTTCGACGCGGAGAAGAAACAGTTCTACCTGGTCGACGGCCTGGCGCCGACGACCGTCTCCGCGGATGGCTTCACCCGCGAGGAACGCCCGCTGAAGACCTTCCCGATCTCCCCGGAAACGGCGCAGGACCTCACGGTGGAGTTCCTCGGCGGCTCCGGGCGCGGCGCCAACACGATCCTCGTGGGCGGAATGCTCCTCGAGTCGCGGCCGGTCCCGCACGTGCCATTCTACGGCGACGGCACCTGCCGCGCCTTCCGCGTGCAGTTCGCGCGACTGGGCTCGGTGAGCACGGTGACCGTCGATCCGTGGACCTGCGCCGAGTTGCCGCCGCCCCCCGACCCGAATGCGCCGTCGTTCTGAGACCACCCGCGCGCGTCTCCCGGGCGGCTTCACGCTGCTCGAGGTGCTCATGGCGATGGCGCTCTTCGCCATGGCCGCGGTGATGCTCGCCTCCGCCTACCTCAACGTGCTGAACAGCTACGAGACGGCCGGCCGCGCGGCGCAGCTCAACGAGGATTTCGCGTTCGCCCGCCAGATCGTCCTCCACGAACCCGACCGGAAGAAAGTCGAGGAAGGCGGCGAGTTCGCCACCGCGGCCGGCCACCGCGCGCGCTGGAGCGTGGAGATCGCGTCGACCAACGTCGCGGATGTCTTCCGGGTGGCCTTCACCTGCGAGATCAGCGATCCCGCGCGCCAGGAGCCGGACCGCGTGACGCAGTCGTTCCTGGTGATGCGCCCGACGTGGGTCATCGACGCCGCGGAACGCGGCAAGCTGAAGGAGGAGGCCAAGACCCGCATCCTCGAGCTGCAGGGCAAGCTCAAGGCGGGGCAAACCGGAGGCCAGACCCGATGAGAGCCGGCTCCCGACGCGCGTTCACGCTGCTTGAGCTTCTGCTGGCGCTCGCGCTGGTCGGCCTGCTGCTCGTCGCGATGAACACCATGGTCTTCTCCATGGGCGAATTGTGGGGCCGCGGCACCGAGCCCCGGCTCCTTGACCAGCACGTGCGGGCGGTCACGCGTTTCCTGGAAAACGAGCTGCGCGCCTCGGCGCTGCCTCCCGCGGCGCGTTCGGGCGTCACCCCGATCGGGCTGGAGGAGATCCGCCCGCAGAGCGGGCTGATGGAGAAGATGCTGACCTTCGAGCTGCCCGCCGGCAGCCGGCTGTTCGACTGGCCCGACCAGCCGCTGCCCGAGGTCATCTGCTCCCTCCAGGCGCGGCCCAACGAGGGCCTCGTGCTGCTCTGGCATTCGCGGCTCGAGAAGGACTTCGACACCCAGACCCCGCGGGAGACGCTCGTCACCCCGTTCGTGACCGCGCTCGCCTACGACTACTACGACCCCGACTCGAAACGCTGGTCGACCGAAACCAGCCTGAAGCTCAACCCGCAGGGCCAGCCACTCACGCCGCAGCGGATCCGCCTCAAGTTCACCCACGGCAAGCTCGTCCGCGAGGGCGTCATCACGCTGCCGACGCCCGGCCCGGCCCTGCCGGTCTTCTGACGATGCGGACGCGAATCAACCATCCCGCCGGACCAGGCCGCCGCCGTGCCTCCGTCATCGTGATCGTCATGGTCACGCTCCTTTTCGCGATGACCACGCTGCTGGCCTTCATGGACAAGGCGGCGGTGGATCTCATGGCGGACCAGCGCGCCGCCGTCGCGCGCCGGCTCCGGGTGGAGGCCTACTCGGCCCTCGAGGTCGCCCTCGCGGTGCTGGTCGACTTCCGCGAGGCGGGGAACGGGCTGCGCAGCCAGGCCGAGGGTTGGAACGACCCGCTCGGTTTCGCCGGGTACACCCCGGGCGAGGGCTGCACGGTGGAGATCCAGCTGGAGGACGAGAGCGGCAAGCTCCCGCTGCCGCAGATCAACGCGCAGGTGCTCACGAACCTGTTCATGGGGTGGGGCACCCAGAAGAATGAGGCGGAGGAGCTCGCCGACGCGATGATGGGCTGGATGAAGCGCGGCCATACCTACACGTCGCCCGTCCGCCCCGACTACGAGTCGGCCCCGATCCCCTACGAATCGCCCGGGCGTCCGATGCGCTCGTACCACGAGCTGGCGGCGATCCAAAAGGCGCGGGAGTACTTTTACGACAAGGAGGGGCGGCCCAACGAGAACTGGCGCCGGTTCGCCGCGTGCGTGTCGCTGCTCGATTTTCCCAAGCCCAATCTGAACAGCGCGAGCCAGGACGTGCTCACGGCGCTGGGCCGCTACGAACCGCTGCAGTCGCGCAACGTCGTGGACTTCCTCCAGGGCAAGGGCGACTTCCGCTACAGCGGACCGGGGTATTTCCAGAACGCGGGCGACGTCGGCCGCATCGCGGGACCGGCGGGCGATCCGCAGGGTTTTTCCACGACCGTGAGCGCGCTCCGCCTCAACGTCACCGTACGCGAGGGCAAAAATGAGTTCCGCGTCTCGGTCGTCGTCGCCCCGCCCGGAGGCGCCAAGACGGTGCAGGCCATCGCCACGCGCCCGGAGAAGAAGGGCGCCGGCGCGAACTCCTCCTCGCCTGCCCCCCCGCCTCCGGCCGGCCCGCCCGCGAATCCGGCGGCCAAACCCGCCGACCTGAAATACCCGTACACGCTGCTCGAAATCGTGGAGAACCCGCCCCTCGCCAGCGGCTGAACGGCAAACGCATCCGCCGCGCGGGTGTTTTGCGTTCTTGTTCTCCACGCCGGCCTCGTCCGTACTTCCGACCCCTCGCATGCCTTCGCCTCTCTCGCTGCTCCGCGCCGGGCCGCCACCTCCCAAAGTGGCGCTGCTGCCCGACTCCGCGTTCTTCACGCGGAACGTCGCGGTCACCGCGGGGGCGACGCCCGGCGAGGCCGCGGGGCAGATCGAGCTGGCGCTGGAGAGCCTGGCCCCGTTCCCGCTCTCCCAACTTTACTACGGCTGGTACTGGCGGCCCGGCGCGGAACAAGCGCTCCTGTTCGCCGCCTACCGCCGGCGGTTCACCACCGAGCAGGTCGCGGAATGGGACGGAGCCGAACTGGTCATCCCGGGCTTCGCCGCGGTGCTGGGCGCCGACGTTGAACCCGCCACCACGTTGCTGCTGACCTCGCCCGACTCGATCACCGCGATCCACTGGGCCGCGGCCGGCGAGCCCGCCGGGGTGCTCACGCGGACGATTGACGCCGACGCGACCGACGAGGACCGCGCGCGCCTGAAGTCCGAGCTGGTTGGTTCCTTCGGCGGCTCCCGCCATGTCATCGAACCCACGGCGGCGCCCGCGCCTGATCCGGCGGGCAGTGACGGCGCCATCACCTTCCGCGCCGGGGAACTCATGGCCAAGCTGCCCGCGACAGCGTCAGCCGCGGCGGATGTGCGCGACAAGGGTGAGCTCACCGCCCTGCGCGCCGCGCGGCGCCGCGACATCGTCCTTTGGCGCACCGGCGTGGGCCTCGTGGCCTCGCTCCTCGCGCTCGGGCTCGGCGAACTGGCGCTCGTGGGCGGCCGGGTCTGGCAACGCACGCGGGAGGCGCGCGTCGCCGTCCAGCGGCCGGTGGTCGAGAAGATCGAGAGCGTCGATAACCTCACCAACAAGATCGAGGAGCTCGCGACCAAGCGGCTGCGCCCGATCGAGATGCTGCTGCAGCTGGTGGGCGAGAACTACGAGCGGCAGCCGGCCGACATCTGGTTCACCCGCGTGTCGGCCGACGCCACGCGCGGTCTCAACACCATCTTCATCGAGGGCCGCACGACGACCGCGGCGCAGGTCAACGCCTACGAGGCCGCCCTCCGCAAGTTGCCGACGATCGAGAAGGTCGAAGCCCCCTTGCAGGCGGTGCGGGGCGACCAGGCGCAGTTCACCCTCACCGCCACGTTCCGCGCCGCGGCGTTCGCGGAACCGGCCGCCCCACCGGCGCCCCCCAAGCCCACGCCCTGATGCGCGCGATCCGCCATTTCTTCCTCACGCGCGCCTTGCGCGAGAAGCTGCTGCTGCTGGCGTTTCTCGCCGTCGGCGTGTTGTGGTGGCTCTCGGCCTTCGGCGGGCACGCGGGGACGTTCCTGCGCGAAGCCCGCACCACGACCGCGCGGCTCGCCACGCAGGACCTCTGGATCCGCAACCGCCCCGCGATCGAGGCCGCCGCGAAAAAGACCGCCGAGCGGCTCGACCCCGCCAAGACCCTCAACGGCAACCAGCTCGTGACCACCGTCGATCAGCTGGCCAAGGAGGCCGGTCTCCGCAACGGCGTGGGACTCACGCCGACGACGCAGAAAAGCGGGCAGTTCGCGGTGCATACCGCGGAGTACAACATCACCAACGCCGGCTGGGACCAGCTGCGGGCCTTCTACGACGCGCTGCAGAAGCGTTCGCCCTACATTTCCATCGAGCGCTTCATCCTGTCCTCGGGCACCAATCCCGCCGTTCTCACGCTCAACCTGAAGATCGTCTCGGTGGAAATCGCGCCGTAGCCGGATTTCACGGGCCAAGCGGCCGGCGCATCAGCACGCCGTGCTTGAAGGCCGTCCAACCGAGACCGGCCGCCAGATAGCCCGCCCCTGCCAGTGGCAGCGGATCCCGGCCAAACACCCAGGCCAGGAAACAGGCGCTGAATCCGCCGGCGAAGAAAGATGCCGTCAGGAACCCCGGCACCGCGATTTTCCACCACGGGATGTCAAAACCCCGCAGTCGCATCCCAAGCGTCGTGCCGAGATCGGTCACGAGTCCCGTGACATGCGTGGTGCGCAGCACGATTCCGCGGAAGCGGGCGGCGAGGCCGTTCTGCATGCCACAGCCGAATGCCGCCGCCCCGATTCCCAGCACCGGATGCTGTGATGAAACCGCGTGCGCGGTGAGAAAGATCGCGCCGATTCCGGCGATGATCCGCCCGTACGGACGCTCCAGGTCCAGCGTCGGATGGTGCACAAGGACTCCGGAGAACACCGCGCCGAGGAAAAACGCGAAAACCGCGGTCGCCACCCGCGATAGGTCTCCCTCGAGGCCGGAGGTGTCGCGCGCGAGGTTGATCGACAGCCGCGACAGATCACCGGTGAGGTGGCTCACGGAGGTGCCCGCGCGCAGAAAGACCCCCGCGTTGGCGAACGCCGCCCCAAACGCCAACCCGCAACCGCCGAAAAGCACGAAGCCCTGCGAGCGGGACAGCTGAGACCAAAAGCCGGATGGCGGGTTTCCCATGGTGAACCAGTATGCGACGAAGTCCGGCCGCCGCATCCGAAATCCCCACGCGACTCCGCCAGCTCCCACCGGCGATTTGCGGATTGCCCGCCACCTCGCCACGATTTGCGCGTCTCATCACCGGTCCTCACGCTCCGTCCGAATCCCATTTTCATGAAGCCTAACCTCCTCCTCCGGGCTCTCCTGCCGCTGCTCGCCTTCCTGCTCGCCTTTGGCGGCACCTCCGGCCTCACCCTGTGGGCCGCCGAGGGCAAGTCGGGCCGCAAGGGCGAACGCAAGGCCGCGACCGAGGCGAAGGGGAAGTCCTCCGAGGCCGCGACCGAATCCAAGCCCGCGCCGCTCGCGCTCAAGATCGACTCCCGTCCCATCAACCGCGAGGCCGCCGACCGCGTCAGCTACTCCTCCGTCGTCAAACGCACCGCCGCCAGCGTGGTCTACGTCTACTCCAGCAAGACCGTCCGCGCGCCCGACATGTCGTCGTTCATGAACGACCCGCGTTTCCGGCGCTTCTTCGACCAGCTCGTGCCGCGGGAGGAACGCGAGGAGTCCACGCCGCCCCCGTCCAAGAAGAACTCCCCCAACCGTAACAACCGCGGCGGCAACACCCCGAACCGCAGCCGGCCCAACGAGCAGGTGCAGCAGGGCCTCGGCTCCGGCGTCGTCGCCACCGCCGACGGCTACATCATCACCAACAACCACGTCATCGACGGCGCCGACGAGGTGAAGGTCTCCATCGGCGAATCCAACAAGCGCTACGAGGCCAAGGTCGTCGGCCGCGATCCGGGCTCCGACCTCGCCGTCCTCAAGATCGAGGCCACCAATCTCTCGCCCGCCACCTTTGGCGACAGCGACCAGCTCGAGATCGGCGACGTCGTCCTCGCCATCGGCAATCCGTTCGGCATCGGCCAATCGGTGAGCCGCGGGATCGTCAGCGCCCTCGGCCGCGGCATGGGCATGGGGGTGTTCGAGGATTTCATCCAGACCGACGCCGCCATCAACATGGGCAACTCCGGCGGCGCCCTGCTCGACAGCGACGGCCGCGTCGTCGGCATCAACACCGCCATCCTCAGCCGCAGCGGTTCTTCCGCGGGCGTGGGCTTCGCGATCCCGATCAACCTCGCGCGCTTCGTCGTCGAGCAGCTCGCCAACACCGGCAAGGTCGAGCGCGGCTTCCTCGGCGTGCGCACCGACGAGCTCACCGAGGATCTGGTCTCCTACTTCGACACCGAGAAAGGCGCGCTCATCAATGACGTCACAGAAGGCAGCCCCGCCGACAAGGCCGGCATCAAGGCCGGTGACATCATCCTGAAGGTCGGCGCGGTGGAGATCCGCGACCCGCGGCACCTCATCATGACCGTAAGCAAGTTCGCCCCCGGCAGTGAGATTCAAGTCGAGCTGCTGCGGGAAAAACAGCGGAAGACCGTCACCGCGAAACTCACCCGCCGCGACGAGGACGCCCTTGCCAAGGAGGACGGCACGCCCGGAGCCAAGGAGGAGGGCGTGCTCAACGGCGTCGGCGTGGGCGACATCACTTCGGAAATGCGCGGGCAAATGCAGATCCCTTCGCGGATCAAGGGCGCCATCATCACGAGCATCGAGCCCGACAGTCCCGCCGCGCGGCAGGGCCTGCGCGAAGGCGACATCATCATGGAACTCGACCGCCGCCCGTGCACCAACGCCGAGGAGGCGGTGAAGCTGAGCGAGGAGATCAAGGGCCCGAAGGTTCTCGTGCTGGTCTACCGCAACGGCCGCACCCGTTACCTCGCGATCGACGAGTCGAAGTAATGCGGAGCCCTCAGGCCCCGGGCGAACCGCCCGGGGCTTTTTCGTTCAGGCGGTAGCGCACGTAGTCGCGCGTGACGCCGAGGAGGCGTGCCGCCGCGGAAACGTTGCCTTCGGACTGCCGGAGCGCGCGGGCGACCAGCGCGTCGATCGCCTGATCCAGCACGAAGCCTTCCGGAATCTGGAAGGCCGGACTGACCCACGCGGGCGACGCGGTGGAAGCACCCTCCGCGTGCGCGAGGCTCCGGAAGGCGAGTTTGTCGTCCTCGAACACGAGGGAACGTTCGATCTCGTGGGCCAGCTCGCGCACGTTGCCGGGCCACGTGTGGCGGAGCAGCCTCGCGCGGCCCTCGGGCGGGATCGGCGGCGGCGTGAGCCCGTAGTTCCGGGCGACGCGGCCCGCGATGGATTCGGCCAGCCGGATGATGTCCTCGCCGCGCTCGCGCAGCGGCGGCGTGCGCAGGCGGAAGAGGTCCAGCCGGTGAAGCAGGTCCTCGCGGAATTTGCCCGCCGCGACCAGGGCGCGAAGGTCGGCGTTGGTGGCGGCGATGATGCGGACGTCGACCGGCTGGTCGCGCCGGCCCCCGACGCGCCGCACCAGCCGGTCCTCGATCGCCTTGAGCAGCTTGGCCTGGATGGTGAGCGACAGGCTGGGCAGCTCATCGAGGAAGAGCGTGCCTCCCTCGGCGGCCTCGATGAGCCCGATGCGCGCCTCGCGGGCGTCGGTGAAGGCGCCGCGCTCGTGGCCGAAGAGCTCCGACTCCGCCAGCGCCTCCGGGATCGCCGAGCAATTGACCTCCACGAGGGGTGCCGCCGCGCGCGGCCCGTGGTGGTGGAGCCAGCGGGCGAGGGTGGTCTTGCCCGTGCCGGTCTCCCCCTCGATGAGCACGGGAGGCGTCGCCCCCTGGGCGCGGCGGTCGGCGGCGATGATCCTTTCCAGCTGCCGCCGCACGTCCTCGAGGGCGGCGCCGAAGAAGAAGCTTTCCTCCCGCGCGACCTCCTGCACCTGGCGATGCTCCCGGTCCCGGCGGGCACCCCGATCCCGCCGCGCGCGCCCGAGCTTGACCGCGAGTTCGTCGAGATCGAAAGGCTTCACCAGGTAATCCGCCGCGCCGAGGCGCATCGCCTCGACGGCGCCGGCGACGCCGCCCTCCGCGGTCATCACCACCGTGACCACGCTCGCGGGCACGACCTTTTCCTCCAGCAGGCGGAGGCTGCGACCGTCGGGCAGGTTCACATCGACGAGCGCGAAGTCGAAATCGAGCCCCGCAAGGGCCTGCCGCGCCTCGGCCAACGTGCCGGCGCAGGTCACTTCCGCCCCGAGGCGGGTGAGATGCGCCTCCAGGCGACGCCGCAGCAGGGGCTCGTCCTCGAGCAGCAGGAGAGAGCCGGTGAGTTTCATGGGCGAAGGCGCGCGAGCGTTGCGGGGATGGGCGGCGGGGCAACGGGAAAGCCGCCGCACGGGAGGGGTCCAGGCGGAGTTTTTCTTTGAACTCCGCCGCGTGCACGGAGAGCTTCGGACTTCCCCGGCGCCGATCTCAAACCGCCACCCCGATGCAAACCCCGCTGATGAACCCCGCCTTGTCCCGCCGTGATTTTATCCATCGTTCCGGCCGCGTCGCGGCCGTCTCCGCCCTCGCGGGCGTGGCGTTGCCGCCGGTCCACGCCGCCGGCAGCGACCTGATCCGCGTCGCCCTCGTCGGCTGCGGCGGTCGCGGCACCGGCGCCGCCGGACAGGCGCTCTCCACCACGACCGGACCGATCAAGCTGGTGGCGATGGCGGATGTTTTCCCGCCACGGCTCGCCACGTCGCTCGACCGCCTCACGAAGCAGTTCGCCAAGGAGGGCAGGAACGCCGTCGACGTGCCGCCCGACCGCCAGTTCACCGGTCTCGACTCCTACCGCGCCGCGATGGATGTGCTGCGGCCGGGTGACGTCGTGATCCTCGCGACCCCTCCCGCCTTCCGCTGGGTGCATTTCAGCTACGCGATCGCGAAGGGCCTCCACGTCTTCATGGAGAAGCCCCTCACCGTCGACGGCCCGACGAGCAAGCGCATGCTGGCGCTCGGCGAGGAGGCCGCGCGGAAGAACCTGAAGGTCGGTGTGGGCCTGATGTGCCGCCACTGCCGCGCCCGCGGCGAGCTCGCCGACCGCATCGGCCGCGGCGAGATCGGCGACATCCTCATGATGCGCGCCTACCGGCTCCACGGTCCGGTCGGTTTCTTCGCGTCCCCACCGAAGCCGGCCGACAAGACCGACCTCATGTACCAGATCGAGCGCTTCCACAGCTTCATCTGGGCGAGCGGCGGCGCGTACAGCGACTTCTACATCCACAACATCGACGAGTGCTGCTGGATGAAGGGCGAGTGGCCCGTGCAGGCGCACTCCAACGGCGGCCGCCACTACCGCGGCGACAGCATCGACCAGAACTTCGACGTGTACTCGACCGAGTACACCTTCCGCGACGGCTCGAAGCTCTTCCTCGAGGGCCGCTGCATCACCGGGGCCTACGCCGAGCACTCCAGCACCGCGCACGGCACCAAGGGCATGGCGATCATCTCCGAGAAGGGCCACGCCCCCTCGCGGGCGCGGATCTACCGCAGCCAGACGAAGGACGAGGCGAAACTCGCCTGGGCCTTTCCGCAGCCCGAGGGCCGCCCGCACCAGCTCGAGTGGGACGACCTCATCGCCGCCATCCGCGCCGACCTGCCGTTCAACGAGGTGAAGCGCGGCGTCGAGGCGAGCCTCGTCACGTCCATGGGCCGCATGGCGGCGCACACGGGCCGCGTGGTCACGTTCGACGAGATGCTGAATTGCGACCACGAGTTCGCCCCGGGGCTGGACCAGCTCACGAAGGACTCGCCCGCCCCGCTCCAGCCCGACGCCTCGGGTCGCTACCCGGTGCCGCGTCCCGGCATCGAGACGCGCCGGGAGTATTGACGCTCAGCGGCCCACGGCCGCGTCGCGGATGGCGCGCACCACCGCGGGGTCCGTCGCGACCCCGAGCACGCCGTTCACGATGAACTGCACGCCGATGCAGAGGATGAGGAAGCCCATGACCTTGGTCAGGGCGTTCATGCCGTTCACGCCGACGAGCACCACCGTGCGCTCGGCGAGCCGCAGCACCACGTAGGTGATGATCGCGACGACGAGGATCCCGAGGATGATGGCGATGTAGTCGAGCCAGTGCGAGGCGAGCGAGGTGAAGCCGACGGTCACGGCGATCGAGCCGGGCCCGCTGAGCATCGGCAGCGCGAGCGGCGAGAAGGAGACGTCGCGTTTCGCGCGCGCCTCAGCCTCGGCCGGATCGTCGCGGCGCGGATCGCGGGGCGCGCCGAGCAGCATCGCCGAGCCGATGCCGGCAACCAGGAAACCGCCCGCGATGCGCAGCCCCGGGATCGAGATCCCGAAGAAATTCATGATGAAGGTGCCGCCGATCAGGAAACTCACCAGAATGCCGACCATGTAGAGGCAGGCGTGGCGCAGCTGCTGCAGGCGGCGCTCGCGAGAGTCACCCTCGGTGATGGCGAGGAAGCTCGGCGCCGCGGCGAGCGGATTGATGATCGGCAGGAGCGCGATCACCGTGCCGATGATCAGCTCCCAGAAGTGGTCGACCTGCTGCATGGCGCGACGGTAGCCGCGCGCCGGGAAAAAGCTACCAAAGCTCCACCGGGCCGCGCGGCACGGGAATGGCCTCCCGGCCCGCTTCCTCCGGATCATCGGCCGCCCGCAGAAAGGAGGGCACCAGCGGCGCCGGCGCGAATTTCGCCAACAGCTCGCCGCTTTCGTCGCAGAACTGCCGGCGCCACGCGAGGTACTCCTCGATCGCGGCCTCGAAGTCGGCCCGCGACGTGATCGTGAGGATGCGCCGTTTGAACGGCTTCGCCGGCCCGAAACGCCGCGCGTACCACGGCGCCACCCGGCGGAAAAGCCGCGCGCCGTGCTCCTCGCCATGGAACTCGACGTAACGCTCGAAATGCCGGCGCAGCACACGCAGCCGCTCGTGGAAGCCCGGCTCCGGCAGCTCCTCCCCCGTCCGCAGGAGATGCGCCGTGCGCCGGAAAATCCACGGATCGTAGAACGCGCCGCGCCCCGCGCTCACGCCGGCGCACCCCGTCTCGGCCAGCATGTGTCGCGCCCCCGCGGGCGTCGTCACGTCGCCGTTGCCGATCACCGGGATCCGCGGCACCGCCTCCACCACCGCGCGGATGCCCGCGAGGTTCACCTTGCCGGCGAAACCCTGCGCACGCGTCCGGCCGTGCACGAAGACCGCCGCCACGCCGGCGTCCTCCAACGCGCGCGCCAGATCCGGCGCCGTGAGGTTCTCGTCGTCCCAGCCGAGCCGCATCTTCGCCGTCACCGGGATCCGCACCGCCGACACCATGCCCCGCACCAGCGCCGCCGTGCGCTCCAGCTCCGTCATCATCGCCGAGCCGCCGCCGATCTTCGTCACCTTCCGCACCGGGCAACCCATGTTGATGTCCACCGAGTCGGCGCCGAGCTCCTGGCACAGCACCGCCGCGTCGCGCATCTCCTCGGGCACGCTCCCGAAAAGCTGGATCGCGAACGGACGGTCGGCCGGCGACGAGGCCACGAGCCGCAGGGCGTTACGGTTCCGCTCCAGCAGGGAGCGGGCGTTGACGAGGTCGGTCGTCGCCCACGCCAGCCCGCCCAGTTCGCGCACCGTGAGGCGCATGGGCAGGTTCGTGTAACCCGCCAAAGGCGAGAGGAACAGGTTGGACGTCAGCTCGTAAGGACCCAGGCGCACGCGCCGCAGCGTGCGTCCCGCCCCGCCCCGCGCAACCCGGGATCACCGCGGCATTTCACGCCGGAGGCCCGGGCGGGAGAACCCCGAAGGGAAAAGCGCGACGGAACGCCCAGGCACACGAGTGGCCCGAACCTACGTTCCCTCCGTTGGCTCCTGTTGGCCGGTCTGGGTTGGAACGGGAGACGACGGTCGCCGGTGGCAACCGGGTTTAAGTCGAGGGTTTAAGTTGAAGCGGGGTGGAAACGTTACCGAGCCCGTCCCTTAAACTTGAACTTCCAGCCTCTACCGCGGCGCGGGGTCTTCCCTGTCTCCCACGTCTCCCGAGTCTTCCACGTCTTTCTCCCTGGTTTCGTGCCTTTCGTGTATTTCGTGGTGGCCCCCTGATTTTTTAACCGCGGATTTCACGGATGGCGCAGATAAAAACCGAAGGGTCGCTCGGCGCTTCCGAATGACCGGAGCGAACGGGCGGATTTGAACAAGAAGGCCGGGAAGATCGTGAAGGCCAGCGGCGCGGGGTTGCGTCGCACGACGGAGTGCGGTGATGGTTTCTTTTCCAACGTGCCCGACCCTCGCTCCAACGCCCAACCGCCGCATCGCGGGCCCGATCCGCGCGGCGGCCCGCGTCCCCACGCCGGCAATTCCGGCCAGGCCGGGCGCGGCCAGCGCAATCCGCGCGATCCGCGTTCGGGGGCACGTCCCCTGCCGTCGGCGAACACCCCTCCACCACGTCCCGCTGCCGTCGTGGCTCCGAGGCCCGCCCCGGTGGCGGCCGTCGTCGCCGCGGCCGGCGTGCCGCACGGTTCGCGCGAGGGCGGTTGGCTTCCCGACCTTGTTTACACGGGGGATAAGTTCGAGGCGGGACTCGCGTTCTTCGCCGACGCCACCGGCCGGATCACCCGCTTTTCCCGCGAACCCGCCGACCTCGCCACGGCGCGGCGGCTGGCGGGCCAGGCGGCCCTGCCCGGACTGGTCAACGCCCACTCGCACGCGTTGGCCCGGCTTGGGCGCGGAGAGGCGGAAACGGGGCGGTTCAATCATCTCCTCCCTCCAGCCGCGGCGGTCGCTCAGCTCGGGGCGGAGGATGTGTTCGACACCGCCCGCCTCGTCTTCCTGGAGATGCTGCTTTCGGGCGTGACGTCCGTGGGCGAGTTCCACGCGCTGCACCGCGGCGCGGAGGGTGCCGATATCGCAACCGACTTTGGCCGCGAGGTGGTACGGGCGGCGCACGATGTCGGGCTCCGCATCGCGCTGCTGCGTGTCGCCATCCTGCGTGGAGGCCACGCGTCACAAACCGCGGCGACGCCTCCGCCCGGTGCCTTGAGCGCGTCGGCCGATCAATTCACGCGCGAGACCGAGGCGCTGCGTCTCGCCATCGAGCGCGATTTTCCCGCGGACGAAGCCTGGCTCGGCGTCGCGCCCGACTCGCTCGCGACCGTGCCGCCCGAGGCTTTCAAGGTGATCGGCAACTACGCGCGCGCCCAGCGCCTGCGGCTGCACACGCACGCGGCGTCCTCGGCGGAGGACGTCGCCGCCTGCGTCGCCGAGCATGGCCGGACGCCCCTCGCGCTGCTGGCCGATCTCGGGTTGGTCGACAAACGCCTCACGGTCGTCGATGCGCGGCGCCTGACGGACGACGAGGTGCGGGCGCTGGGCACGGCTCGCGCCGCCGCTTGCCTGACTCCTGGAAACGCCGCACCGGTCGCGGCGCTCTCCTCGGCGGGCGCCGGGGTGGCAGCGGGTACGGATGTCCAAACACCGGCGAGTCCGCTTGCGGTCGCGCGCGCCGCGGGCTTCGAGGATGCCGCCGCCGCCTGGCGGAGTGCGACCGTGGCGGGAGCGCGGAGCCTCGGCGCCACCGGCGGGGCGCTCGAGATCGGGCGGCCGGCGGACTTCTTCACCGTGAGCCTTTCCGATCCCGCGCTTGCCGGGGTGGAGCCGCGGGCGCTGCCGGCGCTGCTGCTTGCGACGCTGGATCGCCGCATGATCCGCGATGTCTGGGTCGGTGCCCGCCAGCGCATCGCGGGCGGCCGGCACCTCGCGCAGGGCCAGATCATCGGCCGTTTCATCGGGTTGCAGGACCGCCTGCGCGGACGCTCTTCCCAACCGGCGGCGACGCTCGAGGCGACGGGTTGACCGAGACCGGACGCGGTCTTTTGGTTCGCGCGAATGACACCTTCCCTCGTCGTACTGGCCGCCGGGATGGGCTCGCGTTACGGCGGGCTCAAGCAAATCGACCCCGTGGGCCCCGGCGGCGAGACCGTGCTCGACTACGCCGTGTTCGACGCGTTGCGCGCGGGCTTCGGTCGCGTGGTGTTCGTGATCCGGCGCGACTTCGAGCAGGTCTTCCGGGAGCGGATCGGCGCGCGGTACGCGGGCCGGATCGCGGTGGACTACGTCTTCCAATCCCTCGACGTCCTGCCGCCGGGATTCGCGGTTCCGCCAGGTCGCGAACGCCCTTGGGGAACCGGCCACGCCGTGTGGTGCGCGCGCGACGCGTTGCCGGGCAACTTCGCGGTGATCAACGCCGACGACTTCTACGGCGCCGACGCGTTCGCGCAGCTCGGCCGGTTCCTCACGACGGCGCGCGGGCCGCGGTTTGCGATGGTGGGCTTCCGGCTCGCCAACACCCTCTCCGAGCACGGCGGCGTCTCGCGCGGCGTCGCGCGGGTCAACGCCGCCGGCGAAATGCACTCCGTGGAGGAGGTGCACGGCATCGTGGCGGCGGAGGTCGGCCCGGGCCGGCGGTACTCGGGCGACGAGCCGGTCTCGCTGAATTGCTGGGGCTTCACGCCCGCGCTCTTCGCGGGCCTCGACCGGCGTTTCCCGGAATTCCTGCGCGCGA
>JBJTCH010000264.1:0-4272 GCA_046091745.1 Opitutaceae bacterium
TCTTTCCCCGCCCTCATCACCCCCATGAAGAATGGCGCCGTCGACATCGCGGCTTTCCGGAAACTCGTGAACTGGCAGATCGAGCAGGGTTCGCACGGGCTGGTGCCGGTCGGCACCACCGGGGAAAGCCCGACCCTCACCCCCGAAGAGCACATGCAGGTGATCGAAACCTGCATCGCCGAGGCGAAGGGCCGCGTGCCGGTCATCGCCGGCACCGGATCCAACTCAACGCAGGAGGCCCTGGAGCTCACCCGCCTCGCCCATGAGGCCGGCGCCGACGCGATGCTCGTGGTGGCGCCCTACTACAACAAGCCGAGCCAGGAGGGGCTCTTCCGTCATTTCGCCGCGCTAGCCGAGTGCACCGATCGGCCGGTCGTCCTCTACTCGATCCCCGGGCGCTGCGGCATCGAGATCAGCGTCGAGGTCGTACAGCGCCTGCGCGCGAAGTACCCTCACGTCTCCACGATCAAGGAGGCCGGCGGCAGCGTCGATCGCGTCGACCAATTGAAGCAGGCCATGGGCCGCGACATCACCGTGCTCAGCGGCGACGACTCGCTGACGCTTCCTTTCATGTCCTTCGGCTCGGAGGGCGTCATCAGCTTCGCCTCCAATCTCTTCGGTCGCGAGGTGCGTAAGCTCGTTGAGCTCGCCCGCGCCAACGACTTCACCGCCGCCGCGCGGACTCACCGCCGGATGTATCCGGCTTTCCGCACGCTCTTCATCGAGCCGAATCCCGTGCCGATCAAGGTGGCGCTTGTCCGCGCGGGCATCATCGCCGACGCCGGCGTGCGCGCCCCGCTCTGCGAGATGAGCACCGCCAACCGTGCGCGCCTAGAAGCCGTGCTCGCCGCGCTCGATTGAACATGCCGCTCTCGATTCATATCAATGGCTCGCGCGGTCGCATGGGCCAGGCCGTCGCCGCCGCCGTGAAAGAGGCCGGCCTCGCCATCGCCGCCGAGACCGATGTCGGTGACGACCTGCGCGCGGGCATGGCGAGCGCCGACGCCGTGATCGACTTCAGTTCTCCGGCCGCGACGCCCGAGATTCTTCGGCATGCCGGGGAGCTCCGTAAGCCCGTGGTGATCGGCACGACCGGCCACGGGGCGGCGGAACGGAAGCGGCTGCTCGCGATCGCCGCCGGTGTCCCCTGCGTATGGGCGGGCAATTTCTCCGTCGGCGTTAACCTGCTTTTCGCCCTTACCCGCCGCGCCGCCGCCGTCCTCGGCTCCGACTACGACGCCGAGGTCATCGAGATGCACCACCGATTCAAGAAGGACGCCCCGAGCGGCACGGCCGCGCGCCTGCTCGAGATCATCCTGGAGGAAAGAAAGCTCTCCGCCTCGGCTCTGCGCCACGGCCGCGAGGGACTGACCGGCGAACGCAAACCGAACGAGGTGGGCGTGCACGCGTTGCGCGGCGGCGATGTCGTCGGCGACCACACCGTGATGTTCGCCGCGCTCGGCGAGCGCGTGGAACTCACCCACAAGGCCAGCGACCGCTCGATCTTCGCGCGGGGCGCCGTCCGGGCCGCGCAGTGGGTTGTGGGCCGCTCACCGGGCGTCTACGACATGCAGGACGTCCTCGCGCTCAAGTAAGTGATCACCTCGATTCAAGGCACCCTCGCTTCCTCCTCCCCGCTCGGTGCGGTCGTCGAGGTCGGCGGCTTCGGTTACGAAGTGCACATGCCGGCCACGAGCGCCGGGCGATTGCCGCGGCCCGGTGCCACGCTGAAGCTGCACACACTGGTGATTTACCGCGAGGACGCCCAGACCCTCTACGGTTTCAGTTCCCCCGAGGAGCGGGATTTCTTTCGACTTTTGATCGAGAACGTCACCGGCGTGGGGCCGAAAATGGCGCTCAGCATCATGAGCCGGCTCGCCCTGCCTTCGCTGGAGGCGGCGATCCGCGCCGGCGACATCAACGCCCTCGCGCGCTGTCCGGGCATCGGCAAAAAAACCGCCGAGCGGCTGGTGGTCGAACTCCGGACCAAGGTTGGCGGTGGAGCCTCCCCACGACTGCGGCGGGGGTCGCGGCCGAAGCCGGCATGGCTTCCACTCCGCATCGTGACGCCGTCGCGGCTCTGGTGGCGTTGGGCTACAAGTCCCCCGACGCCGACACGGCGGTTCGAAGGGCTGCCGTCGCGCTGGGAGCGGACGCCGACACCTCCGCGCTCATCCGGCGCGCGCTGAACGGCTAAGCGCCGTCACTTGGAGAAACGGAACGCGGTCATCTCGGCCGCGTCCGCCTGCGCTTTCAAGCCGAGTTGACGCGCCTCCGCGCGCACGGGCACGGTGGAGTGGTTGAAGTGGAGCGTCGCAGCCTGCTCCTGGGAGGTCACACCGGCCACCTGGAAGTTCCTGAGCCATTCCAACTGGTCCCCGGAACGCGCGGAGACCGTTCCGTTATCCTGCGAGCGCATCCGCAGCCCGCTCGAGAGCCCCAACGTCTCGCCCGTAAGGGTCAGCCGCGCGGGAGCAACCTCGGCCGATGCCGCCCCCAAACCGCGGCGCGCGGATGTGTTTTCGGGCAATGTATCTGAGCTTCGCGTGGCGACGGGTGAGACCGCCGTGACCTCGGACGAAACGACCGGGGGGCGCTGCCAAAGTGTGAAGGCGACCGCGAGACCCGCGGCCACGACACCAAACGAGGCGAAACCGGCGGCGGCCCAGCCCAAGCCCGTCGCAACCGACTCACGCCGGGGAGCCGGACGATCGGCCGCAAAGTCGGCGGCGAGAATGGCGCACGCCTTCTGCATGCGGCAGTATTCCAAGTAGGTGCGTCGCCGCTCCGGATTGCCCCGGACCTCCGCCTCGAGTCGCGCCGCGTCGGCCGGCGTGATCTCGTGATCGAGGTACAGGTTGAGGAGTTCGTTAAACTCGCTGTCGTTCATTTGAAATCTTCCCCCAGCTTGGACCGGAGGCTCTCCCGCGCACGGGCGATGCGGCTCTTCACGGTCCCCACCGAAATTCCCAGGATGGCACTGATCTCCTCGTAGGAGAGGTTCTTCACATTGCGCAGCACCAGGATCTCGCGATGACCCGAGGAGAGACTGTCCATCCCTTTAGATATGCGGCTCACGAACTCCTCGTTCACCGTCACCTCGTCCGGCGAATCCACCTCGGCGGGGATGATGTCAGCGAGGGTCATGTCGTTGTCCTCGCCGACCGGCGCGTCGAAGGAGACGGACCGGTCGCGCTTCCGCCGCCACCAGTACCAGTACCGGTTACGGGCAAGATTGGTCGCGATCTGGTAGAGCCACGTCGAAAAGGCGGCGTCGCCGCGGAAGTTGGCCAACCCCCGGTGGGCGCGGATGAAGGCGTCCTGCGTGACTTCCTCCGCGTCCTGGTGGTTGCGCAGCAGTTGGTGAACCATGCCGTAGATGCGGTCGCGGTGCCGGGCGACCATCTCGTTGAAGGCGGACTCATCGCCGCTCTTGAAACGGTCCACGAGCACGCGATCCAGGGCGACCTCTTGGGCTTTGGCGGTCATACGCTCCGCCTCGCTCTGATTCGTGTAGTCGGCGAAGGTTCCCACAATTTTGCGTGTCGGACGGCTAATCCGAAGCCGGGTTCCGGTCAATTACGCCGGTCCGCAGGGCGAAAGTTCTTGCCAACCCTCCGCCCCGAAAAATCTTTTGGCGGCTCCTTTGCGGGTCGATAGCTCAATGGTAGAGCAGCGTCCTTTTAACTCGAAAAGGGAGTTTTCAGCAGATTTCGCACGATTTCCGAAACTGCAGTTTTCAGAGGTAAAACGGCCTTTTTAAGAGTTCCCCGGCACTTGCTCCGTGGGGCGATTTTTGGCCACAGGTGTAGAAAACAGGTGTAGAAAAAACGAATAGGTTTTTGCGCCGCCAAGCCAGCCGCCAGACCGGAAGACGGTCCGAAAACCGCAAATCGTGTCCGTCACGCGAGTCGCCAAACCGGCGCACGGTCCGTTCGCCGAATAGATTCCTTGCAAGCCACGCCCCAGCGGCGGCCCGTCGCCCCGGGTGCGCAGCCTCGGCCGGCGCCCTGGTCCTCGAGCCGCACCTCGCGCAGCGCGATTCCGTGCGATGTCAGCCACGATCTCGGGCCGGTCCACAGCAGCACACCCGCGAAAATCTCGTCGCGTTAAACGCGATTCCTCGGCCGGCGGCGCGCCCCGGAGATCCGCACCGCGGCCCCGCTCCAGATCCTCGAGCACCGCCCTACCCCATACACCACCAAGCGGGCGGCGCCGCTTGTCGGGGATCTCAGCCAAGCGGTCTCGACCGGTCCAACCTTGGTGCGTGAC
>JBJTCH010000265.1:0-2836 GCA_046091745.1 Opitutaceae bacterium
CACGATCTGCGAGATCATCGACCACCATCGGCTGGGCGCGCTCAACACCGCGCAACCGATCCTTTTCCTCAACGAGCCGGTGGGCTCAACCTGCACCATCGTCGCCGACCTTTTCCGGCGGGAAAACCTGCAGCCCTCTCCGGAGATCGCCGGCATCCTGATGTCGGGCCTCATCTCCGACACGCTGCATCTCAACGGTCCCACCACGACGGGCAAGGACGCCATCCTGCTCGCCTGGCTGTCGGAGATCTCGGGGGTGGAATCCAAGGACCTCGCCGAGGAGATCTTCAACTCCGGCTCCGTCATCCTCGCCAACCCGCCGGAACGCATCGTGCGTTCGGACTTCAAGATTTACGAGGAGGAGGGCGTGCGTTTCGCGGTCTCCCAGGTCGAGGAACTCGGCTTCGGCAACTTCCAGGCGCAGGCCAAGTCCATCGCGCGCGCGGTCGAGGAACTGCGGGACTCCGAGAAGCTCGCGTTCGCCTGCCTGCTGGTGACCGACATCAACACCCAGAACTCGCTGCTCTTGGTGAAGGGCGACGCCACGCTGATCAGCCGGATCAGCTACCCGCACGTGGAACAGGATGAAATCTTCGACCTTCCGGGCGTCGTCAGCCGCAAGAAGCAGCTGATCCCGTTTCTCACCACGCTGATCAAGGAGCTTTCGGCGGAAGGCTCCCTGCCCGCGACCGGTGCCAGCGCCGCCCCGTTCCGCAGGCGCCGGAAGTAAACCTTCCGGCGCGGTCCGTCAGATGTGGATCGCCTCGCCGGAGGTCGCCGCCGCCGCTTCCATCAGAGCCTCGCTGAGCGTCGGGTGCGCATGGATGGCGCGGTGCACCTCCTCAGCGGTGCCCTCCATGTTCATCGCGAGCACGTACTCCGCGATGAGCTCGGGGGCCTCGTTGCCCAGGATATGGACGCCCAAGATTTCGCCGGTCTTCGCGTCGGTGATGACCTTGACGAAACCTTCCGCGTCGCCCGCGGCGACCGCCTTGCCTGAAGCGGTGAACGGGAACTTGCCGATCTTGTAGGCAAGCCCCTTTTCCTTGCAGGCCTTCTCGGTCAGGCCGGTGCTCGCGATCTGCGGCTGGCAGTAGGTGCAGCCCGGGAAGATTTTCACCCGTCCGCCGTGGGCGTGACCGAAGATCGCGTTGACCGCATTCACCGCCTCGTAGGTGGCGACGTGCGCGAGCCAGGGCGGCCCGATGATGTCACCCGCCGCGTAGATGCCCTTCACGCTCGACTGGTAATTGTCATCGACCTTCACGTACCCGCGCTCGAGCGCCAGCTGCACCTTGGTCGAAACCGCGCCCTCGAGGTTGGGCGTCACGCCGATGGCGAGCAGAAGGCAATCCGCCTCGAGCTCGGTCGAGTTGGATTCGCCCTGCTTCACCAGACTCAGCTCCACCTTGGTCTTACCTACCCGGATATTCTCCACTTTGGTGCTCGTGTGCACCGCGATGCCGGACTTCTCGAACGAGCGCTGCAGGGCCTTGGCGACCTCCTCGTCCTCGACGGGCACGATTTGCGGCAGCATCTCGACGAGCGTCACCTTCGAGCCGAAGGCGTTGAAGAAATAGGCGAACTCCACGCCGATGGCCCCCGCGCCCATGATCACGATCGACTTAGGCGCGGTCGCCCGGGGCTCCAGCGCCTCACGCGAGGTCATCACGCGCACACCGTCCACCGGCACCTCCGGCAACCGCCGCGGCTTGCAGCCGGTGGCGAGCAGCACGTTCTTCGCGCGGAGGAATTTCCCTTTCTCGGGACCCTCGGTGATCTCGACCATCCCCGGCACCGTGACCTGCGCGCGACCGACGATGTAATCGACCTTGTTCTTGCGAAACAGGAACTCGACGCCCTTGGCCATCTGGCCCGCGACGGTGCGCGAGCGGTCCATCACCTTGCGAAAATCAAATCCCAAGCCCTTCGCCTCCAGACCGAACGCGTCAGCCTTCTGGAAAGAGCGGTACAGCTCGGCGCTCTTCAGCAGCGCCTTTGTCGGGATGCAGCCCCAGTTGAGGCAAGTGCCGCCGGCGCGCTCCAACTCGATGCACGCGACCTTCTTGCCGAGCTGCCCGGCGCGGATCGCGCCCGCGTAGCCCGCGGGACCTCCGCCGATGACGACCAAATCGTATTCGTTGCTCTCGACCATTCGGTGACCGTCGCGAGCACCGCCGGCACCGTCAAACGGAAACTCGGCGCCGACCGCAGCCGCGACCAACCACCGCGCGATTCTGAGCCCTCGCACGCTCCCGCGCGCCGCGCGGCCCTCGAACAACGCTCCGAAATTCCGATTCCAAATTCTCGCTTGCGCCCGCCGCGCGATCGCTCCTTGTTCACCGCTCTTCCACGCACCCGTAGCTCAATTGGATAGAGCATCTGACTACGGATCAGAAGGTTTGGGGTTCGACTCCCTACGGGTGCGCCAATTTCCCTCTAGAGCCGCGAGACGCACAAAGGGCGCACAAAAAAAGCCCCGGCTCAGGAAGCGAGCGCAGCCAGCAGCTCCACCGCGGCATCTACGAAGCGCACCGTGCCCCGCGCCCGCCGCATGATGTGTGCCCGGCGCCCCTCGGTCCTCCACCAGTCGGGAATCTCGCGCCAGTTGCCCGGCACCGGCCCCAGATGCTCGCCACGGATCGCCGCTCGAGCGGCAAGGATCACGAACGCTTCTGATCGTTTGTTCAGTCGGATGGCCTTCACCCGCGCATCACGTCACCATCGCGGTGCCGGGCAACTGGCGCGAGATTCCCGACTGGTGGAGGACCGAGGGGCGCCGGGCACACATCATGCGGCGGGCGCGGGGCACGGTGCGCTTCGTAGATGCCGCGGT
>JBJTCH010000266.1:0-2809 GCA_046091745.1 Opitutaceae bacterium
ATGGGCCGGGTGACGTCCTCGCCGCGGTACCGCAGCGTGAACGTGGTGCGTTCGATGGCGACGAGCTCGAGCTCGTAGTCCTCGTTGTTGTAGGTGGCGGTGAAGCGGGTGCCGACCTCGAAGGGTTTGCCGGCGATGAGCAGGCGGGGCTTGCCGCGGAAGACCATGGTGCCGGACGGCGTGATCTGGGCGGCGATCGCCTCCAGGGTTTCGCGCGGCGTGACGGGAGCGACCGCCGGCGCCGGCGGAACCGCGGCCGTGCCGGCGGCCGGAGCAACGGGACCGGAAACCGCGCCGGCCGGCGCCGCCGCGGGCCGTGCGGAGGCGGCCGGTTCCGGCCGGTCAAAACCGGGCGGGTTGAAAGGCGAGACGAGATCGGCTGGGAGCGGTTCGGGGGCGGGACGCCGCGCGAGACCAGCTGCGAGATCCACGGTTGCCTGACGTTTCGGGGCCGGCTGGAGGTCGGCCAACACGCGCGACGCGGCGTTCAGGACCGGCGCGACGGCGGCGAGAACGAGCGCGGAGGCGAAGGAGCGGAAAAGCGGCTTCATGGCAGACCGAGCAACTCGACGCTGAGGGAGAGCGTCAGCGGGGTGTTGCGGTTGGCGAGGGACCCCGAAAACGAGGCCGTGACGATGCGCGCGTAACGCGGACCCGACTCGAGCCGGCGGAACAGTCCCAGCAGCTGCGAATAGGAGCCTTCGGCGGAAAGCGAGAAAGGCACGGGCACGAACGGTGACTTCGCCCCCTTGGCGGGGGCGGGTACCGCGCCGGGGCGCAGATCCTTCAGCTTCACGCCGGTCTCGCTCTCCAACTGGTAGAAAAACTGGGTGTTGGCGCCGACCTGGCCCGCGCGGACCACCTTGGCGTCGATCTCCTTGTTGGCGGCCTGCAGCGCGGACAACTGCTCGTTCAGCTGCACCGCGTACTTGACGTTATTGCCCAGACGGAGCGCGTCGGCCTGGCGACGGGAAAGCTCCTCCTCGAGGGTGGTCCCCTCGTCGCCACGGTAATAAATCCAGCCGCCCAGCGCGAGGGCCACGGCCACCCCGGCCACGCCGACCGGGTTGCGCTTGAGGAACTGCATCGCCTCCTCGTTGTTCATCACTTTTTCCCTCCGGCGGCGGTTTTGTAGCGCAGGCGGAACTGCACCGAGATGCGGCCCGACACCGGATTGCGCTCCGGCGCCTGCGCGAAGATGAACTCACCGAACTGCGACAGATCCTTGTCCGCCTTCAACTGCTCCAAGTACGCGGTCGCGCGGCCGCTCGCCGCCACCGCGTCACCGCGCAGAGCGAGCCGCAGGACCACGCCGTCGGCCTGGAAATCCAAAGCATCGAGCGCGACGTCGGGCGGCAGGGTCTCACCCAGACGGCGGACCACCGCCGACACCGGCGGCTTCGATTTGACGAACGCGTCGACCTCCAGGGTCGTCGCCTCCTCGGCCTGGAATTTCTTGAAGGCGGCCACGGCCTGGTCGCTGCCCTTCTTGGTGCGGTCGATCTTGGCCTGCTCCTCGGCGATCTGCGCGCCGAGGGCGCGCAGGTGCAGCTCCTGCGTGGCGACGTAGACGGCGAGCCCGAGCGCGACGAAGACCGCGCCGCCGTTCACGAAGAACGCGGTGCGCACGACCTTGACGTCGGGCAGCCTCTGGTAGTCGCGGAAATTGGGATGCCACGCCGGCATCACCACCGCGGCCGACTCCTCACTTTTTTTCCGGAACAGCGACAGCATCGGCGGCGTTGGTTTGGACCATCAGGGAGAGCAGACCGAACCAGCGCGGATCGCGCGCGGTGGCGGCCAAGGCGTCGGGCACCGTGACCTGCCGGCTGGCGAGCCACGGGATCGGATCGGGTCGGAAGGCGGGGATGCCGAGCGCGCCGGAGAGCGCCCCATCGAGCCAAGCGAGCGGCGGCGGGAGCTGGCTCGTGAGCACCTGGCCCACGGATTGCCCAGTCTGCACCTCGTAGAATCCAATGGACGATTGCAGATCGGCCAGCAGGCGTTTCAGCAGGACGGGCCCGAGCCCCGTGAAGTCGAAGGTGTTTGAAAGGAGCAGTTTTCGCGCTGCCTCCTCGTCCTTCAGGCCGAGCTCTTTTTGCACCAAGGGAACCATGGCGGCTTGGCCGTGGGCGATCGGCCGCGACGCCTCGACGCCCGCGCCGGTCACGATGAAGGTGTGGGTGGTGTCTGCGCCGACCTCGACCACCAGCACCGGCGTGCGCGACCGCGCGTGGGCGAGACAATCCGCCACGCCTCCCAGCAGGGAAACGGTGCCGATTTCCAGCCGCTGCGGGTAGATGCCGGCCTCCAGCAGATTGGACTGGATCGAGAGAACGTCGTCGGAAGGCAGCCCGCAGAAGAGCACGTCCTTCTGCGAACTCGTCGCCGGATCGAACTCGGAGCCGTCGGCCGCGCTGATGACGGCGAGCGCGTATTTGTCGGCCTCGACGCGGAATTGCTGCGTGCAAACCTCGGTGAGGTATGCCGGCTCCTTGGCCCGTTTCGGCTCGATCGTGTGCCGGCGAACCAGCCGGCGCGCCGGATGGGTTCCCACCACCGCCTGCAGGTAGCCGCCGGCGGAACGGCCGACCCCGATCCGCTTCAGCCCGGCTTCCCGCGCAGCGTCATCACCGGCCGGAAATTCCTGGAGCTCTTCGACGGTGAACGGACCCCCCGGCGACGAAGTCCGGGCGACCTGCATCACGTGGTCGTTTGCGCTGACGAAATATCCCTTGGCCTTCCGGTTAAGAAACATGGGTGGGGAGTGGGACGAAGGTCGGGAAAAAAGAGTCGCGGGAACCTGCGG
>JBJTCH010000267.1:0-4039 GCA_046091745.1 Opitutaceae bacterium
TGGAAGCCGTTCACGGTGTTCTGGATCGTGCGCAGCTGGTTCGCGTCGCTCACGCGCGTGGGATTCGCCGGGTCGTTGGCCCATTGCTCCCACTGCGGGGAGTTCTTCGCGACGTATGCGCGGAAGTCGGCCGCGGTGTCGAACTGGCGCGTCTGCGGCCACGCGGCGTTGAGCACGAGGCGCAGCGAGTTGGCGAGGTTCACGGTCAGGTTCCCCTCCCAACCCTTGCCGGCGTAACTGCGCGTGCTCTGGATCGAGTTGTTGGCCGCGGTGACCGTGGGCGAGGAACTGAAGGTCTCGATGTAGCGCTCCGGCATCCGATGGTTGGCCCAGAGCGTGTTCACCGCGCCGACGTTGATGCCCAGCGCGCTGTTGGTCTGCTCGGCCTGGTAGAACCCGGCGGAGCCGACAATGGAGAGCGCGTCGGTGTGCGCGAGGCGGAGGCGGACGCCGGCCGATTCCGCCTTGGAGGGAACGATGTTCGCCCCGGCGAAGCTGCCATCCAGCTTCGGGTTGGCATTCGACTGGATGGTGAAGCCTTCGGAGTAGTCGGCGTAAGCGCCGATCCGCGACCACGGGAAGTAGACCAGCCCGAACGTGCGGGTGTTGTTGTACGCCACGCGCTCCTCGACGGTGTAGGAACCGAAAGCGCCGGTGACGCGGTCGCGCGTGGCGGTGTCGCCGTTGCGCGAGGTGAGCTCGGATTTGTCGCGCCGGAAACCGGCCACATAGGAAAGGCGCCCGCCGAGGTAATTGCCGGAGGCGGCGACCTCGTAGGCGTCGTTGCCGTTCTCCGTGTAACCGTCAGCCGTCGGCACCGCGCGCAGCGTGTAGAGCCGCGAGAAATCGGGCAACGCGGGCGTGAGGCTGTCCCAGTAGCGGTCGATGTTGATGCGCCTCGAATTGTCGGTGATCGCGGTCGTGAGCTTGGGATCGGCGTTGTTCATATCCCAGTAAACGAGCCGCGAATCGGCCTGCTGCCGGTGCACGAACCCGCTGAGGTTGGTGACCCCACCGAAACCCTTGATCGGATAAGCCGCGACGAGGCGCACCGTGCGGGAGTCCCGGAAGGTGCCGTCGATTTTACGTCCGAGGTAGGACGCGCTGTAGACCTTGCCGAAATTGGGGTTGGGCGCGCCGCCGGGCAGGAAGACGTTCGGGTCGATCAGGGCGCCGGAAAACGCGTAGTTACCCCCCTCGGCCCGGTAGCGCGCCAGCTGGCCGGCGAGCTGCAGGGAGAAGCCGTTGCGGAAGCGGTGATCGACGCTCACCTGCAGGTCCGCGGTCGCCGCGCGCACGTTGAGCTCGATGGGGTTGGCGTTGAAGCTCTTGTCCGGCGACGGCACTTTCGCGACGCCCAGCGGGTTCGCGTGAATGAGCGGGATGCCCGAACCGGAAGTGAACGCCGTGCTGCGCAGGTCGACCATTCCGAGGCCCTCGATGTAAGTGAGAAACCCGGTCGAGCCGCGGAGCGAAAGGCCGGCCGCGGTTGCCTGGGCGGTCGTGAGCGCGCCGCGTACCGGCACCTCGTTCCAAGAGGATGCCTGATCACTGTAGCTGGTGATGACGAGGCCGGGCCGCTCCGTGCGCGTGATGTCGGCGTCGACACTCACGCGGGTGCGCTCGAAGGGACGCCAAGTCGCGGCCAGCGCGTTGCCGAAGCTCTGCTGGGCCGAACGCGCGACGTAGGAACGCTGCTCGAGCATGCTGGCGTTGTAACGGAACTCGAGACGGTCGTTCACGGGGCGGTTCAGGTCGATGGCCACTCCCTTGGACCACAGCGTGTCCGCGCGAAAACGCACCGTGCCGAACGCACGACGCTCGGGCTGTTTGGTGATGTAGTTCACGCCGCCGCCGGGACCGCCCTCGCCGTAGAGGATGGCGTTGGGGCCGCGGCCCGCCTCGATGCGCTGCACGTTGTACTCCATCGGCGTGGTCGCGCTGAGGAAGTAGTTCCGCGTGCTGGGCTGAGTCGCCATGCCGCGGAGGCTAACGTTGCTGCCCGGGTCGTGCTGGCCGAGGCTCGCCGGGTTCATGCTGTTG
This sequence comes from Opitutaceae bacterium, assembly GCA_046091745.1. Taxonomy (GTDB): domain Bacteria; phylum Verrucomicrobiota; class Verrucomicrobiia; order Opitutales; family Opitutaceae; genus ER46. The sequence continues at coordinate 2,044 of JBJTCH010000267.1, forward strand.
CCGTTGATGCCGTTGGTCTCGAGCGGATGGGAGCTCGTGAGCCAGGCGGAGGCCTCGTCGATATTGAACACCCCGAGGTCGTCGATCAGGTCGCGCGTGAAAACCTCCATTGTGCCCGGGGTCATCAGAAGGTTGGCGCGCAACCGGCCGGCGTTCAGCGTGTCGGCCGCGATGTAGCCGGTGTCCTTCTCGGTCGAGACGACAAACGGCGAAAGGGCGACTGCCTCGTCGGTTGCGGCGACCGACGTCACCGCGGGAGCGGGAACGGCTTGGGCGGCGGCCGGCTGGGTGGCGCGAAAAACGGTGAGAGCGAGGCAGGCGGCGACGTACGGACGGGCGAGGTATCTCATGGCGTTCAAAGCGGTTAATTTCCCGATCGCCGCAGCGCCTTGTCGAGTGTTCCGACTTTCCTGAGGACGTCCGCAGCGCGACGCGGTTGCGGCGAAACCCTCCCGCGGAACGGAGGACCGGCGCAGCCGTCATCGGTAACGGTTTGCCCGCCAGCGCGTCTTTTGCCTTAACCCACGAACCCCGCCATGCGCCGCCTGAAGACGGACCATTTCCCCGCAGCCGCTTCCGGCATGATCCCGATGCTGGCGGTGGCGCTGGTCGCGGCCTGGACGCCGGCGGGGCGCGCGGCCAAGGCTGAATTCAAGGCGGAGAAAAAGGAGCTGCGCCGCGAGATGGCCGGCGGCGACGACGGGGGGCGCAAGCCCTCGCGGGGCGACAAGGATTCCGCCGCCAGCAATCCCAAGGCGCGCGCCGACGAGGCCGCCGCCCGCAATCTTGAACGCCTCCGCGATCAACTCGGCGTCGAGGACGACGCCGAATGGGCCGTGGTTCTGGAGCGCATCAACCGCGTGAACGAGGCCCGCTCCAGTCTCTGGAAGGGCAGCACCGGCGGAAAACCGACGCCGATCGCGACGAAGAAAGGCGACCGCTCCAGCCGCTCCGCCAACCCGGAGCAGGATTCGCTACGCTACGCCGTCCGCGACAATCTGCCTGACGCCGAAGTGAAGGCCCGCCTGACCCGGGCTCGTAACGTCCACGAGCAAGCCGAAGCTCGCCTCCAGCAGGCGCAATCCGACCTGCGCGCGGTTCTCACGATCCGGCAGGAGGCGATCGCCGTCCTCGCCGGCCTGCTGCCTCCCTGAGGGCGGCAAGGCGGATGGATTTCCTGCCTGATCCGAGGCGGGCCCGCCTTGGCCGAGCCTACGGCGGGTGAACCCTCCTCAGGCGGGTAAACAGCCGCGGCTACGCCGAGCCCTCCTTATCCGTGTCCATCGGTGTCCACCCGTGGTTACTCACCCGCGGAGCGAATCGGGAGCGCGTTACGGCCTGAGCCTCGGTCCGGTGGATCGGGCTCGGTGAACTCGGAGCGGGCCGCTGTGCCCTCTGTGTTCCAACTCAACTCCTCTTGGGTTGCGGCAGAGCCGCGCCAGGTCCCTCCGTGGTTAAAACCCCGCGGAGCTATTCGGAAACCGAGGTTTCAGCGGAGGCGCGCCTTGTGTTCGGCGCGACGGCGGGTTTGGTGCGGTGTTCGCCTCGCCGTGCCGCTCGCCGCCTCAATGTTTGATTACGATCTGCCACCCGCGCGGGTGGCGCAGACGCCCGCCGCGCGACGCGACGCGTCCCGCTTGCTGGTGGTCCACCGCACTGCGCGGCGGCTGGAACATCGCGCCTTCGCGGACCTTCCGGAATACCTCGCGCCCGGGGCCATCCTTTTCCGCAACAACGCGGCCGTGCTGCCCGCGAGGTTGTCCGCCCGCCGTCCGACCGGCGGCGCGGTCGAATGCTTCCTGCTGCGACCCGAGGGCGATGATTTCACGTGGCGCTGCCTCGTTAAACCCGGCCGCAAGCTTCCGCCGGGCGCCACGTTCGACCATCCTTCCGGGGAAGTGCGCGGCGAGATCGTCTCGCGCGAAGAGGACGGTTCGGCGGCGGTGAGGTTCACGACCAAAGGCGGCGAGCCCGTCTCGGCCGCGGCCAACCGGCT
>JBJTCH010000268.1:0-2854 GCA_046091745.1 Opitutaceae bacterium
CCGTATCGCCAACCCGGCGATCGTGAGCGTCTGCAAGACCGACGGCCTCACGTTCAAGGTAAGCGAGCTGGTCGCCGGCATCGCCCGCCACATCGGCCACGCCGCGCTCCTCGAATCCGTCGGCACCGCGCGCCCAAGCCCGCTCGCCGCCCGCTGAAACAGCCCTTTCGCAACCCGAACCCGGAAAATCCCATGTCCTCCGCCGTTGCCATTCCGCCCGCCCCCGCGGGCGCCCCGCTCACCAAGAAGATCCTCACTGCCGACCACCCGACGTGGTGCCCCGGCTGCGGCGACTTCGCCGTGCTGGCGTCGTTCTACCGCGTCCTCGAGAAGCTCCAGTACCCGCACGAGAAGATCGTGACGTTCGCGGGCATCGGCTGCTCGTCGCGCTTCCCGTACTTCGTCAACACCCACGGCGGCCACTTCATCCACGGCCGCGCGCTGCCGTTCGCCGCCGGCATCAGCCTCGGGAACGACGAACTCCACGTCTTCGTCTTCGGTGGCGACGGCGACGGTTTCTCGATCGGCGGCAACCACCTCACCCACACCGCGCGCAAGAACGTCCGCCTCACCTACGTGATCATGGACAACTCGGTTTACGGACTCACCAAGAAGCAGACGTCGCCCACCTCGCCGATCGGCTTCAAGTCCAAGACCGACCCATGGGGCGCGATTGACCAGCCGATCAACCCCATGCGCACGCTGCTCAACAGCGGCGCCACTTTTGTCGCCCGCAGCCACGCCACCCAGGTCAACCACATGACCGAGATGATGCTCCGCGCCGCGCGCCATGACGGCTTCTCGGTGGTCGAGATCCTCTCCGAGTGCGTCGAGTTCTTCGAGGGCGCGTTCGACGCCGCCGTGCCGCGCAAGGGCGGCGCGTGGACGCTGATCGACGAGAAGAAGAACGACGGCTCGCCCGAGGATGTGCAGCGCCACGACCCGGCCGACGAAGTCGCCGCGTTCAAGCTGGCCGGCCAGGCCTGGCCCGGCGCGTTCGGCGTCTTCTACGAGAACAAGTCCCGCGCGACGAAGAACGCCCTCGAGGCCGACCTCATCCGCAAGACCAAGGAACGCACGAAGGGCGCCGCCGACCTCGCGCTCCTGCAGTCCACGTTCGCGAAGATGCGCTGACTTCCGCTGGAACCACTATCCCTCCCGAAGGCGCCGGAGCAATCCGGCGCCTTCCTGCTTTCAGCAACAGACGAGGCGGAGCCCACGAAAACAGGCCGAGGACTCAAGGGCCTGGCCGGCGGGGGCGCCTTGACGCCAGAACAATGCGAAGCGTCGCGCCATCCGCAGTCGCCAAAACCGAACGAAACGCCCGACGCACCCGCGGGGCTCTGCCTACTCATCGGACAGAGCTCCGACGGCCTCCTTCATCCCGCGACGAGGCTTTCGCCGGTCATCTCGGAGGGTTTCGGCAGGCCCATCAGATGAAGCACAGTCGGAGCGATGTCGGCCAGGCGACCGCCGTCGCGCATCTTGGTTTTACCCGCCACGAAGCCTTCGCCCACGACGAACACCGCGACGAGGTTGAGCGTGTGCGCGGTGTGCGGGCCGTTCACCGTCGGGTCCCACATCTGCTCGGCGTTGCCGTGATCGGCGCAAACCAGCGCGCGACCACCGCGGGCCGCCACCGCCGCGAGGAGTTCCCCCACTCCGTGGTCCGTCGCCTCGACCGCACGGACGGTCGCCGGCAGGGAGCCGGTGTGACCGACCATGTCGGGATTGGCGTAATTCACCACGATCAGACCGTACTTGCCTCCGAGGATCGCCTCCTTCGCCGCACGCGTGACGTCGGCCGCCGACATCTCCGGCTGCAGGTCGTAGGTGGCCACCTTCGGGCTCGGCGGGCAGGCCCGGTCCTCGCCCGGGAACGGATCCTTGCGGTAGTTGTTAAAGAAGAAGGTCACGTGCGGGTTCTTCTCGGTCTCGGCGCAGCGGAACTGCGCGATGCCCGCCTTGCTCACCACTTCGCCGAGGATGTTTTTCAACTTCTCCGGCTTCGGGGACACCACCTGCACGGGGAGGCCCGCCTCGTACTCCGTCATCGTGGCGTAATAGAGATCGAGCTTCCGGCCGCGGTCGAAGCCCGCGAAGTCATCCTGCACAAAGGCCCGCGTGATCTCACGCGGCCGGTCGCCGCGGTAATTGTAAAACAAAACCGCGTCACCGTCGGCGACGGTCGCGACGGGCTTTCCGCCGGCGCCGAGTATCCACGTGGCCGGCACGAACTCGTCACCGATCTGCGTGGGGCTGAGCGGGCGATCGTAGTACGACTGCACCGCCGCCTCGGCGCTCGCCGCGGTGGCCACCGCCGCGCGGCCCGTGAGCATATCGTACGCCTTCTGCACCCGCTCCCAGCGGTTGTCGCGGTCCATCGCCCAGAAACGGCCGCACACGCTCGCGATCCGCCCCACGCCGATGGCGCGCATCTGCGCCTCAACCTGGCGCACATAGCCGAGGCCCGAGGACGGCGGCGTGTCCCGGCCGTCGGTGAACGCATGCACGTAAACCTCCTTCAGGCCGTCGGCCTTGGCCTGGCGCAGGATGCCGTAAAGATGCTCGAGCATCCCGTGCACGCCGGCGTCGCTCACGATGCCGAACAGGTGCAGCTTCGCGCCGGGACGACGCGCGCGTTCCACTGCGGCGTGCCAGACCGGGCTGACGGCAAGCCGGCCCTCGGAAAAGAGTTTGTTGAGACGCACCAGCTCCTGGTCGACCACGCGGCCGGCGCCGATGTTCTCGTGCCCGACCTCGCTGTTGCCCATCACGCCGTCGGGCAGACCGACATCGGGCCCCGAGGCGCGGACCAACGTGCGCGGGCTGCCGGCGCGGAGCGCGTCGTCGC
>JBJTCH010000269.1:0-18123 GCA_046091745.1 Opitutaceae bacterium
TTCCTCTGCGGCAACAGCGTCTCCGGCGTGGTGCCGCTCTCCCTGCGGAACCACGCGGGACGGCCGCACCGCCTGCTTTACCGGCAGGGCATGTTCGGCGGCGCCGGTCCCCGCAATGCGACGGAACGCTGGGAAAAACACGGCCCCGACGAGGCCCTGCTCGTCGGCGCCCGCACGATGTTTCCCGCCAACGGATCCGGAAACTGGACGGTCACCCGCTCCGGCCACTGGATCCTCGAGGGCACCGGCCTGCGCGACGGCGACTTCATCCCGGGACTCGTGGGGTGGGAGCATCACGGCGACCCCGCCGATCTGCCGGGCCTGGAGGTGATCGCCGCGGGCGAGACGATGAAGGCCGACGGCGCCCGCTCCACCTACGCGGCAACTGTTTATCCCGGCCCGGCCGGCAATTGGGTCTTCAACGCCGCCACCATCTTCTGGTCGATGGGGCTCTCGCAGCCGCCGGGGCTGATCCCTCCCTACTCCCACCTCGGTCGTCCCCACGGCCCCGACGAGCGCGTCCAACGAATCACCTCCAATTTCCTCCGCCGATGCCACGTTACACCCCGTTCCTGACCCTTCTGTTCGTCAACGTCGCCGTCCAGGTTGCCTGCCCGGCGGCGGCACCGGACTCCCCCGCGATCACTCCGCGCGCGCGCCTGGAGCTGTTCAACGGGCGCGATCTTTCCTCGTTCACGACCTGGCTGGCCAAACAGGGAGCCGATGATCCGGACCGGGTTTTCACGGTCGTCGACCGCATCGACGGCGCGCCGGCCATCCGCATCAGCGGCCGGCATTACGGCGGCATCATCACGCGGGAGCGTTTCACCGACTACCGTTTTGTCATGGAATACCGCTGGGGGCCGGCCACGTGGCGCCCCCGCGCGGAGAGCACCCGCGATTCCGGCGTGCTGTTCCACTGTCAGGGGGAACCGGGCAACAACACACCCGACTTCCGCGCCCCCTGGCAGAGATCGATCGAGTACCAGATCATCGAGGGAGGAACGGGGGATCTCATCATCGTCGGCGGCTACGAGCGCGGAAGACCGGACATTCTTTTCCCGACCTTGCGCGCCACGGTTACTCCGGGAACCCGGCGCTGGAACCCCGACGGCGTGGAGCAGGAGTTCGGGCGTGGACGCAACCGCACCGATTGGCGCCTGAAGGATCCCGCCTGGAAGGACGTCCTCGGCTTCCGCGGCGCCAACGACGCCGAGCGTCCGGTGGGCGAGTGGAACCTCCTCGAGGCGACCTGCGCGGGACGATCCCTCACCTACTTCCTGAATGGCATCAAGGTGAACGCCGCCACCGACGCCTCGCTCCGGGAAGGGCGCATCCTGATTCAATCCGAGGGCGCCGAACTCTATGTGCGCCGCGTTGAACTACACCCGCTGACAAAGTGAGCGCCGACTCATTCAGGCGGGCCCTCCGCGTTCGCGGGACTGCGGGCTGATCCGGATGTAAAGCAGCGCCTCGGCGTCGACACCATAAGGCCCGCGCAGCACGGGTTCTCCCTCGGGGCTCACGACCAGGGAATTGCCGATGCATTCCCGGCCGGCCCACGCACCGGAGATGATCCGACCGACATTGCTGCAACCCGCGATCCAAAGTCGGAAATCCCTGGCCACCGGCCCGTAGTTCTCCTGCCACAGCCAGCCGTACGGAACCTTCCCGTTGTCGTGGCCGGCCGGCATCGCCCAGGCGCACGGGGATAGAATCACCTGCGCCCCCATCAAAGCCAGCGCACGGCTCAAAACCTGTCCCGGTGCGAAAGCGTCCGCGCAGATCATCAGTCCCAGCCGGCCGAGCCGCGTGTCGACCACCGCCAGACGGTCACCCGGCCCGTACGTCGCCCATCCCTCGGCGAGTTCGTTGATCTTCCGGTGGTGCAAAAGCACTTCGCCGCGCGGCCCGAGCAGGACCGCGGCGTTGTATGCCCGTCCGCCAGCCCGCTCTGTCAGACCGGCGGCCACGAAGACACGGTGCCGCCGCGCCGCCTCCGCCAACCGCCGGCAGGCGCTTCCTCCCGGAATCTCCCCCGCCCCTCGGGAGGCTGCCCCCAGCCATCCTAAATCCAAAGTTTCCGGCAGCAGTACAACCTCGGCGCCCGCTTCCGCCGCCTCCGCGATCCTCGCTTCCGCGCGCTCCAGGTTCGCGTTCGCACGTCCCTGCTCCACCCGCATCTGCACCAAAGCCAGAGTGAACATGCGCCTCACGAAGGGCCGTCGGGACCGGCGCTGCAACACCGTCCTGATGTCGGGCGAGCCGCTTCGCAGCCATCCCTCGGGCGACAACCGGGAGAAGCTCAAAGGTCCGGCCGACCGCACACGTGGACCGCCTTATCGCGGTGCGATCAGGAGCCGGCGCCGCGGGCGATGGCTTCGGCGCGGCGGTAATTGGCGCGGAAGGTGTCCGCCAATTCGCGAGCCAGCTTCGCCTCGTCGACGCGGTTGCGGGCGTTCATGCGCTCGCGGATCGCGCCGGTGGTCTTCTCGTAGGACAAAGCTGACAGATCCTGCATGACCGCGAGGGCCTTGGCCTTCCGCTCCCCGTCCGCCGCCTGGATGGCCGTCCACGCCGCGCGCAATTCGGCGTGGGTGTCCTGGCACATCACGCGGATGATCAGCGCCATCTCGCGGAAAATGCGCCCCGTCCATTCCTGGCGATACACCAGCGGAGTCGCCTGGTCGTACGGAGCGTCGTCCGGATCGGAACGCAGCGGGCGCAGCGCCTCGTCACGGTAGAAATCACGGCGCACCGGCAGACGGCGCAGGGCGAAGCGCTGCGGCCCGCCGGCCGTGCCCGGGCGCAGGTTCCAGAGCAGCTGCCCCTCGGGCGACAGCACGTACTCGAGAAACGCCTCCGCGGCGGCGCGGTTACGCGCGCCCCGCAGCAGCGCGATCGGGTCGACGGAAGCGACTGATCCGCCCGCCGGCGAAACGTAGCCGACGCGTTCGGTGCGATCGCGGCGGCGCACGGCCTCCTGTTGCTGGCGGCCATAGAAGTCGATGCACAGCCCGGCCGCGCAATTGCCCGAAGCCACGTCGATCGGCGGTTTCTGGGAGGAATCCGTGAAATAGCGGGAGTTCGCCCCGATCCGCTGCAGGAGTTGCATTCCAGCCAACCAGCCCTCGCGGACGGCCCGTTGCTCGCGCGCGGCGGGCGCCTCGGCGGGAGCCGCCCGCATCAGTTCATCCAATCGCAGCTGCATCTGCTGCTGGATGATGTTCTCGAACGCCTTCGCCACGGAACCGCTCTTGGTGGGATCGGCGAGCGCCACCTCCCCCATCAGGCGCGGATCGGCGAGGTCGGCCCATTGCGAGGGTTCGCGCGTCACGCCCAGCCGGCCCAACGAATCGCGATTGAAGATGATGCCGTAGGAACTGAGCACCGCGCCCACCCAGCGTCCGGCGGCGTCGCGATACGTTTCCCCCGCGTAACTCTCCGGGATCACCGCCGCTGTGAACCATTCGGGGCGCGAGCGCTTCAGCCCGGTTTCAACCAGCCAGCCCGCTTGCGCGGCACGTTCGAAATCGTAGGTGCCCCCGCCGAAAAAAACGTCGATGCCGCAACCCACCTCCGACGCGAGGAAGGCGGAGCGGGCCTCGCGGGCCGTCGCCGGCGCGTCGGGCCGCAGGCGACCGTTCTGGAAACCGGAGGCGACCTCGGCGCTCCACGGGCGCCCGAGGCGTTTCACCCACTGCACCTCGAACGCGGCCGAGAACTCACCCTCGAGGAAGCGCGCGATCTCACTCGTCCCACCGACGATGCGCCAATCGATCGACACGCTGCGACCGGTGCGGCGCTGGTACCATTCGGAGAAGCCGAGCGCGTACTCATGGCGGATCGCCTCGTTATGCGGCGTGATGACCACGACCGTGTCATCGGTGCGGCGCGCGGCGTCGGCCTTGGGACGCAGAGCGAACGGCAGCGCCACGAGCGCCACCAGCGTGAGGACGATCAATGCGCGCTTCATGCCCGGAACCGCTCCCGCGCGCGCTCAGTCGGCGAGGACAACGACATCCTCCGGTTCCGCCCGGGCGAAGACCTCGCCCTGCCCCGATTTCTCGAGAAACCGCGGGTTCAGCTCGATGACCTTCAGCGTGCGGTCGCCGGCCTGCAGCGCGTATTGGGCGAGTTCCCCTAGGTAAACGGCCTCGCCGATGCGCCCGCGCACCCAATTGTCCGCCGGCTGGCGGTCGCTCAGGGACCAGCATTCCGGACGCACGCAGAGCGTGACCTTGGCTCCCGCGGCGGGCTTCGCCGCGGGATCACCGAGCACACCCGCCATGCGACCCAGCGCGGTGTCAACCGTGGCGCGGCCGTCCTGCGAGGCCACCACGGTTCCAGGAATGAAATCCGTTTCTCCAATAAAGTCCGCCACCACGCGTCCGACCGGGCGGCGGTAAACCTCGCGCGGCGAGCCGACCTGCAGGATGCGGCCGCCGTCGAGAATCGCCATGCGGTCGGCGACGGAGAGCGCCTCCTTCTGGTCGTGGGTCACATAGACGGTCGTGAGCTTGAACTCCTTGCAGACCCGCCGGATCTCCGTGCGCATCTCAAGCCGCAGCTTGGCGTCGAGGTTCGACAGCGGCTCGTCGAGCAGAAGACAGCGCGGGCGGATGACCAGAGCGCGCGCCAGCGCCACCCGTTGCTGCTGACCGCCCGAAAGCTGGTTGGGCTTGCGATCGGCGAAGGCGCCCATGCGCACCGACTCCAAGGCCTCGGCGACCCGCCGCTTGAGTTCGGGCGCCGGCACCTTCCGCTCCTCGAGACCGAAGGCCACGTTCTCCGCCACCGACATGTGCGGCCACAGCGCGTAACTTTGAAACATCATGCCGGTATTGCGGCGGTGCGGCTCCAACCGCGTCACATCCTCGTCGCCGAACAGCACCGTGCCCTCCTCCGGGATATAAAACCCGGCGAGGCTGCGCAGCAGCGTGGTTTTGCCGCAACCGCTGGGACCGAGGAGGAAAAACAGCTCGCCGGCGTCGATCGTGAGGTCGAGCCGCTGAAGCGCCGTGACGGTACCGAAGCGCTTGGTGAGTTGCCGGATGCGGATCGAAATCATGCGAGCGCGCTTTATCCAGCGGGTCGGCCGGCGCGGCGCAAGCGGCGAACGGCGACGCGAACGGCGACGCTTGCCGAAACGGAAAACCGCACTCTCGTTCCCGCGTGTCCCAGTCCAACGAACTCCCCGGCCTGTCCGCCCGGCTCGATCGCCTGTGTTACCACCACGGTGGCGCGAGCCTGCCGGCCGACAAGCCGCACGCGTTCGTCTACTACATCACGATCCGCAACGCCTCCGCGTGCACCGTCACGCTGCTCGGCCGCAAGTGGGTCGTGGAACAGGTCGACGGGGACCGCCTCGTGATCGAGGGCGACAAGATCGTCGGCGAGACCCCGCGGCTCACCCCCGGCGAGGAATTTTCCTACAACAGCTTTCACGTGACGGGCGTCGACGCCGTCGTGCACGGCAGCTTCCACGGGATCGACGAGGCCGGACGCAAGGTCCACGTGAAGCTGCCACCGTTCGAGATGGCGATCCCGCGCGGGGGGCGCGACGCCGCGGTCAAGACTTGCGGCGGGTGACCTGCCGGAGCGCCTCGTAGCAGGCGATGCCGGCCGCGGTGCTCAGATTGAGCGACCGGAGCGTAGGGTCCTGCTGCGGGATGCGGACGCGGCGGGCGGTGAGTTCATCGTGCAGCCAGGCCGGCGCGCCGGAACTCTCGTTGCCGAAAACGAGTCCGTCGCCGTCGGCGAACTCGACGTCCCAGATCCCCTGCTCCGCCTTGGTGGTCAGGAGCCAAAGCCGCGCGGGCGCCGCGGGACTCGCGCGAAACGCCGCCCAGTCGGCATGCTCGTGGACGTCGAGCGACTTCCAGTAGTCCATGCCGGCACGCCGGAGGTTGCGGTCGTTGATGACGTAGCCGAGCGGGTGGATCAGATGCAGGCGCGAGCGGGTGATGGCGCACATCCGTCCGATGTTACCGGTGTTCGGCGCGATCTCGGGCTGAAACAGGACGACGTGGAGCATGGCCCCGCGGTCAGCCGCGCCGCTGTTTCATCGCCTGGTCGACCTCGCGGAGCTGCACGCGCTTCTTGAGGTCCTCGCGGCGGTCGAAGCTCTTCTTGCCGGTACACAGCGCCACCTCGACCTTCACCAAAGCCTCCTTGAAGTACAGCCGGAGCGGAACCACGGCCCGCCCGCCGCCGGTCTCGAGCGCGACGCGGATCTTCTCGAGCTGCCGCCGGTGGAGCAGGAGCTTACGGATGCGCTTGGCGTCGTGGTTGTGGATGTTGCCGAACGCGTACTGCTCGATGTGGGCGTTGTGGAGCCAGAGCTCGCCCTTTTCCACCCGCGCGAACGCGTCGCTGATCTGCGCCTTGCCGGCCCGGATCGCCTTCACCTCGGTGCCGCGCAGCTGGATGCCCGCCTCGAAACGCTCGTCGACGGTATAATCGCGCAGCGCCTTCGCGTTGCGGACCTCCGTGAAGCGCTTGGCGTCGTGACGGGCGGCGGACATGGCGGCAAACCTCGGTCAGCGTGAATCAAAAAGGCGGCGCCGGCAATCGCCGCGCCGCCTTGGAAAGTCCGTCTCCGACCTGCTCAGGAGGCCAGCTCGTGGCTGATCTTGTTCTCGATGACCTCGCGCAGGGCGACGTCCTCGGGGGCCAGCTTCTCGAGCGACTCGACGAGCGGGCGGTTGCCCCGTTTCAGCTGCTTCACGCGGCGGGACACCACGTTGATCAGGACGTTGGGGTCCTGGATCTGCTTCTGGGCTTCCTTGATGTATTCGTCGCGCATGGCTCGTCGGGTTGCTTGATTCGGAACCGCGCAAGGGATCCGCCAGGCCCCCACGCGTCAACAGCGAATTCCGCCCGGAATTCCGACCGGCCGACGCGCTGGATGCACTGCAATGCTATCACCCGGAATCGTTTTTTCCGGGAGCGCCGATCCCGCGCCGCCGGCCTTTACGGTCTTCCCGGTCTTCATGTTCCACTCCGCCCGTTCGTTCCGGTCATTCGGAAGCGCCAAACGCCCTTCGGTCTTCATCTGCGCCATCTGAGAAATCTGCGGTTCAAATTCGCTGTCTTCGGGATGGCGTCAGGCGGTCGGGGTTCCGGCATCATCCGCGGCTACCATCGGACGTATTTCAGACGGTTATTCTGGTTCAATGGCTTCCGTGGGCCACCCCGCCCAATTTCGCGCCTTTCGTGTGTTTGGTGGTTCCCTCTGTGCCCGCTGGGTTCCAACTCAACCCCTTGGGTTGCGGCTCCACCGCGTCGGGCCGAAAGCTCCGGGATCGGGCGAAGGGCGGGAGCTCCTAGTCCTCCGGGAGTTCCTGATCCCGCGTCTCCGGCAGGAAGCGCAGCACGATGAGGCCGAAGAGGAAAAACATGCCCAGCACCGAGACGGCGACAGGCAGGGCGAATGTGGATTTCATCCACGCCGAGAGCCAGATGAGCACCGGGGCGGCTAGGATGCGCCCGGTGTTGAAGCAGAAACCCGCTCCCGTGGCGCGCAGGTGCGTCGGGAAGAGCTCCGGAAAGTAAACCGCGTAGCCGGCGTGGATGCCCTGCGCGAAGAAGCCGAAGACCGGCAGGAGCACGAGCAACAGCGCGTAGCTGCCGAAATAGCCCGGCACCCAGCACACGACCAACGTCATCACGCAGGCGGCGACGTGCATCACCGCGAAAGTGCGCCGGCGCCCCCAACGCACGCTGAGCGGCCCGAACATCAGCATGCCCAGACCGGCCCCGGCGGTCTGCACGAAGCCGAAGGCGATCTTGGCGCGGGAGGCGGCCTCGCCGGCCGGCACGCCCAGGCGACGCAGCAGGTCGTCGGCAATGTTTTGCCCCGCCACCACTACGCCCCAGAAAGTCGCCAGCCCAACCATCGCGAGAAGCGCCCCCGCCACGGCACGTCCGCGCCACCGGGGATCGCCCAGGAGTTCGCGGAAACTTCCCAACTGTTCCGCGCGCGTTTCCTTCGCCCGCCGCCACGAATCGGGCTCCTTCACGCTCATCCGGACCCAAAGCACCAGCAGCGCGGGAACCACGCCGACGAGGTAGGCCGTCCGCCACTCCGCGCCGACCCACAGCCCGGTTCCCGCCGCCAACCAAAGTCCCGCCACGCTCGAAGCGTGGAAAATCACCCCCGCCCGCTCGCGGGCATGCGCCGGGAAAACCTCCGCCACGAGCGCGGCGCCGACCGCCCACTCGCCGCCCACGCCCATCGCCACGAGGAACCGCAGCGCGCCGACATGCCAGAGCTCGGTCGCGAACGCGGTCAGGCCGGAAAAGATGCTGTAGAAAAGGATGGTGACCGACATCACCGGCACCCTCCCCCAGCGGTCCGCCAAACTGCTGAACAGCCAGCCGCCGATGGTTCCCCCGATCAGGAAGATCCCGAGGAAACGCTCGCCCCACGAGGCCGTCGCGGCGGTCAGCGCGGTCGGCGTGATCGAGGGGTTGGCGGCCCGCAGCAGGTCGGGCAGCATGTCCCCGCGCGTGATGTTGTAGAGCTGCCCCTCGAAAGCGTCGAAAATCCACCCGAGGCACGCGATGAACAGCACGAGCCACTGGTAGCGCGTGACACCGTCGTACCAGCGCAACGGAGCTTGCCCGGGGGCGCTCATCCCAGCCCCCCCGCAAGATCGGGCACCGGCAGCGGACGCCTCTGGCGGATGGAATCCTCGGCCAGCAGGCAAAGTCCGGCCGACCACACCCCATCCTCGCCCGTCGCGGCCGGCGGCGCCTCGCCGCGCACCATGCGCACGCAGCGGTCGATCTGCTCGCGCAACTCGAAGACCTCGCCGCTGTGCCGCGCGAGCGCGACATTCTCCAGCGTCTGCCCATCGAAGACCTTGAGGAAGAAAGTCGGCTCCAGCGTGCGGTCGAGGGCACCGCTCCAGCCGGCCCAGAGCGCGCCGCGCGTGCCGGAAACCTTCACGGTTTGATGGTGCTCGAAGGCCGCAAGCGTCTGCGACACCACCGCGTAAGCGCCGTTCGCATAGCGGAACACCGCGCTGAAGTTGTCGTAAAGCCCCGGCCGCGTGGCGTCGCGGGAATTGCCGAACGCGTGCAACTCCACCGGGCGACCGGCACTTTCAAGGTACCAGCGCGCGAGATCGAAGAAGTGGATCGGCTCCTCCAGCACCCAGCTGCCGACCCGCGCGGGATCATAACGCCAGCCGGACGCGCCGAGGCGGTACGGCTTGCGGGACAATTCAACCAGCACGTACTGCGGGTCACCGATGACTCCGCGGTCGATGATCCGGCGGATTTCGCCCCATTGGGAAGAGAGCCGCAGCTCGTGACCGACCGCCAACCGGCGGCCATGCCGGCGCGCGCAACGGACGATCTCCTGACAATCGGCAATCGTGAGCGCCATGGGCTTCTCCAGCAGCACATCGCAGCCGGCGGCCAGAGCGTCGGTCGCAACAGCCAGATGAGTGTGACTCGGCGTGACCACGTCGACGATGTCGAGCCCGCCCGCCGCGAGCATCGCGCGGTGATCGGTGAAAATCGCCGTGCCCGGGTGCAGGCGCGCCGCCTCGGCGCGCGAGGCCTCGGACGGCACCGTGATTGCAGCCAGACGGGCACCGTCATTGCCCGCGATCGACTGCGCGTGGAACCGGCCCCAGGCGCCGAAGCCGACGAGACCAAACCTGACGGGTGCTTTGCTCATGCGGAAAAATCTTAGCGACGCGGACCGGTGGTGAGCGGCGTGATCGGATCGCGCACCAGCCGGCCCTGCAATTCGTTTAGCCGGCAGGTGGGCAGGCGCGGCAGCACGTGCCGAGCGAAGAGCTCGCACTCCTCGGCGTGCGGATAACCGCTGAGCACGAACGACCGGAAGCCCAGGTCGAGATAGCGGTTCAACTTGGCGACAACCTGATCCGGGTCGCCCACGATCGCGCTGCCGCAGCCACTGCGCGCCAGACCGATGCCCGACCAGACGTGCGGCTCGATGTAGAGATCGGGACCGGCCATCTCGCGCAGCGCGTCCTGCCGAAGGACCCCGGCGCTTTTGGCATCCATCGAGCGCGCACGGATCGCCGCGCCTTTTTCCCGATCGAGGCGGGAGATAAGCCGATCGGCGGCCGCACGGGCGGCGACCTCCGTCTCGCGCACGATGACGTGGATGCGCAAACCGAAGTCGATCGTGCGTCCGTGACGCGCCGCCAAACCGGCCATGTGGTGCATGGTCGCCGAGAGGCTCGCCTCGGTCTCGGGCCACATCAGGAAAACGTCGCAGTGCCGCGCGCAAAGTTCCTGCGCCGCCGGGGAGATGCCGCCGAAGTAGAGCAACGGACCGCCGTTCTGCTGGTAGGTTTTCGCCGGCTCGCAGTTGGGTAGGTTGAAGTTATAAAACCGCCCCCGCCACTCGAGCGGACCCTCGGTCGACCAGAGCGCCTGCAGGATGCGGATGACCTCGCTGCTGCGCTCGTAGCGGTCCTCGTTGGATTCCTTCAGGCCGGGGAGATCGGAGGAGATGATGTTGAGCGTGAGCCGGCCCTTGGCGATGTGGTCAACGGTCGCGATCGCGCGCGCGAGCATCGGCGGCCAGACCTCGCCCATCCGCAGCGCAACCAGCTGATTGATCTGCCGGTTCCGACCCGCCATCGCCGAAGCGAACGCGAGCGCGTCCTGCCCGGCGATCCAGCCGGAAGGCAGGAGAATGTTCTGGTAACCCAATTCGTCGGCGAGCCGCACGATGCCGCCGCAATGCTCGAAACTGCTGCGCAGACGGCCGTCGGGCACGCCGAGGAATTCGTAATCGTCGGCGCAAAGCGCGGAGAACCACGCCACCTCGGCCCGACGCCCGGGGGTGCGGATCGCCGGCAACGACGGCACGGGGGAAGTCACGGCGAACCGCGGATCACGGCACGCGACGCCCCTGCGCCGCGCTCCACAGTTCGTACCAGTGCTGGCGCTCGAGGCGGATGGCGGCGCTCGCCGCGGCCTCCGCGATGCGCTCCGGCTTGTTCGTGCCGATCACGACCTGCGGGCGGCAAGGCAGCGCGGCGACCCACGCATGCGCCATCTGCTCGGCCGTGGCTCCGTACTCGGCGCCGATGCGGCGCAGCGCCTCGCGCGTCCGCACCGACTCCGGTTGGTCGCCGGTCGAAATCCGGCCGCCGCCCAGCGGCGACCACGCCATCGGGTGCACGCCCGCCGCCTGGCATTGGTCGAGCGTGCCGTCCCAGATGGCGTCCATGTGGAGCAAGCTGATCTCGATCTGGTTGGTCACCGGCGCGCGGCCGAGAAAGCGACCCAGCAACGCGTACTGGTGCACGTTGTAATTGGATACGCCGACGTGGCGCACCTTGCCCGAGGCGATCACGCGCTGCAGGCCGCGCGCGGTTTCCTCCGCGCTGGTCAGCCAGTCGGGACGATGAATGAGAAGAACGTCGATCCGGTCCGTGCGGAGTTCGCGCAGGGAACGCTCCACGCACCGCTCGATCGCGGCGGCCGTGGCGTCGTAATGGGCGATGTTCACACCCGGCCGGTTGTCGCAGACCGCATTGATGCCGCACTTGGTGATGATCTCCATGCGATCGCGCAGCGCCGGCTCCTCGGCGAGCGCGCGGCCGAACAGGCCCTCGCACGTGTAGAGCCCGTAGATGTCAGCGTGATCGAACGTCGTGATGCCGGCCGAAAGGCAGGCGTCTATCTTGCGACGCACCCGGGCGGGCGAAGTGCCGTCAGGGTCAGCGGCGAGGCGCCAGAGTCCGAAGGCGATCGATGAAACCTCGGGGCCGTCGGGGGAAAGAAGGAAACGGGGAACCATGGGAGAGACTGCGGGGCTAAGCTCGGAATGAGCGCGCGAAAGCGTGGTTGCGATCCGCGCGGACGCACAAGGCCTTTCTTCAAAAGCGCCCGCGTTGACGTGGTCACGGAGCGCTTGTCGCCTTTCCGCGTCAGCGGCGTCTTACCCTGAACCCCATGAAAGCCCTCCTCGCTTTGACGCTCGCCGCCACCCTTTCCCTCTGTCTCGCGACCGCCTCCTCGCTGCACGGCGCCGAGCGCCTCAACGTGCTCGTCATCACGACCGACGACATGAGCTGCGACTCAGTCGGCGTCTACGGCTGCCGCCTGAAGGACACGACCCCGAACATGGACCGTCTCGCGGCCACCAGCCTCCGCTTCAACCACGCCTTCGTGCAGGTGGGGAACTGCATGCCCTCGCGCAACGTGATGTTCTCCGGCCGCTACCCCCACAACAACGGCGTCGAGGGCTTCTACCAGGTGCGCAACACCTACCCGGTCATGGCCGACCTCATGAAGGCCGCCGGCTACTACACGGGCATCCGCCACAAGGTCACCCACTCCACCCCGTGGTCTCCGTATCCGGCGTGGGACGTCGTGCTGGACACGCAGCCCGACGGCGCGCAGCTCGATCAGAAGAAACCCGCCTCCTACCACGTCTCCACCCAGCGCGTCATCGCCGAGGCGAAGAAGTCCGGAAAGCCGTTCTGCCTGAACGTGAACATCTCCGATCCGCACAAGCCGTTCTACGGCGAGAATGGACGGATGGACGAGAACCGCCCCAGCCGGGTCTTCACGGCCGCGGAGGTGCCGGTGCCGGGCTTCCTGTTCGACGACCCGGAGGTGCGGAAGGAACTCGCGCTCTATTACTCCTCCGTGCGCCGCGCCGACGACAGCCTCGGCGAGATCCTCCGCGCATTGCGCGAGTCCGGCTTGGAGGAGCGCACCGTGATCCTTTTCCTCTCCGACCACGGCATGCCGCTGCCGTTCGCCAAGACGCAGCTCTACTTCCACAGCACCCGCACGCCTTGGATGATCCGCTGGCCGGGCGTGACGCGCGCCGGCGCCGTCGATGACCGCCACCTGATCTCGGCGGTGGACCTCCTCCCCACCCTCCTTGACATCACCGGCCTGCCGCATCCGGCGGGCATGGACGGGCGCTCCTTCGCTCCGATCCTGCGCGGCGAAACCCAATCCGGGCGCGACTACATCGTCGCCGAGTACAACGAGAACTCCGGCGGCAACCGCCACCCGATGCGCTCGATCATCACCCGCGACCACGGCTACCTTTTCAACCCCTGGTCCAACGGCACCCGCGCCATGGCGACCGCCACCAAAGGGACCGTGACCTACCGCCGCATGGTCGCGCTGGCGAAGACCGACGCAGCGATCAACGCACGCCTGCGGCTCTTCGATCAGCGGGTGCCGGAAGAGATGTACAATTACACGAACGATCCCGACGCCCTGCAAAACCTCGTGAACGATCCGGCCCACCGCGCGAAGCGCGACGAGTTGATCGCCACGCTCGACGCGTGGATGGTGCGCACCAAGGACCCGATGTTGGCGGTCTTCCGCGACCGTACCAACCTCGCCACGCGCGAGGCGTTCATGCGGGAGCAGGAAAAGGAGGCGGCGGAGCGCAACGCCCCCAAGCGCGCCGGCAAGGCAGGCAAGCGAAAGGGCAAGTCAGGCGACGGGGAGCCGTGAAGGCGCACCCGACCGCGGCCTTGCCCCGGCAAGATTAGAGCCCCAATCAGTTTCCCACCACCCCATGAAAAAACTGCTCCTCATCCCCGCCTCGCTCGCGCTCCTCGCGCTCACCGTGCCGGCCTTCGCCGCCGACGCCGGTTTTGTATCCCTGTTCAACGGCCGCGATCTTTCCGCCTGGAAAGTCCCCGCCGGCGACAACGGGCACTGGAAGGTCCTAGACGGCGTCATCGACTACGACGCGCGCAGCGAGGCTCCCGGCGACAAGAACCTGTGGAGCGCGAAGGAATACAAGGACTTCGTCCTGCGCATGGACTGGCGCATCAAGGAAACCACCGGACTTTATCCGGTTCCGACCGTATTGCCCGACGGCAGCCACAAGAAGGGTCCCGACGGCAAGGACATCATCACGCCCACACCCAACGCCGACTCCGGCATCTACGTGCGTGGCACCAGCAAGGCCCAGATCAACATCTGGTGCTGGCCGATCGGGTCCGGCGAAGTCTACGGTTACCGCATGGATCAGAAGATGCCGGCGGCGGTCCGCGCGGGCGTCACCCCGAAGGTCCGGGCCGACAAACCCGTCGGCGAGTGGAACAGCTTCGAGATCACCATGAAGGGCGACCGGCTCACCGTCGTGCTGAATGGCAAGACCGTGATCGACAACGCGCAGCTCCCGGGCGTGCCCGAGAAGGGCGCCCTCGCCCTCCAGCATCACGGCGGCTTCAAGGACGGGAAGTACAACCCCGCCTCCAGCCTCGTGCAGTTCCGCAACATCTCGATCCGGGAGCTTTGAGGCACCCCGGGCGACGTCGCGGAACGTCGCCCGGCCCGCTCGCGGGGCCGGCTACTTCAGGATCCTGAACATGCTCGCGTAGTCGTCGGTCCAAAGCGGGATGTCGGTGCGCGCGGGCGCGGACGGACTGGCGGCACCGCGCAGCGCCTCGCGGGACATGAACTCCTTGTTCTTGCTCAGCACCATGAAGGTGGCGGCGTAGAACCACCAGCCGCCGTCCTCGTCCTCCCCCGCGCCGTCGTCGCTGTCGATCGTGAGCACATCGTAGCCGAGCAGGCGCGCCGCATTCTCCACGACGGGCCGCAGGTCGAGATAGCGGTTGGAGATATTCACGATGATCGCCCCGTCGGGCTTCAGGTGGCGCTGGTAGATCTCGAACGCCTCGCGCGTCAGCAGGTGCACCGGCACCGCGTCGCTGCTGAACGCGTCCATGATCAGGAAATCGAAATTCTGCGGAGCCTCCCGCTCCATCACCAACCGCGCGTCGCCGACGGCCAGCTCGATCTTCGCCTTGCTCAGCGCGAGGTAAGTGAACGGGTGCCGCGCGATGTCCACGACCTGCGGATTGATCTCGTAGATGCGCATGACGTCGCCCGGCTTGCCGTAGGCCGTCACCGTCCCGACGCCGAGCCCGAGGAGACCGATGCGCTGGTTCTCCTGGAGCGGGAAATTCCGCAGCGCCAGGCCGAGTCCGCTGCGCGGCGGGAAGTAGGAGGTCGGCTGCGCGGCGCGGTCCGGCACGGTGAACTGCAGCCCGTGCGTGATGCGGCCATGCTGGAGCACATGATGGTGCGACAGCGGATTGCCCTTCTCGTATTCGAAGACCGAGAGCACGCCGTAGAAGTTGCGGCCACTGACCACCGCCCCGCGCGACGAGTTCCGGATCTGAAGCCCGAGGGAAAACGCGAGAGCCAGGCCGCCCGCGGCGAGGACCCCGCAGACCGTGGCGTGCCCGTTCCAGGATTTACCGCGACGAAGCAGGGCCAGTCCGAGCGCGATCACGCCCGCCACCGTCCACACGACCCATCCCTTCCGCGCGACATCATCCCACGCGAAAGAAGCCGTCGGGCTCAGCCACCCCTCGGCGCGCAGCCACGACCCGCTGCCCGCCGCTGCCAGTTGCAGCCCCCACACGCCCCCGAGGACGAGGATCAGCGCCAGCAGCCGCCATGAGCCGTCCGTCATCGCGCTTCGGCCACGCCACACCACCACCGCCAGCAGCACCGCCGTCAGCAGGAAGCCGAGATGCGTCTCGTGGAAATTGTCGAAGACCGCCGGGGCGACCAGCGCGACGAACAATCCGCCCACCGCGCCGCCCGCGGAAATCATCAGGTAAAACGAGGTCAGATGGCGCGGGTGCGGACGCAGCTGGTAGAGCTCGCCGTGGCAGACCATGCACCCGGTGAAAAGGAGCACCGAGTAGATCGCCACCTGCCGCAGGATATCCATGTCGGCGCCCTCATGCAGCGCGACACACCCGGCGCCCAACGCGGCCGCCAGAACGATGGTGTAATAAAAGGTTGAATACCACCGCGGCGAGTCGAACGCGATGATGAACGTCAGCAGGTAGATCGCCAGGGGCAGGACCCAGAGGAAAGGAATGACGGCGACGTCCTGGCACATCTTGTTGGTCACCGCGAGGAGCAGCACCGAGGCGCAGGCCGGCAGCGCGATCCACAGCAGGCGTTCCGACCATCCCGGCGCGGGTGGAGCGTTCTCCTGCGCGTTCGCGGAAGGCCCGCCCGGGGCCTCCTCCGCCGGCAGCCGCCAGACCCGTCGCGCGCACCACGCGCAGGCGGCGGCATAGACGACGAGGCCCCACGACCAAAACCGCGCCTGCTCCTGCCGGGTGAGCACCGTCTCGAAGAAGAACGGGTAGCTCACCAGCGCGAGCAGCGAGCCGACGTTGGAAAGCGCGTACAACCGGTAGGGAGAGACACCCGGCGAACCGCGGCGGAACCACTCCTGCATCAGCGGCCCGGTCGCCGCGAGCACGAGGTACGGCAGTCCGAGCGTGGCGGTCAGCAACGCGAGAATCCGCCAGACGGGATCGGTCTCGGCCACCGGTTTCCAGGATTCGGCGGGCGCAATTGGCAGCGAGGCGAGGGCGGCGGCCAGCAGCGTCAGGTGAACGATGACCTGCGTCCGCGGCTTGAACCGCCGGCTCAGCGTGTGCGCGTACGCGTAGCCGCCGAGCAGCAGCACCTGGAAGAAGAGCATGCAGGTCGTCCACACCCCGGGGCTTCCCCCGAACCATGGCAGGATGTACTTCCCGATCAGCGGTTGGACCTGGAAAAGCAGGAAAGCTCCGGTGAAGATGGCGAGGGCGAAGGCGAGCATGGAGTCGGGGTGACGCGGGAGCGCGGATTCGGCGGAAAAGCCGACCGCATGGCAATCGTTTGATCGGCGGTCGCGCCGCGCGCGGGATTGCCAAGCACGCGCGCCACCCGCACAACGCTCGCGATGCCCTCCCCGCTCATCACCCCTCCCTCCCGCCGTGATTTTCTCCGCTCCGCCGGAGCCGCCGCCCTCGCCGCGCCGTTCTTCGCGCGCAGCCTTCACGCCGCCGCGCCGAGCCGCGTGCTCCGCCACGCGAGCTTCGGCGCCAGCGGCATGGCCGCAGCCGACATCCAGAGCCTCACCAGCAATCCGTTCGTGAAGCTCGTCGCCGTCGCCGACGTCGACCTTTCCCGCACCAAGCAGATCCGCGAGGCCCACCCCGACGTCCGGGTTTACCAGGATTGGCGGCAGCTGCTCGACAAGGAGCAGGGCAACATCGACTCGGTTAACGTCTCGACGCCCGACCACCTGCACGGGCCGATCGCCTACGCGGCGATGCAGCTCGGCAAACATTGCTACTGCCAGAAGCCGCTCGCGCATAACCTGCACGAGACCCGCGTCCTCACCGAGTTGGCGCGCGAGAAGCGGCTCGTGACGCAGATGGGCATCCAGATCCACTCCTACAAAGTGTACCGCCAGGCGGCCGCCATCGTGCAGGGCGGCGTGATCGGCAAGGTGAAGGAAGTGCATACCTGGAGCAGCAAGAAGTGGGGCGACAAGGGCCCGGCGCCCGACCGCGCCGACCCGGTGCCGGAGACGCTGAACTGGGACCTGTGGCTCGGACCCGCCACGCCGCGCCCCTACGTCAAGGGCCACTACCATCCGGGCAATTGGCGCAAACGCCTTGATTTCGGAACCGGCACGTTCGGTGACATGGGCTGCCACATCTTTGATCCGGTCTTCAAGGCCCTCGCGCTCACCTCGCCGCTCTCCGTCCGCTCGGAGGGCCCCGCGCCCGACCCATGGAACTGGTCGATCAACGCCCGCATCCACTACGTGTTCCCCGGCACGCCCTACACCGCCGGCCAGACGGTCGCGGTCACGTGGTACGACGGCGACGAGCGTCCGCCGGCCGACATCCAAGCCCTGATCCGCGAAGCCACTCCGGCCGACGGCAAAAGCGCCAAGCGCAAGGGAGACGTCGACAGCCAAGGCTCCATCATCATCGGTACCGAGGGCGTGCTGCACGTCCCGCACATCGCCCCGCCCAAGCTCTACCCGACGGCGAAATTCGCCGGCTACACGCTGCCGGAACGCGAGCAAGGCCACCATTGGACCGAGTGGGCCGAGGCCTGCATGAATGGCGGCAAACCCGGCGCGAACTTCGATTACTCGGGACCACTCACCGAGTCGGTGCTGCTCGGCAGCGTCGCCGTGCGTTTCCCCCAGACCACGCTTAAGTGGAACGCCGCCAAGCTCGCTTTCGACAACGAGAGCGCGGCCAACCGCCACGTGCGCCGCACCTACCGCGCCGGCTGGAAGTTCCCCGGCATTTCCTGATC
>JBJTCH010000270.1:0-13199 GCA_046091745.1 Opitutaceae bacterium
GTGCCGGGCGGACCGGCCTGAGCCCGCGCGGCGGCAAGTAACCCACCGCGTTACAAACTCGGCGGCGCCGCCGCTCAGCGGCCGTTCACATCCTTGGGGCGGGCGTCCAGTCCGAGCTCGCGACGGGCGCCGCGGATGAGGCGGTCCCAGTCGAGGGCCGGGCCCGGGTCGATCTTGTTCGTCTGCACGTGGTAGTGGCCGAGCACGCCGGCGTAGGCTTTCCACGTTTCGTCGGGCAGTTTGGTCGTGACCAGTTTTCCCGCGGCATCGCGCGGGTAGTCGCACGGCATCTTCGGGAAGATCCGGCAGAGCGCGGCGGTGAGCTTAACGAGCGCGGCGTATTGCTCGGGGGTGAGGTCGTGCTGGACGAGATCGGTGCGCTGCACGTTGCCCGCGACGCGTTCATCACGGGCGGGGCGGCCGACGAAGCCCGCGACCTGGAGCATCGGGTCGCCGAGGCGCTCCGGGATGCGGATGTAGGGGCGACCGGCGGCGTCCTTCGGGTACCATTCGTCGAGGACCTTGGTGTCCTTGGGCGGGTACGCGCCCATATTGGCGATCTCGATGCCGATCGAGCGGTCGTTGGAGATCGTGGCGTGACGGGCGCGCTCCTTCAGGTCGAGCGTCTGGTAGATCGTGCCGTCGATATCCAACATGAAGTGGACGCTGAGCCCGCGGTGGTCGTGGAGGACGTTGAAGCAGGATTTGCTGATGCCGCAGACGTCGTAGTGCAGGACGAACTGGTCGACCACGCGCTGGAGCAACGGCAGATCCCAGCCGCCGCCTCGCACGCGCTCGATTTCCCCGGGGGATAGCGCCGCGGCGCGGATCCCGTAGCGATTGGGGGTGCCGAGATTTTTCGCGGCGTCGGGCGTCTTTTCCCAGCTGGAGTCGGCGTACGGGGAGAAACGCCGCTCCACGCGGTAGGCGTCGTAACCGCCCGGATCCATCCAGGTGACGACGCGCGTGCCGGTATGGAAGAGCTGTCCCGCGACGATGATCTCGTCGCCCACGCGTTTGGCGGGAGTGCCGGGCTGGACGCTGACGCAGCCGGCTAGGATCAACAGGGCGGGGATGGAGAGCAGCGCGGCGAAGCGGAAGTTCGGCATGGGGATGGGTGACGATGCAGCCGGAGCCGGCGCCGGCTCAATCGCGAAAGCCGCCGGGGAAACAACTGGCGCCGCGAAGGGCCGCGGCTATCGGTCGGGCATGAGAACACGTTTTCTGGCCGCGTTGCTGGGTTCGGCGCTCGCCGCCGTCGCCGCGGATGCACCGCGCGTCGTGCTCGGCAGCGAGGTGCTGGCGGAAGGCGGCTTCAGGGAATTGGCCGGTCGAAGGGGGGGGCTCATCACCCATCCCTCGGGCGTCAACCGGCGGCTCGAGAGCACCATCGAGGTTTTGCGCCGCGCGCCCGGGGTGAAACTCGTGGCGCTGTTCGGCCCGGAGCACGGGATCTACGGCGACGTGCCCGCGGGCGACAAGGTGGAGAGCCGCACCGACGTCCGCACCGGT
This sequence comes from Opitutaceae bacterium, assembly GCA_046091745.1. Taxonomy (GTDB): domain Bacteria; phylum Verrucomicrobiota; class Verrucomicrobiia; order Opitutales; family Opitutaceae; genus ER46. Next base: position 1,513 of record JBJTCH010000270.1, read on the forward strand.
CTGCCAGTGCACTCGCTTTACGGCGCCACCCGCAAGCCCACGGCCGCGATGCTGCGGGGGCTCGAGGTGGTCGTGTACGATCTGCAGGACACCGGCGCCCGCTCGTACACCTTCATCAGCACGATGGGCCTCGCGATGGAGGCCTGCGCCGAGGCGGGCGTGGAGTTCATGGTGCTCGATCGTCCGAATCCGCTGGGCGGAATCCGGGTCGAGGGGCCGCGTTTGCTGGATGAGCGCCTTCGTTCGTTCGTGAGCCAATGGGACGTGCCGTACGTGTACGGGCTGACCTGCGGTGAACTCGCGCGGATGATCAACGGTCGCGGATGGATCCGGAAGCCGTGCAAGCTGACGGTCATCCCGATGCGCGGTTGGCGGCGCGACCTGACGTGGCGCGACACCGGGCTGCCGTGGGTGCCGGCCTCGCCGCACATCCCGCACGGGGAGTCGCCGCTGTTCCAGGTGGCGACCGGGATGCTGGGGGAGATCGGCGGCGTGAGCATCGGGGTGGGGTACACGTTGCCGTTCCAGACGATCGCGGCGCCCAAGGTGGACCCGCACGCGCTGGCCTCCGACCTGAACGCGCGCGGGATCGCCGGCGTGCATTTCCGTCCGCTCACCTACAAGCCGTACTACGGCGCGTTCAAGGACGAGGTGATCGGCGGCGTGCAGCTCCACGTCACGGATCCGGCCGGCGCGCCGCTGACCGCGATCAATTACCACGCGCTCGAGGCGCTGCGAAAAGTGGCGGGGCGGGATCTTTTCGCGGAGGCGGTGAAGGCCGGGAAGAAGTTCGATATGTTCGACAAGGTGAATGGTACCGCCGGCACGCGGGAGGCGCTGCAGGCGGGACGCTCGGCGGTCGAGATCATTGCGGGCTGGCGCGCCGGCGAGGACGCGTTCCGCCGCGAGCGGCAGCCGTACCTGTTGTACTGACCCGCGCTTCAGGTCTGCGCCTTGCGGCCGAACGCCGGGTCGACCTTGAGCTGGGCCACGACGAGGAACGAAGGCACGGTGCAGGCCAGCACCCACGCGAAGAATTTCACGTAGCCGACCTGATCCTCGATCCAACCGGCGGCCATGCCGGGCAGCATCATGCCGAGGGCCATGAACCCCGTGCAGATCGCGTAGTGGGCCGTCTTGTGGGGGCCGTCCGCCACCAGCATCATGTAGAGCATGTAGGCGGTGAAACCGAAGCCGTAGCCGAATTGTTCCACGGCGAGGGCGCCGCCGACGAGCCACAGGTTGGTGGGCTGGTAAACGGCGAGCAGGAGGAAAACCGCGATCGGCACGTGCGTCGCGAGGATCATCGGCCAGAGCATCGCCTTCAGGCCGCGGCGCGAGATCGCCCAGCCGCCGAGCAACCCGCCGATGGTGAGGGCGATGATGCCCACCGTGCCGTAGACGATGCCGACCTCGCGCGTGCTAAGGCCGAGTCCGCCCTTGTCGCGCGCATCGAGCAGGAAGGGTGAAAGCAGTTTCAACGCCTGCGCCTCCCCGAGGCGGTAGAGCAGCAGGAACGCGAGGATCGTCGGGATGCCGGGCTTGCGCAGGAAGGCGGCGAACACACCGAGGAATTCCCTCACCAGGCCGCCGCCACCCGCCGTCGGCCGGTCCGCCGCCGGCCGCGGCAACGCGAAGGCGTGGTGCAGGCCGACCGCGACAAAGACGGCTGCCAGCAGGCTGAAGACCAGCGCCCACGCCTGCACGACGCTGCCGGTTTTTTCCTGCCAGAGGCCCGCGAGGTAAACGAGGCCGCCCTGCGCCGAAAGGCTCGCGAGCCGGTAAAAGGTGCTCCGCACGCCGACGACCGCCGACTGCTGCCCCGTCGGCAGCGCCAGCAGGTAGAAGCCGTCGGCCGCGATGTCGTGCGTCGCCGAGGCGAACGCCATCAACCAGAAGACCGCGAGGGAGAGTCGGAAGAAATCCGGTCCGGGCAGGGTGAGTGCGACGAGCGCGAAGGCCACGCCGATCACGAACTGCAGCGTCACGATCCAAAGCCGTTTCGTGCCGAACATGTCGACCAGCGGCGACCACAGCGGCTTGATCACCCACGGCAGGTAGAGCCAGCTCGTGTACAGGGCGATGTCGGTGTTGGAGACCCCGAGATTCTTGTAGACGACCGTCGAGAGCGTCATCACCACGACGTACGGGATGCCCTGCGCGAAATAGAGCGTGGGGATCCACGCCCAAGGGCGGGCGGAGGCGGGAGCGGTCGGGTTGCTCATGGGAAACGCGGGGTCAGTCGATCAGGCCGGCACGGCGTTTCAGCGCCAGCAGGCGGCGGTGCGAGGTGTCGATTCGCGACAGCGGGATTCGCCCCGAGGTCACGGCGCGTTCCAGGATCGCGGCGGCGCGCGGCGCGATGTCGGGGTCGTAGGTGAGATTGTTGCCGAAGCAGAGCAGGTCGATGCCTGCTTCCACCGCGGCGGGCACCGACTCCTCCAAACCGTAGCCGCTGGAGATCGCGCGCATCTCCATGTCGTCGCTCACCACCACGCCGTCGAAGCGAAGAATGTCGCGTAGCAGGCGGGTCACGACCCTGAACGAAAGCGTGGCCGGCCGGTCGGGGTCCAGACGCGCGTTGAACACGTGCGCGGTCATGATCATGTCGGCGAGTCCGGCGGCGATGAGGGCACGAAAGGGTTCCAACTCGTGCTCGGCCCACGTGGTCGTGACGTCGACCAGGCCGAGATGCGTGTCGCCGCGCGCGCTGCCGTGGCCGGGGAAGTGTTTCTCGCAGGTCAGGATGCCGCGTTCGCGGTGCGCGCGGACAAACGCCGCCGCGTGGCGCGCGACGACTCCGGGATCCGCGGAGAAGCTCCGCCGCTTGCCGCGGATGACCGGGTTGTCGGGATTGGCGTCGAGATCGACGACGGGCGCGAGGTTCAGGTTGAAGCCGGCGGCCTTCAACGTGTCGGCGGTGGTCGTCGCGTGACGGTGGGTCTCGCGTTCGTCGGCGAGCCGCCCGAGTTCCTCGTGCGAGATGCTGGGAGGGAAGCCGTAGTCGGGTTTCAGCCGATTGACGCGGCCGCCCTCCTGATCGACGGCGGTCAGCAGCGGCACGCGGGCCTGCGCTTGCAGAAAGGCGAGCAACTCGCGCACCTGGGCGGGCGAGTGGATGTTGCGGCGACCGAGGGCCGGGTCGGCGACATCCTGATCGAAGAGGATGACGCCGCCGACGTGGTGCGCGCGGATGTCGCGCACGACCAGGTCGCACTCGGCGGGCGGGGCGCCGCGACAACCGACGAGCAGCATCTGGCCGATTTTTTCTCGCAGGGACGGCTCGGGGGCGGGGGTCATGTCGGTTCGCGGAGAGCCATGGACGCCCGCGCGGCGCGCTCAACCCGAATCCCCGCGGGTCGTCGCGAAAACAACCTTGCGGCGGCGCCGGCGGCGCTGGCTTTCTCGCCGCATGAGCGAACTGAAGCGCACGCCTCTCCGGGACTTCCATGCGGCGCACGGCGCCCGGCTGGTGGACTTCGCGGGCTGGGAGATGCCGGTGCAGTATCGCAGCATCCTCGAGGAGCACAAGGCGGTGCGGCGCGCCGCGGGTTTGTTTGACGTCAGCCACATGGGCGAGGTCGACGTGCGCGGGCCGGGGGCCGCGCGGTTCCTGAACCACCTCGTCACCAACGATGTCGCGAAGCTCTTCCCCGGCCGCGTGCTCTACACGCCGATGTGCCAGCCCGACGGCGGCGTCGTGGACGACCTGCTGGTCTACATGCGCGGGGCGGACGACTTCTTCCTGTGCATCAACGCCGGCAACATCGACAAGGACCTCGCGTGGATCCGTGCGCAGGCGGCGGCGTTTGAAGTGACAATCACGGACCGCTCGGCCGACTACGCGTTGTTGGCCGTGCAGGGGCCGGTCGCGGCCGCGATCGTGCAATCGCTCACCGGTGCGAAACTCGATCTCGTGAAGTATTACCACTTCACCGAGGCCACGGTTGCCGGGGTGCACTGCATCGCCAGCCGCACCGGGTACACGGGCGAGGATGGTTTTGAGCTCTACCACGCCGCCGGCGACGCCCCCGCGCTCGCGGCCGCGTTGCTCGAGGCCGGAAGCCCGAGAGGGTTGGAACTCGCCGGCCTCGGCGCGCGCGACAGCCTCCGGCTCGAGGCCGGGTACCCGCTCTACGGCCACGAGCTCGCGGCCGATATTTCCCCGCTCACCGCGGGACTGGGTTGGACGGTGAAGTTGGACAAAGGCGCTGACTTCGTCGGCCGCGCCGCGCTCGTGGCCGAGAAAGAGGGCGGTGCGGCGAGAAAAGTGGTGTTTTTCCGCACCGGCGACCGCCGTATCGTGCGCGCCGAGACCCCGGTGCTTGATGCCGCCGGCGCCACGGTGGGCCGCGTGCTGTCGGGGACGCTTTCGCCCATGCTCAACGAGGCGATCGGATCGGCGCTCGTTTCCACCCCGGCGGCGGCCGGCGCGCTGGCGGTGGATATCCGCGGCGCCCGCATCGCGCTCCAGCCGGTGCGTCCGCCGTTCGTCCCGCTGCGCAAAACGTGAGCTTGAGCCCGCCGCCGGCCGCGGCCCTGAATTTCCCCACATGAGCAACATCCCCGCCGACCTTCGCTACGCCAAGACGCACGAGTGGCTCCGCCGCGAGAGCGACGGCACCGTCACCGTGGGCATCACTGATTACGCCCAGAATTCGCTCGGCGACATCACCTTCGTGCAATTGCCGAAGGTCGGCGCCTCGTTCCGCGCGGGTGAGGCCTTCGGTGTGGTCGAGTCGGTCAAAGCGGCGAGCGACCTTTACGCGCCCGTCGCCGGCACCGTGGTCGCGGCAAACCCCGCGCTCGATGGCGCGCCCGAGACCGTGAACCGCGCGCCGTTTGGCGACGGCTGGATGATTCGCCTGAAGCCGTCTGACGCGGCAGCGGGCGGCGAACTGCTCGACGCGGCGGCCTACGGCCAGCAGGTGGGTTGAGACCCGCCTGGCCCGGGGTCAGCTCTGCGGATCAATCTCCGAGATCAGGGCCTGAAAGCCCTCGTGTTCCTTCAGTTCCTCGAGGTCGGGGTCCTGCAGCATCCACTCGACGTCGCGGTAGCCGAGCTGCACCGCCCGGCGAAGGACGCGCAACGCGTCGGTGCGGCGGCGGGAGAGCGCGAGGCTGCAGGCGAGGTTGTAGTGCGCCGTCGGGTTTGACGGCTGCAGGCGCACCAGGCGCCGGTCCATGCGCAGGCCGTCGGCGATGCGGCCTTGGTCAGTGTAGAGCCCGCCCAGAATCTCGATCACCCGCGTGTAGCGCGGGCTGCGGCGCAGGATCGATTCGAAGAAGGCTACCTCAAACTCGACGCTGCGGTCCTTTGGCTTGGGCATGGGAGGAACGGGAGGTCGGCCGGCGCGGGCAGGAGCCGCTGTCGCGCAACGCGTCGCAGCGCGCGCTCACCTGGAGGCGCTGGCTCACGGGGGTCAGTCCCAGTTTGGATGAGACCGAGTTGCCGTACCATGACATGAACGGCGCCCCGATCTCGAAGATGCGGTCGCAGTCGAGGCACACCACCTGCGCGACCTGCGCGTCCTGGCCGGTGCGATTCGCGCGGTAGTATTTTTCGCCGGCGCCGATGTCCACCTCCCGCAGGAGCGCGCTCTCCGTCATGATCGGGAGCGTGCGGTAGACGGTGGCGCGGGCGACGGAGTCGTCGATGGAGCGCGCGTAACCGAGCAGCTGTTCGGCGGTGAAGTGGTCGGGCTGGGCGAGCGCGGCGTCGAGGATGGCGAGGCGCTGGTTGGTCGCGCGCAGGCCCTTCCGGGCGAGGAAGCTCCGGAATTTCTCGTGGTCCTGCGTCTTGGTCACGGCGCGAATGTCGCGGTCGCCGCGCGCCGGTGTCAACGGGTTCGTGGGTCCGGGACCGCGCGGGGCGCTTTGAATTTGCTCCGGTCGCGGCGGGACCGCGAGATGGCGCGATGATCGTGGGCGTCCACCCCCTCGCGGGCTTCGACAAGGTCCTGCACTACCGGGTGCCGGAGCCGATGCGCGCCGAGGTGCAGGTGGGTTCCTTGGTGCGGGTGCCGATCCTGAACACGCTGCGGCTCGGCGTGGTCGGCGAGATCGGCGCGCCGCGGGATTTCCCGGTCGAGCGCCTGAAGGCCGTCGCCCAGGTCGCCTATCCGTTTCCCGCGTTCACGCCCGAGCTGCTCGAGCTCGCGCGCTGGATGGCGCGTTACTACGCGTGCGGCATCGACTCGGTGATCGAGACGATGATCCCGGCGGCGGTGCGGCGCGGCGCGACGATCCGCCAGGAACGCCTCCTGGCCGTGGCGCACCGGGCTTCCGCGGAGGAGATCGAAACCCTGACGCGCCGCGCGCCGCAGCAGGCGCGCCTGTATGATTTTCTCGTGGCGCAGGTCCGGCCGCAGCCGAAGGGGCTGGTGCTCCAGCGCCTCGGGATGACGGCGGCCGTCGCGGCCGCGTTGGTGAAGCGCGGCTGGCTGCGCGAGGAGGCGCGGCGGGTGGAGCGCGTGGCCTACGCCGACGGGCACGATGCCGGCGAGCTGGTGCAGGCGTTGCCGCATGCGCTGAACCCCGAGCAGCAGGCCGCGGTCGACGCGCTCGCGGCGGACGTCACGGCGGGCGGTTTCAAGGTTTCCCTGCTCCTCGGGGTGACCGGGTCGGGAAAAACCGAGGTCTACCTGCGGGCGATCGACGCCGCGCTGCGGGCGGGTGGCGGCGTGATGTTTCTCGTGCCGGAGGTCGCGCTCACGCCGCAGACCGTGGCGCGGTTGCGCTCGCGGCTCGAGGCGGTGGCGGGCGGCCAGCGGTGCGTCGTTTGGCACAGTCATCTCAGCGAGGGGGAGCGGCTCGACGGCTGGCTGGCCCTCGCGACCGGGGAGGCGCGGGTGGTGGTGGGCGCGCGGTCCGCGGTCTTCGCGCCGGTGCGGAATCTCCGGCTCGTGGTCGTCGACGAGGAGCACGAGCCGGCCTACAAACAGGGCGAATCGCCGCGTTACCACGGCCGAGATGTCGCGGTCATGCGGGCCAAGCTCGCCGGAGCCGTCGCCGTGCTGGGCTCCGCCACTCCCTCGCTGGAGAGCTTCACCAACGTCGAGCTGGGCAAGTACCGGCTGTTGCAGCTGCCCAACCGCGTCGACGCGCGGCGCCTCCCGCACATCGAGGTGGTTGACCTCCGCATCGAGGTCACCCGCAAGCGCGGTTTTTCCGGACTCTCGGACCGGCTGGTGCGCGCGATGCACGAGCGGCTGGAGCGGCGCGAGCAGACGATCCTCTTCATCAACCGCCGCGGCTATTCGTCGTCGATGCTCTGCCGCCAATGCGGCCACGTCGAGGGCTGCGCGCATTGCAGCATCGCGATGACCTACCATCGCACCGACGAGACGCTGCGCTGCCACCTGTGCGGCGAGCAGCGCGGCGCGCCCGACCGCTGTCCCGAATGCGGCGCGCCGGACATCCGCTGGCGCGGACTCGGCACGCAGCGCGTCGAGGAGGCCGTGCAGCGCTTCGTGCCGCGGGCGCGGGTGGAGCGGATGGACACCGACACGATGGCGCGGAAAAACCGTTTCCGCGAGGTGCTGGCCGAGTTCCGTGCCGGGCGCATCGACGTGCTGGTCGGCACGCAGATGATCGGCAAGGGTCTTGATTTCCCGAACGTCACGCTGGTGGGGCTGGTGGACGCCGACATCTCGATGCACGTGCCGGACTTCCGCGCCAACGAGCGCACGTTCCAGCTTTTGGTGCAGGTGGCGGGCCGCGCCGGTCGCGGCGACCGCGCGGGAGAGGTGATCGTGCAGACCTTCACGCCGCAATCGGAGGCGATCCAGTTCTCGAAACGCGCCGACTTCGCCGGCTTCGCGGTCGGCGAACTGGCGGTGCGCCGGAGCTTCCGTTACCCTCCGTACCGGCATCTGATCCAGCACCTCTTCCGCGGGCCCAATCCCGACAAGCTGCGCTTCTACGCCGAGCAATGGGCGAAACTCGTGGAGCGCGAGCTGGGCGACCGCGTCGAGCTGCGCGGACCCTCGGCGGCTCCGATCGAGAAGATCAAGGACGAGTACCGCTGGCAGGTGTGGTACTTCACGTCGGGCGTGACCAAGGTCGTGGCGGAATTGGAGCGTTTGCGCGCGGCGTTTCAGTGGGCCGACGACGTGACGCAGGTGCTCGACGTCGATCCGGTCGACCTGGCGTGAGTTGTGTCGCAGCGGGGCGGGGACGACATCCGTGGTTACTCGCCCGCGGAGTGAGCCGGGAGCGAGTTACGAGCTGAACCTCGGGTCGTTGGATCGGACTCCGTGAACTCGGATTGGGCTTCTGTGTCCTCTGTGTTCCAACTCCACCCTTCCGTTGCGGCTCCGCCGTGCTGGATTCAGACGAGCGGGAACAACCGCGCCGCGACGAGGATGATGAGGAATCCGATCACGCCCATCAGGGCGAACATGACCGACATCGTACGCAGCGTCTCGCGTTCCGTGAGCCCGGAGGTGCGGGACAAAACCCAGAAGCCGCTGTCGTTCATCCAAGGCACGAGCTTCGAGGCGCACCCGATGGTGAGCGCGAGGTAGACCGGGTGGAAGCCGAGCGTCTCGGGTGCGGCGAAGGATCCGACGATGCCGACGCTCGTCACCATGGCCACGGTGGCGGAGCCCTGCGCGAGGCGCACGAGCGCGGTCAGCCCGAAGGCGAGGGGGAGCACGCCGATGCGGTAGGTGACCGCGAATTCCCGGATGCGCTCGCCGACCCCGGTTTCCTGCAGGCAGCCGCCGAAGACGCCGCCGGCCGCGGTGATAAGGATGATGGTGCCGGCGTCGGCGAGGGCGGTCTGCACGTGTTGGCGCAGCTTCGCCGCGTCCATGCCGGGACGTAGGGCGAGGGTGAGCAGTGCGACCGCGGCCGAGAGGGTGAGGGCGATGTTGGGATGGCCGAAGAGGGCGAGCACCCGGGTGAGCCCGGCCGGCAGGATCCCGAGATCGCTGAAAGTTTCGCCGGATATGAGCACGACCGGCAGGACGATCGGGGCGAGGGACAAGGCGAGCGAGGGGAGTTGGTCATCCCGCAGGCCCGAGGCGGGCGACAGCATTTGCGCGACCTCGCCGGAAACCGTGCGCAGCGGCGTCGGCCATCGCCGGTTGGCCCACCAGGCGTAAGCCAAACCGCACGAGGCGGTGACGGTGCTGAGGGCCAGTCCCGCGATGATCATCACGCCGATGTCGACCTTCAGCGCCGTGGCGGCGAAGAGCGGGCCAGGGGTCGGCGGGACGAGGGAGTGCGTCATCGTGGTCCCGACCGCGATCGCGAGCACGTACAGCAGGTAATCGCGCCCGGTCCGCGCCGCGAGCGCCCGGGCGAGCGGGATCAGCAGGAGAAAGACGGTGTCGAAGAAAACGGGGACACCGAGAATGAGGCCGCTGAGACCCAGCACGAAGGGCGCGCGGCGTTCGCCAAAGGTTTCAAGGGCGGAACGCACGATCCGCTCGGCGCCACCGCTGTGGAGCAGGCAGCCGCCGACGACCGACGCCATGGCGATGAGCACGCCGAGATTGGTGCAGGTGGAGCCAAACTTTGAGGCCAGCTTGGCGCCGAGAGGTTCGGCGGCGCGCGCGGACGCCTCCGCCGGGGATTTTTTCTGGGCCAGCAGCGAACGCTCGATGTTTTCCGGCGGCGTGAGGGCGGCGACCACGATGGCGGCCGCCATAAGCGCGAGAAACGCGTGCAGACGCAGCCAGACAATTCCGCCGATCACCACGATCACACCGACGAGAAGGAGCAGGAGGGGGTCCATGCGGGGCGCCGTGATTCAGCGGCGTGCCCGCTCTGACGCAAGAGCCGCGGTGATGAACCGTGTTTGCACGATTGAAGCGCTGTGCGTCGCGTGCATGGTGCCCGCGATGAGCTCCGATCCGACCGCCGGCTCCTCGGCGTCCTCCAGTCATGTCCTCGCCCAGGACGTGCAGGAGTACGAGCGGCTGGTGCGGGAGTCGGCGTCGTCGGGGCAGTTGCTCACCGCGATCGAGGTGGCCCGCGACGGCCTCGCGCGCTTTGGCGGGGGCAAGACGCTGCAGCAGCAACTGGCCCTGGCTCTCGCGCAGACCGGGGCGCTCGACGCCGCGCGCAACGTCCTCGCGCAGGCGCTGGAGGGCTCCGTGCGTGACGAGGAGACGCTCTGCTTGCTCGGACGCGTACAGAAGGAGATGTGGCGCCGCGCGCCGGACCGGCGGGAGGCCGAGGAGGCCATCCGGCTGGCGTGCGAGTACTACCGAGAGGCGTTCGCGATCGCCCAAGGCTACTATCCCGGCATCAACCTCGCCTTCACGTTGGCCGCGGCGGGTGATCGCTCCGGGGCGCGGGACTGCGCGGGGCAAGTCGCGCGAATCTGTCGCACGGGTTTGGGCGAACCGGAGCCGGCGCGCGGTTTGCTCGGCCGCATGTTCGGCCGGTCCGAACCCGCTCCCGCTCCGGTGGTTTCCGTTGACGGCTGGCTGGTGGCCACGCTGGCCGAGGCGCTGGTGCACCTGGGTGAACCGGAGGAGGCGGCGCGCCGCTACCAGCACGCCGCGGAGCTGTTTCACGGTCGCTGGCGGGACCTCGCCTCGATGCGGAGGCAGGCGAGGGAGATCCTCGGTTTCGGTGGCGAGCCCGCCCGATGGCTCGATGCGTGTTTCCGGTTTCCGTCGGTCGCGGTGTTCTCCGGTCACATGATCGACGCGCCCGGCCGTTTGACGCCTCGATTCCCGCCGGCGCTCGAGCCGGTCGCGCGCGAGGCAATCCGGGACCATCTGGCGAACATCGACGCCGGCTGGGGCTACTCCTCGGCCGCCTGCGGGGGCGACCTGCTGTTCTGCGAATGCCTGCTGGAGCGGGATGCCAAGGTGAACCTCGTGCTTCCTTGCGCGGTCGACGCGTTTCGCCGCCAGAGCGTCCGCCACGGAGGCGAGGAATGGGAAAAACGTTTCGACGCCGTGCTCGCGCGGGCCACCAGCACGTTGATCTTGAATTCGGCCGGGGGTGGCGGGAGCGGGGAGGGTGCCGGCCCCGTGGGGCTGGTGTACGCGAACCGGATCCTGACGGGACTCGCGGCGTTGCAGGCGCGTGCGCTCGATCTCGAATTGTGTCCGGTGGCGCTTTGGGACGGCGTGCCGGCCGGGCTGAACGGCGGCACCGCGAGTGTGGTCGCGGAATGGCGCGAGCGCGGCTTCCGGCCGCATCTGATTTCCCTGCCTGCCACGGTCCCGGCGAGTGACGTGCCCCCGTCGGCCCCCGCCTCGTCCCGCGTGGCCCCACTCGCGATCACGCTACCGCATGAGATCAAGGTGCTCGTCCTCGCCGAGGTGGTGAACTTCCGCAAAGTCGCCGAGTTTCAATTGCCGGCGTTCGTGGAGCACGTGCGACGTGCAGTCGGCGGAGTCGTTTCCGCGTCGGGAGGGGTGCCGGAGTCGGCGGATGTTTGCGGCGGATCGTTGCAGTTCGGCGGCGGATCGCTGGCCGCGGCCGCCCGCTTGGCGCTGGACCTGCGGGACGCGCTGGCGCGACGCCCGTGGGCGGAACTTGGTTTGCCGGCGGACCTCGCCTTGCGGGTGGCGGTGCACGCGGGGCCGGTGTTCGCCTTCACCGATCCCGTCACGGGGCGCCTCGCGTGCCTCGGCACGCACGTGGTGCGCGCGCAGCATATCCTGCCGACGGTCGCCGCCGGGCAGGTTTTTGTGAGCCAGGAATTCGCCGCACTG
>JBJTCH010000271.1:0-18082 GCA_046091745.1 Opitutaceae bacterium
CCTCCGCCCCCGCCTCCCCGACCCCGGTCGGCGCGGGCACGCGGGCGGCCTACGGCGCGTCGGCGTTCGCCGAGAACCTGGCGATCAACTCGATCAACCAGCTCGCGAACGCGGTCTTCAACCTGACGCTCGGCGTGCCGCTGCTGCTCGTCGGCCTCGCGCTCTCCCTGCCGCGCCTGATCGATGTCTTCCTCGATCCGCTCGTGGGCAATTGGAGCGACCGCGTGCGCACCCGCTGGGGCCGGCGCCGGCCGTTCATCCTCGCCGGCGCGCTGGCGTGCGCGGTCGTCGCGACCGGCCTGTGGTTTTTCCCGGAGGGCCGGTCCACGACGTTCTATTTCTGGTGGCTGCTGGCCGGCTGCGCCGCGATGTCCGTCGCCTACAGTTTCCTCATCGTCCCCTACGGGGCGCTCGGGCTGGAACTGGCGGAAGATTACCACGAGCGCACGCGGCTCATGGGCGCGAAGTCCATGTTCCACAAGGCGTCGGGCGTCGTGAACCAATGGCTGCTCAAGTGGGTGCGCGACGCCGGAGCCGGCAACCTCGTCGCGGGTGGCCGCTGGTGCGCGCCGCTCCTCGGTCTCGCCATCGCCGGCCTCGGCGCGCTCACGGTCTGGCGCGTGCGCGAGCGCCCCGCCTCGGCCCCCGCCGCCACGCGCCCGCGCCTGTCGTGGCGCGAGAGCTGGACGCTCACGATGCGCCAGCCCGATTTCCGCCGCCTCGTCCTGGCGCAGGTCTTCATCTACATGAGCTTCCTCGTCATCGACACGACGGGGTTCTACCTGAACGTCTTCTACGTCCACGGCGGCGAGATGGGCGCGGGCGCCGCGATGAAAGGCTGGTACGGCACCGCGTTCCAGCTGAGCGGCCTGCTCGCGGTGCCGCTCATCGTGCGGCTCGCGCGCCGCATCGGGAAGAAGCAGGCGTTCCTCTGCTGCACGGTCACGATCGCCCTCGGCGGCGCGGCCAAGTGGTTCTGCTACGTGCCCGGCGCCGGCTGGTGGCTGGTCCTTCCCTCCGCGCTCATGGGCCCGGGGCTCGTCGCCGTCATGGTGCTGACCCCCTCGATGACCGCCGACATCTGCGACGTCGCGGCCGCGGAGAACGGCGTGCGCCGCGAGGGGCTTTTCAACGCCATGCTGGCGTGGTCCCTCAAGGCCGCGCTCACGGGCTCCATCCTCCTCGCCAACGTCGTGCTCCACGCCGTCGGCTGGGAAACGGCGCGACAAGCGGCGCAGCAGCCGGACACCTTCCTCGCGATGCGGGTCACGTTCGCCGGCGGCACCATTTTACTCGCGGGCATCGCCGCGTGGTTCATCCACCGTTACACCCTGACGCCCGCCGCCGTCTCCGCGGCGCAGGCGCGTTTCGCCGCCTCCGCGGCGGCTTGAATCCGCTCGCGACGCCGCCCCATGAGCCCGGACCGAAAATCCCCTGCGGGAAAACGCCCCCACGATAGCGGGCGGCCGCGCGCCGACGAGGCCCCCGCCGTGTGCCGCTCCGGCCTCTTCCAGTTCGCTCCCCAGCAGACGTTTTCCAACGGGTGCGTGCAGAGTCGCGGGCTCTTCTGGTGCAAAGACGGCCACGGTCGCTTCGAGGTCGATGGCGTCTCCTATTCCATCGGGCCCAACGACCTCTTCATCCTGCCGTGGGGCCGGCGCATCACCTACGTGCCGGCGCCCGAGACGCCGATGTTCACCGCCCACGTGCACCTCGTGCCGTGGTACCGGCCGGGCGCGCGTTGGGAGGCAAACGTCCCGCACGAGGATACCGAGCCCGAATTCAATTCGGCGGACCGCTGCGACGCCGACTGGTCGGGTCTCGACGGCGTGGTGCGCCTGCGGCTCGCCCCGGATGAACTGCTCGGCCGCCTGATCAGCTACACGGTGCGCTGGTACATGCACACCCGCCGCGAGGAGGCCGAGGCGCGCGCGCTCGGGCTGCTGCTGGTGCGCGAACTGCTGCGGAAGGCCGGGCGCCCGGCCCACTCCACGGAGCCCTTCCCGGAGGAACTGCAGCGGCTCGTGACGCACGTGGACCGCTGCTTCCACCTCGGCCCGCGCATCGCCGAGATGGCCACGATGCTCGGCCGCAGCCGCTCGCACGTGCTGAAGCTCTTCCTCCGCCACACCGGGGGATCGGCCAAGCGCTTCGTCATCGACCGCCAGCTGCGCGAGGCCCGGGAGCTGCTCCTGACCACGACCCTCACCGTCGCGGAGGTCGGCCGACGCGTGGGACTGCCCGACGCGTTTCACTTCTCGAAGCTCTTCCACCGCCACATCGGCACGTCGCCCCGCGAGTTCCGGCAACGCCACGGAACCTTCGCATCCCCTTCCCGTCCGTCGCAACACGCCAGCCAACCGCCGAAGGCGGGGAGCTGAGCGACGAAAGTGGTCCCGGACAGATTTGGGTCCGACGGGAATTTAACCGTTGGTCGCCTTGACGCCCCATTTTCGCAGCGTCATCTTTTTTTGATGAAAAATACGTACACTATCCGTGAACTCCAACGCGATACCGCCGCCGCCGTCCGCGGTGCCGAGTCGGGGGCCTTGGTCACGGTCACCCGCCACGAACGGCCGGTGGTCCACCTGATTTCGGATGAGCGCCTTGGAGCGCTGTTGGAGACTTTGGAGTTGGCCGGAAACCCTGACTTCGCCGCCGCTGTTGGGAACCTCAAGGCAGGCCGGCTGAAATTCCGACCGGCCGCCGATCTGTGAGTAAACCCACGGTACAGATCGCTGAACCGGTCCGGGACTTCGTCCGGACCCTGGCGCCTGAGCCTCGCCAACGATGCAAGGCCGCACTGCTGGCACTTCCCGCGGGAGACACGAAGCAGCTTGAGGGGGAGTACGCACGGTACCATCGGCTGCGCGTCGGATCCCTGCGATTCGTCTATCGCCATCACGAGGGCCGCATTGAAGTCTTCTACGTCGAGCAACGCCGACTTGTTTACGAACTGCTCGCCGCGCGAATCTCGCAGTTGTTCGGACCGCCCTGATCCACCTCGGCCCACCGGGTCGGCGTTGCAGAGGCCTCTGATGGAAACGAGATACCCCGCGCCTTACTCGATCCGAAGCTTCGCCAGGTAGATCGCGGACTTGCCCTCGTGGGTCGAATAATAGCTCACCCACAGCTGGCCGTCGGGATGCCACGCCAGGCCGGCGTAACTCGTGTCACCACCGCTCGGCAGCGTCGCCAAAGGTTGCAGTTTCCCGTCGGCGCCGAGTCGCGCCACGAGCGTGCTCACGCCTTTGCCGGTGACCGGCGACGGCGTGGTGTGGTCACGCGTGCACACAATCCATCCGCCGTCCGGCGCGCGGACGAAATTGGGGCCGCCGAAGCGGTGGCCGGTCCGGGTCCATTTCCACTCGCGGAACGGGGGCGCCGCGACTCCGAACCAGCCGAGCGTGTCGCCGGCCTCGCGGCGCACCATCGCGACCATGCGGCCGTCCGGCTCGAAGCGCAGCGTCGTCTCGTTGGGACGTCCGTCCACCGCGAGTTCGGTCACCGTTTCCCAACGCAACCCATCGCGGCTCGAATGGAGCGTGAGTCGCCAGCTTTCCTCGCGCGTACCATCCGGACGGACCGCACCTTGCCGATACGACACGCCATAGGCGACGCCTTCGTGCCAGGTCACGCGCCAGAGCCAGTCCCCCTCCTCCAGGATGCGCACCGGCGGCGTCCACGCGCGGCCGTCGGCGGAAAACAGCACTCGCGGCTGCCTCCCCTGCAGCACCTTGGTTCCGAGGTAAACCGATCCGCCGCACACGATCATCAGGCGGCCGTCGGGCGTGACTGCGAACTTGGGGTCGCGCAGGTCGATGTCCTTCTCGGTTATCCGCGCGGCGGACTCCCATTTCGCGCCGTCGGCCGATTCCAGCACGCGGATCGCACCGTCGCCGCCCACATGGGCCTCGGCCTCGCGGAAGGTGCACCACCAACGGCCGCGCCACTGGACCAGATCCGTGAACGCATTGTGCTTGCCGGCCTCCCAAATCCGCCGCACCTCGACGACCCGCGCGGTGGCGGCGGGCGGGGCGGCCATGGTGGCGACCGGAGTGGCGAGGAGCGCGAAAGCGGCCAGGAGGCTGGCAACCGGACAACGCGGGGAAAACGTCATACCGGAACTTGGAGTCCAACGGGCCGCGAAGGGCAAGGCGGGGCCTGCGCGCCCGTTGCCCGCTCGGGGAATACCCGAAAGCACTCCGGCCCGCCCGCATTTCGTCGCGATGAGGCGGGTGATCGTCGATTTTTCCCGGGGCCCCAACCGCGGATCCAACGGTCCGATGGCCATCGTACTCAGCCGCTGACAGACCCCGCTTGATTGGCCCGCTACTTGCATCAGCCTCCCGAAAACTTTCCGCCCTTCGACACCATGACCTCCGGCTCGCCACTTCCCGCCCCCTATCCAACACCCGCCGAGGCCGAAGCCCAGCTCGTGGCGTATCTGAACCTGAAGCTCCGTGAGATCGGTCAGCCCGGGGTGCCCGCCGCGGCGGGCGGCGACGGCCTCGCGCCGCTGGTGGATCACTTCCTCGCGCTGAGCCGCGAAAAGGACCGCGCCCTTTCCCGGCATCTCTGCCCTGTCGACCAACGCCTGCAGAACTTCCTCTACGACCAACTCGAAGCAGGCCCCGATCTCGGCGGCGATGTGCCGCGGCTGCCCACCTCAACCCTCGTTCTGGACCGCGCCGGCCTCGCCCGCGTGCTCTCGCTGCCGCCCGGCGCGGACGAGCACCGGAGCGCGATCCTCTCGTCGTACCGCGTGCAGCAGGGCGTGCTGCATAATCCGAAGGCCGACCGCCGCACCACGCAGGGAATCTTCCACATCGCCGATTTCGGGCTGCCGGTGCCCGACGACAAGAAGGCGGTGCCGCCGCACGTCTTCGGCCGCCTCCTCCGCCACGCGCTGAACCCGCCGGCGGATCTGCTCCGCCTGCCGTTCACCGCCGGCGCACCGGCGCCCGCCGAGTGTTTCGTGACGCTGCTGCTGCGGCCCGAGGTGTGTCCGGCCGTGGCCGGCTTTTCACCGCGACGCGCGATGGAGACGCGGTTCTTTGTGCCCGGCGCGCTCGTCGCGAACCTCGACTTCGTCGAACGCATCTTTGGCAACGCGGGTGATCCCAACCTGCCGGTCTACGACGCGGCGCTCGATCCGGCCCATTGGACGGGCCACACCGGCGGCGTGATCCTCGCGCCGCAGCTGAACGGCCTCACCAAGCGCGAGCTCGGCCTGCCCGCGTGGGCGCAGGCGACGGCGCGCCAGCGGCGGGACGGCATGTGCTGGAAGGACCCCGCGGAGCCCTACAACGACGGCGTGCCCTTCAAGGTGACCGCGCGAGACCGCAGCGGCGTGATCCTCACCCTCATTTCCGACAATTATTTCGGCTACTGCAAAAAGGAGGTTAAGGCGCAGATCAGCTTCGCCGCCAACCTCCTCGGCCGCTGCGAGGAGGAGCACGCGGGCGGCGCCGTCGTTTTCCCGAGCTACGACCTCGGCGAGGACTTCCGCCTCGGACTCCACCTTGCGATCGTCAACCACACCTTCGCCGAGGCCCTCGCGCAGCTCGGCGACCGCGTCGAACCGCAACCCGGCGGCTGGGCCCGCGACCGAAGGCATCCAACGATTTGCTACGTGCCGGAGGACGCCTTCTTCCAGCTCAGGCGGCAGACGATCACCTGGACCGACGCCGGCGGCGCCGCACGGACCCTGAAGCTGCTGCCCGGCCACACCTACGTGCTGCCCTCCGGTTACAAGGTGGAGATGGTGAAGCCGGAGGACGGACGCCGCTGGCGCCTGCGCGGCACCACCGCCGAGGGCCTGCTGTGCCACAAGCCCTGCACCGTCTCGGGCGGCGGCAAGTCGGAGATCTCCAAGTCGATCGCCGACGCGATCTTCACCGCGCCCAACTTCGTGAGTGACCTCGCGCGCGACTTCGACGCGATCGACGCGATCCTGTCCCGCGAGTTCGGCCAGCGCTTCCGCGACCCCGCGCGTAACAAGCCGCGCGGCCGGCCCCTGCTCAGTCCCGACCGCTCGCTCGGCTCGGTGGTGAAACTGCTCAGCCGCAGTCCCGATTACACCGACGAGTACAACGCGTGGCTCGGCACCATCCCGCGTTACATCCTCGACCTCGTACTGCTCATCAAGCGGGTACATAAGCCCGATTGGGGCGCCGACTGGCGACGGCACTTCACGGTCGATACCATCAACGGCCGCCCCGGCAACGAACTGAAGTTCATGGGCGAGAAGGCAATGACCCATTTCCTGCGCGTCGGCTTCACGACCGACGGCGGCTGGCGCACATTCTCGTTGCGGAAGGATTTCCACCCCGCGGTGAAGATTCAGGCGGAGGACGACATCTCGGCCGCGATCATCGCGCCGTCGACCGCGCTCTCCGGCCTGCCCGGCGGCGTCGCCCCCTCGGTCAAGTTCGTCGCCAACTGCGAGCAGTACCTTTTCCAGCGGCCCGACGACGCGATCCATCGCGGCTACGACCGCCGCACCGAACGTGACTTCTCCCGTCCCGGAAATTTCTTCTCCAACTACGAGCCGCTCAGCCGCGACACCGCGCGCGCGATCGTCGAGGACGCGATCGGTTTCGACACGTTCACGGATCCGATCCGCGAGCTCTTCGGCGCCTTCGTCGGCTCGGCGTCGCCCGCCTATCTGGCTTCGCCGGCGCATCCGCGGATGGAGGACGGGAAGCCCACCAAGAACCCGCGCTACCTCCAGCACCGGCCCGACCTCGAGGATCCGCGCGCCACCTACCTGGCGCAGGTCGGGGCGCAGCTGTACCGCCGCGCCCCGGGCGGTGCCCTTTTCCCCGTCGGTGCCGTCTTGGCAGGCCGCCGGCTGAATCCGCCCGAGGCGGGGGTGCGGCCGATGTGCGTGTTCGGACCGATCCACTACCAGGAGGGGCCGGAGGCGTTCATGGATTTCATCGCGAGCCTCACCGGTAAATCGCCCACGACCACCGGCGCCGGTTCCGAGGGCGCGCTCACGAAGGGGCCGTTCAACGCGCTTCCCCCGATCCACGACCTCAACGCTGCGCTGGTCTCCTACGCGTTGACGGAGCTGCCGGTCTTTTCGTCGGCAGCCGGTTGGATCGGGCCGCGCTTCCGCGTCGATCACGACATCAGCCTGCTCGTGCCGGAAATCTGGGCTCGGATGTCACCCGAGGAACGCTCGCCCCAGTACCTGATCGATCACGGCTACCTGGAGCGCTGCGCGGACTGGACCCACGACGGGAAACGGGTGCTGGCAAGCCGCCTCGGGTGGCGCGTGACGTCTCGTTTCGTCCAGACCTTCTGCGGCCGCGTGCTGGGCAACCCCAGCACGCTCTTCGAGGAGGAGCTGTTGCGGCCGGAGCTGCAGGACCGCGCGGTGTTCGCCGACGGGATGGAAAACATCGTGCACGCGATGCGCACTGCAGCCGAAAACTACTTCGCCGACGGCTCGATCGCGCAGGCGGTCCCCCCTTTGCATGCGCTCCTTCACGTCATGCGTGACGGAACTTGGGAGGGCCACGGGTTGGATGCGCCGGCGATCCGTGAGCAATTCACCCGCGCGAGCGTGCTAGGCAGCGAGTGGTACCGCGCGCGGCTGGTGGCGCAGCAACGCCGGGATGCCGCATATTGGGAGGCACGCGCGGAATACCTCGAACGCTTTCTCGCGCGTCCGAACTACGCCGACCTCTCCGACCGCCTGCTGATCCGCGAGAATCTCGAGACCGCGCGCTCCGCGCTGCGGGAAGCCCGCGGCGCCGGCTACCTCGAAAGCCTCGTCGGCACGATCGGCCTCGACCCCGCCGTCCTGCCCTGACCCATCGGGAAGCAACCGCTCAGTCCTCCCCCAAATGGGGTCAGGGCGTTCAATGTTCGCTCATCCCTAAGGGGTCAGGGCGTTCGTTGTTTATTTTCCGTCAGGCCCGAAGGCACCGGGTCTCGCGTGCACACTGCGAACGGCTTGATTCAAGCCAAGCGGCCGTGAGGCATCATATTGAAATAAAGCGACTTGGGAAAAAATACTACCGATTATCCACGAACGCCCCACATGCGCCTCAACATTCGGTAGCCAAGCTTAGGCCCACGAACCTCGTGCATTTTCGAAAACATTGAACGCCCTGCCCCCCTTCGCCGGAGCGATTCTAAGGGGTCAGGGCGTTCAATGTTTACTGGGGTAAAGAGCACGATCCGACCGGCCTGCGGCGAAGCGGTGCTATTGTGGTCGCTATTGCCGGGAATCCCGCACGGGCTCGCCGGACTCATGGCCGCCCGCCACCTCGCCGACAACGGCCACGATCTCTTCGAACGCACCGTCGCCCAGCTAGCGCCCCGCCTGCGACGCATGCGAACCCCCCATCAGTTGATGGAAGCCCTCCGCTGGGGAGCCGGGGAGCTTGACCGGGCCTATGCGAATGCACCCGCGGCGGCCCGCGCCGCCGTAGCGTGCCGCGAGGGGTGCGCCTCCTGTTGCCACGTGGCGGTTGACGTGCAGGCCCATGAGGTCCTGTACGCGGCCGACCACATTCAGGTGCATTTTTCACCGCAGGAATTGACTGATGCGGTTGAGCGCCTGGATGCCCACCGCCGCCGAGTTGCCGCTTTCAAAGGCGACGAGCGCGACCAAAGCCGCCAGGCCTGCGCGTTGCTCCAAGCTGGAGCCTGCTCGATCTACGCCGGACGACCCCAACCCTGCCGATCCCACCACACCAGCGACGCCGCCACCTGCGCCGCCCACCTCGCCAATCCCTCGGTGGAGATCACCGCGGTCTATATCCCTGCTCTTCGAGCGCGCATGTTCTCCGTCATGCTCGGAATTGACGAGGCGATCGAGGCCGCCGGCTACGACGAGCGCGCCTACGACTTCGGCTCCGCCCTGCACGAGGCGCTCACCAATCCGCTCTGCCTCGACGCTTGGATGCGCCACCGATCCGCCTTCCCGGACAATTGCCTGGCTAACCCAACCTCGGACACCGGCGTGTAGCGAGAACACAGCGCACTCGTTGCGGAACGAGCACCAAGGCCAATCGCACCTGAAGGTTGAACGAACAACTGCGGTGGGGACTGGCGAGACCCCACAGCGCCCACGCCTTCAAGTCACCATCGGAGGATAGTCGGTGTACCCCCGCGGACCGGGGCTGTAAAACGTCGCCTGTTCGGGCTCGACCAGGGCAACTCCGGCTTTCACTCGCGCCACGAGATCAGGGTTGCTGATGAAGTGATGGCCGAACACCACCGCCGCGTAGGTTCCGGCCCCGACCGCCTGCGCGGCCTCGGAGGGAGCGAAGCCCATTCCACCCAGCAGCGCACCGCGGAAGGCCCCGCGAGCCGCCGAAACTACGTCACCTTTCTGGACGCCGAAGAAGTCGCCCCGCATCAGGTCGAGAAACGCGATGCCGCGCCGATCCAACTCGGTCGCAACATGGCGCGTGAGAGCCACCGGATCGCTATCGCGCATATCATTGAAGCTGTTCAGCGGCGAGATGCGCACGCCGACGCGTCCGGCGCCCCAGACGGCAATGACGGCGTCAACGACCTCAAGCAACAGGCGGGCGCGGTTCGCCACCGGTCCACCGTAGGGGCCACTGCGGCGATTGCTGCCATCACGCAGGAATTGATCGAGGAGGTAGCCGTTGGCGCCATGCACCTCAACGCCGTCGAAGCCGGCGGCCTTGGCGTTTTCGGCGGCGCGCCGGAAACCGGCCACGATTCCCGGCAGCTCGTCATCGCGCAGCTCGCGCGGCGTTTCGTAAGGCTTCTTGCCCTCAGGCGTGTGGATTTCGTCGTTGGCGATGGCGACCGCGCTCGGGGCGACCGGCTGCGCCCCACGGTTCAGCAGCGAGTGGCAGGCTCGACCGCCGTGCCAGAGCTGGAGCACGATGCGGCCTCCCTTCGCGTGCACCGCGTCGGTCACGCGTTTCCAACCTGCGACCTGGGCGGCGGAGTAGATGCCGGGCTCGGCGCCACCGAAGGCGGAGTTTCCCTCGATAGCCATCGTCGCCTCGCAGATGATGAGGCCCGCCGAGGCGCGCTGGGCGTAATACTCCGCCATGAGCGCTCCGGGAACGTGTCCGGATTCGGCGCGGCAACGCGTGAGCGGCGCCATCACGATGCGGTTGGCGAGCGCGATGGAACCGAGTGAGGTCGGTGAGAAAAGGGCGGAGTGATGCATGAAGGCGCTGACGCTACGCGCCCTCCTCTTGAATTCAACGCCGGCCCGGAATTTTCCGGGCTGGCGGAACAAACCCGCGCCTCGCCGCGCTCAGGGATCGACGTCGTAGACCTCGACGATGCCCACGCCGGTGGCGTTGCCGACACCCGAGAGCTGCACCGTGTAGGCGCCGGGCGGAAGCATGACGATCATCGCCGAGTCACGGCTATTGGCGCCTAACGGGAAAGCCCCCGCGGCATTGGCTGCCGTCGTGATGATCTGCGCATCCTCGCCGGAGGCCCAATTGTCGTTCGTCCGGACCGTCTGGCCGGACGCCTGATCGACAAGGCGGAGCTGCGGATCGGCGAGTACCCCGGGAACGCCAAGGGCGGCGAGCGTCGGGCCCGCGCCGCGGATCAACATGCGGCGGCTGACGGCTCCGGTGACAACGAAGCCCGCGATGAGTTGATCGGAACCGGTACCCACGAACCCACGCGTGGAAACGTTGGCGGCCTTGGGTCCGGCCACACCGCCTTGGGTGACGTCGTAAACCTCGATCAGCACCACGCCGGTGGCATTAGGCGTGTTGGCCGGCACGGTCGCCTGAACGGTGTAGGGTCCAGGCGGAAGCGTCGCCAGCACCGCGGCGTCGCGGGAGTTATTGGGCAGGGCAAACGCCCCGGCGCGCTGCGCGGCCTGCTGGATCGCGGTGACCTGCGCGGGGCCAGCGGCCTGGGTACCCCAGTCGTCGTTGGTGAGGACCGGGTTCCGGTTGTTGCCGGCGTAGACCTCGAGGCCCGGATTCGCGAGGGCGGTGGTGATATTGAAAGGAGCGGTCGACAACGTGGGCCCGACCACGCGGATCAGCAACTGGCGCGTCTGGGCGGCGGTGCCGGTTACCACGAACCCGCCGATCAGCACGTTCGCTCCGCCCGCGGTCACGCCGCGGGTGGAGATGTTGGCGAGACGCGTGGTCGCATTCGAAAGCGTGAGCGTGGCCGCGTCGCTGGTGGCGGTGGCCGCCGCACTCGTGATCGCGACGGTGTAGCTGCCCGCGTTGGCCGCGGAGACATTGGTGAGGCTCAGGATCGAGCGCGTCGCGCCGGGGATCGGAGCGCCGTTCAACAGCCACTGGGAGGCCAGCGGCGGGGCACCCACGGCCTCCACGGAGAAGATGGCACCGGACCGCGGCGAGACGGTCAGCGACTCCGGCTGACGGGTAATCGTGACATAGCGGTACGCGTAGAGCGTGTCCTTGAGCGCGGCCTCGGCCATGGCCTTGTCGTCGGGCAAGGCCTCGAGCTTCGCCACCGCGACCGCGATCTCATCGGGCGTCATCGTGACGCCTGGCTTGTCGAGCTGGTAGAACAACGCCGCGGCGCGGGCCTTCCGGAAAAGGGCCGTATTGGTCGAATTCGTGTTGGTGATGAACTCGGCGATGGCGTTGTTCACACCCTGGTTGGCGTAACCGCGGCCGAGCGTCGGCGAGAGCACGTTGTTGCTGCGGAACTGCACCCGGTTCAGCGCCGAGGGCGTGCCGAGACCGGCGTTGGCGTAAAGGCGGTTCAGGAAGACCTCGGCGGGGCTCGAGCTGAGTGGGTTGTCGAGCAGCTGGGTGGTCGGCACGACGCCGTATTTCGCGAAGTACTCGTTCGAGAACAGGATCGAACCGACGGCTCCGGAAAGACTGCCCCGCGCCGTCGCGAGGTAGGACGCGTAGCCGGACGGAGTTGGCCACTGCCCCATCAGCACGTAATAGGTGGCGAGCAGATTCACCGGCTGGAGGAAACCGGTCTCCTTCATGAGCGTGACGACCAGGTCGGCCCGCTGCAACGTGCCCGCGGAGATCCGCGCGTCGAGGTCGTCGAACACCAGCGGGTTGATGGAGGTGGTGTTGGCGATGTCCTGGTAAGTCTGCAGGATAAACGCCGCGCTTTCCTGGATCGGGTTGTTGCGACGCACGACGACCGCGACCGGGGCGGAGATGACGACGTTGCCCGTGTTGTCGGTCGCCACGCCATAGATGCTGAAATTGCCCGAGGTGGTGGGCGTCCAGGTGATCTGGAAGCTCGCGCTGGCGTGGGAGGAGGAACCAAGGCTGCTGCCGTTGGCGAAGTACTGCACGGAGTTGACCGTGCCGTCGGAGTCGCGGGCGTTGGCCCGCAGCTGCACCTGCCGGCTGAACGCCGCATTCGTGGTGGACGGTTCGATGGTGATCGTCGGCGGGATGCTGGACGCGGCGACCAAGCTCACGAAGGAGGTTCCGGAAGCCACGACGTTGCCGGAGTTGTCGGTGGCACGCGCCACGACCTCCACGGTTCCCGGGTTGATGCCGGCGAAACTGGTCTGGATGCGCCAGGTATTGGCCGACTGGTCGCGCACCGCCTGCCCGACGCTGTTGCGATTGACGAAAAATTCCACGCCGACGACCGAGCCGTCGGAATCCGCGGCGGTGGCGGTGAGGTTGACAGCAGAGGCGGTCGTGACGGAACCCGGCACGCTGATGCTGATCGTGGGGGCGATGCCCACGAGCTCGTTGACCACGACCTGGCGCGCGACGGTGCTGGTGTTCTGCACGCCCGCGACGGTCGCCTGGGTGACCACCGAGTAGGTGTCAGCGGTGGTGGGGGTCCAAATCGCGCGGGAGGTGGTGGTGGTGCCGACACGCACGCCGTTGATCTGGGTGCGGGTGCCGTTGTTGCCGGTGGCGATGAAGACCAGCGTGGGTACCAGCGTGGTGCCGGTGGCGCGCGCCGTGCCCTCAAGGAAGACGGGCGCGTTGATCGTGGTCACCGTGGCGTTGTTGGACGGCTGCGTGAGGGTCGTGTCGGGCGCGTTGACGGCGTTGACCTGCACGAGGATCGAGGGGGAAGCGACGGCGGTGTTGCCGGTGTCGTCGGTCGCCACGGCGTACATGTTGTAACGGCCCGGCGTGCTGGCGTTGTAGGCGAAGAAACTCTGGCCGGAAATCGGATTGCCGAGGTTCTGCACCGCGACGCCGTTCGCGTAGAGTGAGATCTGGGTGACCGTGCCGTCGCTGTCGCTGAAGAACGGCGCGAAGAAGATCTGGCTGCCCTGCGTGACGGTGGTGTTGGTGATCGCGGCGAGCGAGATCACCGGCGGCGCGCTCGTGGCCGGGTTGATGACGAGGTTGGAAGTAGCCGAGACGGTCTGGTTGTTGTTGCTGTCGCGCGCGATGGCGTAGAGCGGCAGGATGTACTGCGACGGGTTGTTGGGATTGACCGGCGCCGTGGCGAAATCGATGCGGCTGAAGTCGTAGGTGAGGCGGTAGAGGTTCGTCGCCTGCTCTCGCGCCGCGAGGCCGATGCTCAGGTCGTTGAGGAAGAACTCGACGTTGTTGATCGACGTGTTGACGCCGTTGGCGAAGGCGTTGGCGATGAAGTTCACCTGCGAGAGCGTCTGCAGGCCCGGGCCCGGGATGGGCGAAGTGGCGATCGTGACGGTCGGCGGCGTGCCGACGGCGTTGGCGATCACCACATTGACCGCGCTGGAGGTGGCCGACTGGGAGTTGGTGTCGGTCACGCGCGCCGTGAGGACGTGATTGCCGATAAGGGCGGTGGTCGGGATCCAGGTGGCCGAATAAGTGCCGAGCGCCGCGTTGGACGGCGTGGTGCGGGCGGCGATCTGCTGGCCGTCGAGCAGGAACTCCACGAGCAGCACGGAGGAACCGGCCCCGATCTGCACGGTGGCGGTGGCGGTCAGGGTCACCGGCACGTTGGGAACCAAGCGCGCCGTGGCGTTGGGATTCGGGGCCGTGATGGCGATCGAGGGCACCGTGTAGGCGGCGGTGATCGTGGCCGAGTTCGAGATCGCGGTGTTGCCGCGGTCGTCGGTGGCGATCGCGTCGATGACGTAGGTGCCGGGCGTCGTGGGCGTGAAGCTGCTCACGTAGGGGGCCGAGGTGAGGCCGTTGCCGCCGTTGACCGCAGCCGGGCTGCCATTCACGTAGAACTGCACCGAGGAAACGGTGCCGACCAGCGACGTCGCCGAGGCGGCCAGCGTGATCGCTGTGCCGGGGACCGTGCTGATCGTACGCGCGGGGGTGAGCAGGCTCACTTGCGGCGGCGCGCCCGCCGGTGAAATGACCAGGAGCGAGAGTTGCGTGTCCCGCGCGGCGCCGGCGTTGTCAGTCGCACGTGCCGAAATCACGAGCGGCCGGGAAAGTTCGCCGGCCCGGAGCTCCGGCGCGGTGTAGCGGAAGGTGTAGGGCGCCGTGGTGTCCTCGCCGGCCTTGGTCCCGTCCACGAAGAACTCGACCCGCACCACCGCGCGACCGGAGGAGGCGGTGGCGTCGGCGACGAAGTTGCGCACCGCGCCGCTCGGCAGCGTGGTGCTCGCGGCGGCCGCGCCCGTGCGCGGGGCAAGGGTGAGGCTCACCGCGGGCGTCTGCGCGGCGACCACGCTAACCCCGACCGCGGGGGACGCGATGGTGTTGCCGGTGCCGTCGGTGGCGATCGCGGTGAGGGAGACATTACCGAGCGTCGACGGGGTCCAGTTGATGCTCCAAGCGGACCCGCTGATGGTCGCGTTGCCGACGGAGACACCGTTGGCGAAGACCTGCACGGCGCTCACGTTGGCGTCGGGGTCGGTCACCACGCCGGAGACCGTGGTGCCGGTGTTGACGGGTACGAAGGCCCCGCTGACCGGGGTGAGCACGCCCACGCTCGGCGGGGTGCCGACGGCGCCGGCGATTGTGAGGGCCACGTTCGGGGACGTGGCGACGCCACCGGTACCGTCGGTCGCGCGCGCGGTGAGCACGCGGGCGCCCGGATTGGCGGGCGCGGTGAACAAAAGGCTGAACGGCGCGCTGGTGTCGACCCCCAGTGACTGCCCGTCGAGGAAGAACTCGACCTGCGCGATCGCGGCGAGGCCGGAGACCGTGGCGGTGAGGAAGCGGGTCGAACCAACCGGCACCGTGGCGGAGCCGCCCGTGACCGCGAGCGCCACGCCCAGCGTGGTCGAGGAAGTCACGCTGACGGTGACGACATTGGAGGTGTCGACCGCGTTGTTGGAGTCGGTGACGCGTGCCGAAAGATTCAGCACGTTGGTGGCGGTCGTCGGCGTCCAGGTGATGGAGTAGACGCCACCGACCGGAACGAGCGCCGTGCCTATGACGGTGGAGCTATTGGAGAGGAAATCGACCCGGGCCACGTTGGCGCCCCCGCCGGCGGTGGCGGTGGCGGTGAGGGTGACCGGCACCCCCACGACGAACGAGGACCCCGTGCTCGGGCTGGTGAGGGTCGCAACCGGCGGAGTGGTCGAGACGATGATACTGACCGCGGTAGAAATGACCACGGCGCCGTTGGAATCAGTGACCCGCGCCGTGATCGACTGCGTGCCGGTGGCCGTCGGCGTCCATGAAGCTGAGTAGGAGTTACCAGCGCCCGCCGAAGCGGTCGCGACGAACGTGGAGCCAGAGTAGAAGTCTACTTTGACCACCGTGGCGGGGGCGACCGCGGATGCCGTCGCAGTGAGCGTAACCGGATTCGCGAAACCGGCGGTAGAGCCGGTGGACGGGCTCGTGATAGCCACGCTGGGGGCTGTAACGTTTACGTTCACGATCCCCGAAGTAACCGACGTGCCGACCGAATCGGTGACGCGGGCGGTGAGGGCAACGATGCCGGCGGCCGCGGGCGTCCAGGAAACGGAGTAAGGCGCGTTTAGGGCGGTGCCGACCACCACCGAACCGGCAAGGAACTCCACCTTGGAAACCGAGAGCCCGGTCGCCGCGGAAGCCGTCGCCGTGAGCGTGGTGGAGGCACCCAGCCCAACCGCGGCACCGTTGACGGGAGCGGTCAGCGCCACCGAGGGGGCGAAGGCCGAAACCGTGACGCTGACGATACTGGACGTAACCGTCACCCCGTTGCTGTCCACGACACGGGCGGTGAGGTTGACCGCACCCGTCGGGGAAGCCGTCCAGCTGACGGGGTAGTTGGGACCGGTCGTCGACGACGCGATGAACGTGTTTCCAGCGAAGTAATCGACGCGGCTGACCGTGGCGGGCGCAACCGCTGATGCGGTGGCGGTGAGCGAGACCGCGGCACCACTGCCAACCACCGAGGCATTGGTGGGGCTCGTGACGGCGACCGCGGGGCCGACGATGTTCACGTTGATGGCCGTGGAGGTGACGGCAGTGCCATTGGAGTCGGTGACGCGGGCCGACAACGTGGTCACACCCGAGGTGGTCGGAGTCCATGAAGCGGTGTACGCTCCGCCGGTGGGGGCCAGAGCCGTGGCGACAATATTCCCGCCCGCGAGGAAATCCACGCGACTGACGGAAGCGGGCGCTGTGGCCGAAGCGGTCGCCGAGAAATTGACGGGTGCCCCCACCCCAAGCGTCTGACCGGCGGCGGGCGTCACCAATGCGACCACCGGTGCCGTCGTGACGGCGGTGACATTGACCGCGGAGGAAGTCGTCGTGTTGCCATTGGAATCGGTGACCTTGACCGTGAGCGCCACATTTGCAGCCGAAGTCGGTGTCCACGTCGTGCTGTAAGTATTGAGCCCCAAGACCCCGGGCAAAGTCGCGACCACCGTTGCGCCCGCGAGAAACTGCACCTGCGTGACGGTGGCTCCACCCGAACCGGCAGCGACGTTCGCGGTTAGGGTGGTCCCAACACCCACGGTGGCGATAGCTCCAGGCAGGGGGGCGGTGAGCGCCGCCGTCGGCAGGGAATTGCTAGCCGTGACCGCCACGCCGGAGGACGTGACGGGAGGTGTTCCGACGGAGTCAACCGCCACTGCCGTCAGCGTGTAGGCACCGGCAAACGTTGGCGTCCACGCCACCGCATAGGGAGCGGAAGTAACCGGCAAACCGATCTGCGCCGCCACGCCACCGGCAGGCGTAGCGTAGAAAGTGACTGAGTTGATTGCCGCACCCGCCGTCGCCGTCGCCGAGGCCGTGACAGTCGTCGCCGTGCCGACCGTGGCGGACGAATTGTTCGCCGGCGATGTCAGCGCCACCGAGGTCGAAGTCACCGCCGTTACCGAGATCGCGGAGGACGTAACCGACGTTCCATTCGAGTCGACGACGCGCGCGGTGAGGCTCTGCGCCCCGGCCGACGTCGGCACCCAGGTCACCGAATACGGGAAGGCTGTATCCACCCCGATCAACGTTGAACCGGCGTAGAACTGCACTTGGGAAACCGTCGCACCGGTACCAGGCGTCGCGTTGGCCGAGACCGTGACGTTGCTTCCCACTGTCACCACCACGCCGTTCAGCGGCGCGCTCAAGGTCACCGTCGGGGCGGCCGCCGCCACGTTGACCGTCAATGCGGTGGAGGTGACCGTAGTTCCGTTGGAATCAGTCGCCGAGGCCGTCAGCGTCGTGGCGCCGGCGGCGGCCGGCGTCCACGCGATCGCATAGGGCGCCGTGTTCACGGTCCCAAGCGCCGTCGTGACGCCACCCACCGTCGAGGAAAACGTGACCGATGTGATCGTCGCTCCGGCGATCGGCGTCGCCGAGGCCGTCACCGTCGTCGCCGTGCCGACCGTCGCGGATGAGTTGTTTGCCGGAGCTGTCAGCGCCACCGACGTGGCGGTGACCGCGGTCACACTCACTCCCGAGGATGTTACTGAATTACCATTCGTGTCGGTCACCCTTGCGGTGATCGTGAAATTCCCGGCCGTAGACGGCACCCACGTCAGCGCAAAGGGGGCGGACGTGTCCGTGCCGACGACTGTTGCCGTGCCGCCCGAGGGTGTCACCAAGAACTGCACTTGGGAAATTGTCGCTGCGCTGCCCGCCGCCGCGGTGGCCGTGAGACCAACACTTGATCCCACGGTGACGACCGAGCCGACACCCGGAACGGTCATGGCGACGGTGGGTTGAGAGTTGGCTGCCGTGACGGAGACGGCGGAGGAAGTTGCCGTCTGGGTGGTGGAATCGACCACGGTGGCCGTGAG
>JBJTCH010000272.1:0-4540 GCA_046091745.1 Opitutaceae bacterium
GCCCGCCGCTGGCAAGTGGGGGCATCGGGACGGAAATCTTCCTCCCGGAAATGCCCTTGCCTCCCGCCACGCCGGCCGCGTCGCTCGCCGCGTGCTCGTCGCGCTCCACAAGCCTTACGGCGTGCTTTCCCAGTTCACCCCTGAACCAGACTCGCGCTGGCGCACCCTCGCCGACTTCGGAGTGCCGCCGGGCGTGTATCCGCTCGGTCGCCTCGACGCCGATTCCGAGGGAATGCTGCTGCTGAGCGACGAGCCCGGTCTCAACACCCGCCTTCTCGATCCGCGTCACGCGCACCGGCGCGAGTACTGGGCGCAGGTGGAACGCGTGCCGGATGCGGAAGCCCTGCGTCGCCTCGAACGCGGCGGGATCGATCTCGGTGATTTTCGCACGCGTCCGTGCCGCGTCCGGCTGCTCACTCCCGCGCCCGACCTACCGCCGCGTGATCCGCCGATCCGCCACCGCAAGAACGTCGCCGACGCCTGGATCACTCTCGAGCTCACCGAAGGGAAAAACCGCCAGGTGCGCCGGATGACCGCCGCCGTCGGCCATCCCACGCTGCGTCTGATCCGCATGCGCATCGGCAACTTCGCGCTCGGCGACCTGCCCGCCGGCCGCTGGCGCGAACTCGACGCCGCGGCCCGATCCCGGATTTTTTCCTAAAAACCGTCCCTTCATCATCGCCGGGCGGGTTTGAACAAAAGACCGGGAAGGCCGGAGAAGGAATCTGGCTCATTATTCGTGGCCCTTCGTGTATTCGTGGTTCCACCACGCGGAGCGGTTGAGGGCCGCAGGAGAAACCACCGAACAACCGAACACGCGAAAGCCGCGGATGGTTTTGGACGCCTCCGCGATCCGCGGCGCGGCATCCTTCGGATCCGTGAAATCCGAGGGATCCGCGGTAAAAAACAGCTTCTTCACGAAGCACGGGAGCTGCTCCCGGAAGCCAGGCAAAGGACTGAGGGCCGAGGGACAAAAGGACTACGGGACCAAGGGACTAACAGACGAAAGGACCAAGCGAACCAGCGTGACCGGATGGCGCGCCTACGGCGGGTGAACCCTCCTCAGGCGGGCAAGCATACGCGGCAGCAAGCCCGCGCCGGGGCACGCCTTGCTCTCTCCCGCTCTCACCCGTCTCCCACTCTTTCCCCATCCGTGGTTAAAAACCGCGGAGCGAGTCGGAGCTTCATCACGACCGGGCAGGTTTTGAACAAAAGATCGGGAAGGCCGGAGAAGGAATCTGGCCCCCATCATTCGTGTTTTTTTGTGTCCATTCTTGGTTCCACCACACGGAACCATTCCAGGGGCTACCGGTGCTCGATCACGTCGGCGGCCTTGAAGCGGACCTTCGGGGTGCTGGCGTACTTGTCCTCGGCGTGGCGATAGCCGGCGGCGCAGGCGACGACGGTCGCGTAACCGGTGCCGGATAGATTCAGAATCTCGTCGTAACGCGCCGGCTCGATGCCTTCCATCGGGCAGGTGTCGACACCCAGCAGAGCCGCCGCGGCCATGAATTGGCCGAGGGCGATGTAGATCTGGTGCGACTGCCAATTATCCAGGGAGCCGTCGGCGCGCGCCTTGCCGATACTGCCGGCGATCATGCCGCGAAACTTCTCCAGTGACTCGACCGTCACCCCGCGCACCTCCGCGGTCCGCGCCAGGTAGCGGTCGATGTGCGCGTCATCGAGCCCGCGGCGCACCGTCATCACGACGAAGTGCGAGCAATCGCGCGGCTGCGTCTGGCGCCACGAGGCGGCGGACAGCGCTTCCTTGATCTCGGGATCGGTGATGACGAGAAAGCGCCACGGCTGGAGACCGAGCGAGGACGGCGTGAGCACGAGCGACTCCTCGAGCGTCGCCCAGCTCGCCGCGGGGATCGCGCGGGTCGGGTCGAAGCGCTTGGTCGCGTAGCGCCAGCGCAGCGCGTGGAGGAGCAGATCGGAAGAGGCGGAAGCGGACATGCGGTCGCGAGCAAACGTCGCAACCGCGGTTTGGCAACCCCGGGCGGGGAAACCGCCGCGCTTATCTGGACGGAGCGACGAGATCCGGATGCCGTTCCATGAAAGCCGCCACGTAGGAGCAGGCCGGAACCACCCGCAGACGCTCGGTCCGCGCGAATGCCAACGCCGCGCGCACCAGTTGCTCGGCCAGCCCCCGCCCGCGCAATTCCGGCGGCACAAAGGTGCGCGTGAGCACGATCTCACCGTCGCCCCGCACGTACTCCGCGACCGCCAGCGCGTCGCCGAGACGGATCTCGAACCGGCGGGACTCGGGCGCGTGCAGGACGACGGGAGAATCTTC
Organism: Opitutaceae bacterium; assembly: GCA_046091745.1. Classification (GTDB taxonomy): domain Bacteria; phylum Verrucomicrobiota; class Verrucomicrobiia; order Opitutales; family Opitutaceae; genus ER46. The sequence continues at coordinate 2,300 of JBJTCH010000272.1, forward strand.
GGGCGTTGGCATGCCGCACCTTCCCCGGAGGGAACGGAGTCGCAAGCGGGGGGAGCGCGTGGGCTCGTGCCCCCGCGCATCTCCACGGATTTTTCGTGGTGGCTCCCGGTTCCGCGTCGCGCACAAGTAAGCCGCCCTCCTTCCGATGAGAATCCCCCGTGTCGCCCGCCTCGCCATCGTCTCCTATTCGCTCCTCGCTCCCGGCGCGGGAGGCCAGACGCCGCCGATGACGCCCGACATCCCCGCGAAGTTCGTCGAGCCGACCGAGTCGCATGACTACACCAAGCGCGTCCTCGCGATCCCGATGCGCGACGGGGTGAAGCTCAACACGGTGCTCATCGTGCCGAAAGGTGCCAAGGACGCGCCGATCCTGCTCACGCGCACTCCCTACAACGCCAAGCGCAACGCCCAGCGGAACGTCTCGCCCCTCGCCGCGGCGACCGGATCGATGATGGACGAGCCTTTCCTCGAGGACGGCTACATCCGCGCGTACCAGGATGTCCGCGGCAAGCACGGGTCAGAGGGCGACTACGTGCTCAACCGCCCGCTCCGCGGTCCGCTCAACTCGACGGAGGTGGACCACGCGACCGACGCCTTCGACACGATCGACTGGCTGGTGAAAAACACGCCGGAGACGAACGGGCGGGTCGGCGTGATCGGCTCCTCCTACCCCGGCTTCACCGCCGCCATGGCGCTCTTCAACCCGCACCCCGCCCTCAAGGCCGCGGTGCCGCAGTCGCCGATGGTCGACGGCTGGCTGGGCGACGATTGGTTCCAGAACGGGGCCTTCCGCCAGTACAACAACCTCGACTGGATCGCGCGGCAGATGAAGGCCAAGGACGGCGGCGACGAGATCCCCCGGGCGAGCGCGGACGACTACGACAATTTCCTCCGGGCGGGCACCGCGGGGAACTTCGCGCGCGCGGCGGGGCTCGAGCAGCTCCCGGCGTGGCGCAAGGTCATCGAGCACCCGGCCTACGATGCGTTCTGGCAGGAGCAGGCGGTGGACAAACTGCTGGCGCGGCAACCCCTCAAGGTGCCGACGCTCTGGATCGGAGCGCTGTGGGATCAGGAGGACATCTACGGCGCCGTCGCCTGTTACCGCGCGATGGAACCGAAGGACACCGCGAACGACCTCAACTTCCTCGTTCTCGGACCGTGGAGGCATTCGGGAGTGAACACCGAGCAGCGCCAGTTGGGTGCGTTGAAGCTGCCCGGCGACACCGCGACGGACTTCCGCCTGCGGGTGATGAAACCGTTTCTCGACCAACATCTGAAAACCGGCGCCCCGCGCGCGGATACGCCTCCGGTGCTGGTGTTCGAGACCGGCACGATGGAGTGGCGTCGCTACCGGCGCTGGCCCGAGGTCGGCGGCGCCGAGGATCCGGCCAAGCTCCGCCCCCTGTACTTGCAACCCGGGCTGAAGCTCGGGTTCGAACCCGCCCGGCAAGGTGAGGAGTACGAGGAGTATGTTTCCGACCCCGCGAAACCCGTTCCCTTCGTCCGCCGGCCGGTCCGCCCCGGCGACGGCGAGCGCTGGCAGACGTGGCTCGTCTCCGACCAGCGGCACGCGGATGGCCGCCCCGACGTGCTGACCTACGTCTCGGAGCCCCTGCGGGAACCGTTGCGAATCTCCGGTTACCCGATGGTGAACCTGTTCGCCTCCACGAGCGGCACGGATTCCGACTGGGTGGTGAAACTGATCGACGCGCACCCCGATGTCGTGCCGTCGGATCCCGCGATGGCGGGCTACCAATTGGGTGTCGCGATGGAAATCTTCCGGGGCCGTTACCGGGAAAGCCTCGAGCACCCCACGCCGATCCCGCCCGGGAAGGTGCAGCGGTACCGCTTCGAGCTCCCGCCCGTGAGCCACGTGTTCAAGCCGGGCCACCGCATCATGGTGCAGGTCCAGTCCAGCTGGTTTCCCCTCTACGACCGGAACCCGCAGACGTACGTGAAAAACATCTTCTTCGCTCAGCCCGGTGATTTCCGGAAGGCCACGCAGCGCATCCACCAGACCGGCGTGCACGCCTCCTCGATCGAGTTACCCGTGGTCGCGGCACCGTAGTTGGCGCGGCAACCGCCCGCCCGGCGGTGTGCCGGAGAGCGGGCCCGGGAGAGCATCGCCGGAAATCGTTCAAAAATAAGTTGAGCCGACGGCGCTTTTTCCCACGAGTTTCCGCTGGCCCGCCCCGGCCCGGTCGATTCCCTCGCCCGTCAAAGCCCGACGTTACCCACCCA
>JBJTCH010000273.1:0-16625 GCA_046091745.1 Opitutaceae bacterium
TGGAACTGGGATCTGAGCTCGGTCTGGGGAGGAAACGAGTTCGGCTTCACCATCACCGACACCGCGAACGCCACGATCGGGCCCGGCAGCAAGAACCGCTTCCATGCCGGCCGCCTGCTCTTCTCGCAGATCGTGAACAACCTGGACTTCACCGGCACCGCCGACTTTGGGTTCCGCACGCCGGTCAAGATCGCCGTCGGCTCGGAATTCCGTCGCGACCGTTACCAGATCCAGGCGGGCGAGCCGGATTCCTACCGCGATGGCGGCGTACGCATCGCTGACGGCCCCAACGCGGGCAACCTCGCGGCCCCCGGCGCGCAGGTGTTCCCCGGCTTCCGTCCGAGCGACGCCACCAGCAAGGCCCGCCAGAATTGGGCGTACTACGTCGATATGGAGAACGATCTCGCGGAAAACTTCACCGGCACGCTCGCGGCGCGCTACGAGGACTATTCGGACTTCGGCTCCAAGGCGACGTTCAAGACCTCCGGCCGCCTCGCCCTCACCAAGGCGTTCGCTCTCCGCGGCTCGGCCAGCACCGGTTTCCGCGCCCCGCACCTCGCGCAGCAGTGGTTCTCGTCCACCGCGACCAACTTCATCGGCGGCGTGCCCTACGACAACAAGACGTTCCCGGTGGCCGACCCAGTCGCCCAGCTGATGGGCGCCAAGCCGCTGAAGAACGAGTCCTCGGTCAATTACTCGCTCGGCACCACGTTCGCCGCGAAGGGCTTCTCCTTCGCCCTCGATTTCTACGAGGTGACGATCGAGGACCGCATCGTGCTGTCGTCGACCTTCCTGGATCCGGGTGGCGTTACGCTCATCAAGGACTTCCTCTCCCGCAATGGTCAGGCGCAGGCGATCGGCGGCCGCTTCTTCACCAACGCCGTCGACACCCGCACGCAAGGCGTCGACCTCGACCTGCATTACACGATCAACCCCGTTGGTCTGGGCAAGATGACCTTCAACCTCGGTGCCAACCACAACCGCACCAAGGTGACCCGCGCCGCGGCGACGCCGGCCGCGCTGCAGGCCCTCACGCTAATCCCGCTGTTCGACGTCACCGAGCGCACCCGCATGGAAAAAGGTCAGCCGCGTGACAACCTGAACCTCGCGTTCCGCTGGGAGCCCACGAAGCAGTGGTCCACGCACCTGCGCTTCGTGCGCTACGGCGAAGTGACCGGTTCCGCCACGGACAATAGCGGCTGGGCCCAGGCCCGCATCGACGCGCTCACGCCCGGCTACAACGTCGCGTTCGAGCCGGCGGTGCCGAGCATCAGCGCGGCGGGCACGCCCGTGGCGACGACCCAGAAGCAGGTGCTGCAGACTTATGACGCCAAGTGGGTGACCGACCTCGAGGTCTCCTACCGCTACGGCCGCCGCTTCACGTTCGCGATCGGCGCGAACAACCTGTTCGACGTCTATCCGGCGACGAACATCCGCTCCACTGCCGCCTTCCAGGGCAGCGACAACGTCGGTATCTTCCCGTACAACGGCATCTCGCCGTTCGGCTTCAACGGCGCCTTCTACTACTCGAAGGTGTCGTTCAAGTTCTGACGCGGGCGCTCCGCGCGACTTCCAAGGCAGGACCTCCGGGTCCTGCCTTTTTTGTTTCCACTCCGCGCCGGCCGGAAGCGTCAGCCGGCCGGCGTGAAGAGCGGCAGGATCCGGAGCGACGTCACGTGCACGAGTCCGCGGTCGGTGAGCCGGAGTTCGGGAATCACGGAAAGCGGGAGCAGGTTGAAGCCCATGTAGGGCACGCGGCAGCCGAGCTTTTTCCAGGCGCGTTTCAGGGCGGTCGTCTCTTTGGCGACAACCGGGGCGCGCTGGTCGGACAGCAAGCCGGCGATGGGCAACGCCACCGCCGCCAGCACCCGGCCGTCGCGCACCGCGCACACGCCGCCGCGGAGACGCCGGACGGTCTCGAGGGCGAGCTTCAAGTCGGCGTCGTTGGTGCCCGCGAGGACGATGTTGTGCGCGTCATGGCCCACGCTGCTGGCGACGGCGCCGCGTTTCAGGCCGAAGCCGCGGAGCAATCCGTGGCCGACCCCGCCGTTGCGACCATGGCGCTCGATGACGGTGAGGAAGCACAGGTCGTGGCGCCGGAAGTGCGCGTCCCAGGACGGCGCCGGGGCGAGCGGCGCGGTTTCGTGCGCGGTGAGGATTCCCGGCGGCACCAGTCGGATCACGTTTGCGGAGACGGCCGTCTTGGGCAGGTCCGGCGTGAGCCGTGCGCGGCGGGGCAGTTTCACGGTGCGGTAAGCGGCCTTCGGGTAGCGGTAACGACGGCTGAGCGCGCGCTCGAGGATCGGCGTCACCTGGCGGTCGCGGATCACCAGCTCGCCACCGTACCACGTGCTGCGCGGCTCGAGGTCGTCGTTAAGCAGTACGAGATCCGCGCGGCGTCCCGGTCCGAGACCGCCGAAGTCGCCGTCGAGCCCGTAGCGCGTCGCGGGGTGGAGGGAGCCGCAGCTCCAGGCGGTCTCGCGCTTCAGGCCGGCGGCGCGCGCCTGCCGCACGACCCAGTCGAGCCCGAAGAGGAATAGATCGTCGGCGTCGCGGTCGTCGGTGCAGACGCACACGCGCTTCGGGTTCGCGCCGAGTTCGGTGACGGTGCGGATCGCCTGCGGCAGAGAGTGCCACGGGGTGCTCGGGTTGCCGCCGCGAAGAAAGATCCACAGGCCGTTCTCGAGGAAATCGTCGGCGATATCGCGATCGATCGCCTCATGCGTGTCGGTGATTCCGCTGGCGGCGCCGGCCGCCACGAACTCACGGCCGTAGATGTGTCCGCATACCGGACGGCCGCGGCGGAGGGCCTGCGCGAGGATGGCGTGGCTGCGTTCGTCGCCGGAGGCGACCGCGACGTAGTCCATCTTCTCGCCCAGCGCGACGGCCTCGGGCCAGCGGTCAAAAAGCCGCCCGATCTTCGCGGGCGTGAGATCGCCACCGGCGGTTTCGAGCGAGTCGTTGGTGGCGGGAACCGTGCTCGGCACGGTGAGATAGACCGAGAGCGGGGCGCGGCGGGCGTCCTCGAGCATCCATTCCACCCCGGCCGTGTCGCACACGTTGCCGATCTCGTGGGAGTCGCAGAAGACGGTCGTGGTGCCGTTGCGCAGCGCCGCCTCGGCGAACGCGCACGCGGTCATCATGCTGCTCTCGATGTGCACGTGCGGGTCGACGAGACCCGGCGCGATGATCCCTCCCGCGACGTCGTGCCGGCGGCCGCGGGGAGCGAGGCCGAGGCGGGTGGCGGTGCCGGCGGGTTTCACCGCGGCGACGCGCCCGCCCTTGATCCAGATCTCGCGGTTCCGGTGGATGCGTTCGGTGTACGTCGAGAGCACCCGCGCGCCGGTGAGCACGAGATCGGGCGCGGCGCGGCCCATCGCCACGGCGGCGAGGGCGCGGGTCATCGTGTGGAGCGGGGCGACGGAAAAGCGGGTCAGAGTGGCGGGCATGGCGGGTGGGTCAGAGTTCGTCCACGATCTGCCGGAGCACGCGCGCCGCAATGCCGGATACCGTGGCCTCGTTCTCTTCAATGGGATTGGCGCCGTGCTGGCCGCCGGCCAGGTCGCTGAGCCCGCGCACGATCAGGATCGGCACTTGGTTCGACCAGGCGACATGCGCGAGGGCGGTCGACTCCATGTCGACGCAACGCGCGCGCCAAACCCGGAACAGCCATTCGCGGTAGGGCGCGTTGTCGAGGAAGACCGGTCCTGCCACGCCGGTGCCGCCCACCAGCACGGCAACGTCGCGCCCCGCCCTGCGCAGCACCGGCAGCTTCGGCACGGCGCGCCGGGCCGCCGCGAGCAGCGCGGCGTCGGCCGGGAACGCGGGGACGCGCACGAAGTCGGCCTCGCCCTCGCGGATGGCCGTCACATCGTTGGGGAAGATCATCCCGAAGTTCTCGTAGGTAGCCTTGAAGTAGGCGGGGCGCACGTGGCCGCCCTTGCCGTCCGGATTGAGGTAGGCGGACTCCGCGTGGTAGGCCCATTGCTCGGGGATGACGACGTCGCCGACGTGTAGCGCGGGGTCGGTGCCGCCCGCAACGCCGGCGAACAGCACGGCCTTGACCGGGTAGCGCTCCAGCGCGACCTGCAACTGGTAGGCCGCGTTCACGAGGCTGACGCCGGCGCGGAACAGCACGATGTCGTGGCGCCCGTAGCGGCCCTTCCAATGGGTGAGTCCCCTGACCGTCACGGCGGTGAAACCGTTCGACTCGTGGACCTTGAACTCCCGCCGTAGCGCCTCCAGTTCCGGCGGGTAGGCGGCGCAGAGGGCGAGGAGCGGGCGCGGTTCCGCGTCGGCCGCGATCGCGGAGCGGACCAGCAGGAGGCCCAGGAGGAACAGCGGGGGGAGGGGGCGAGGGACGCGCATGGGACTCCTCTGCGCAGCACGCCGAGTGCCACCGGGCAAAACTTTTCCGGCGCGCCCGTTGGCATCAGAATAGCTTTGCACGAGAGCGCGGGGGCGCGTGCCGTGGCCGCGCCCCGCCTTCCCCATGCTCAACCGTCTCTTCCAACTCGAACAAAACCGGACCAGCGTTGGCCGCGAAATCCAGGCCGGCCTCACGACGTTCGCCGCCATGGCCTACATCCTTGCCGTCAACCCGGCGATCCTCGCCAACACGGGGATGGACAAAGGGGCTCTCGTCACCGTCACCGCCCTGACGGCCGCGATCTCCACGGGCCTGATGGCGCTGCTCACCAACTACCCGATCGCGCTCGCGCCGGGCATGGGCATCAACGCATTTTTCACCTTCACGATCGTCCTCGGCAAGGGGGTGCCTTGGTCCGAGGCGCTTGGCATGGTTTTCGTCAACGGCGTGATCTTCCTCGCCCTCTCCGTCACCGGCATCCGGGAACGGATCATCGACGCCATCCCGCACGCGCTCAAGATCGCGGTCACCTGCGGCATCGGGCTCTTCATCGCGTTCATCGGGCTGAAGAACGGCGGGGTCATCGTGGCCAACCCGGCCACGTTCGTCTCGCACGGCAACTTCGCCTCCGGTCCGGTCGCCCTCTGCCTCGCCGGCATCGCGCTCACGGCGATCCTGATCGCGCGCCGCGTGCCGGGCGCGATCGTGATCAGCATCGGGGTGGTGACGCTCGCCGGACTGTTCGTGCCGGGCGAGGCGGGCCGCGGCGTTACCCAGCTCCCTTCGCGTCTGGTCGACCTGCCCGTCTCCCCCGCGCCGGTCTTCCTGAAGCTCACCTTCAATTTCCTCACCAGCGCCGATGCCCTCCTCCTCGCGCTGCCGCTCATCCTGACTCTCCTGCTCGTGGACCTGTTCGACAACATCGGCACGCTCATCGGCGTGACCAAGCGGGCGGGCTTCCTGCGGCCGGATGGCACCCTGCCGCGCGCCGGGCGGGCGTTGGTGGCGGACTCCTCCGCCACCGTGCTGAGCGCGCTGTTCGGCACCTCGACGGTCGTGAGCTACATCGAGTCCGCCTCGGGTGTCGAGGCCGGCGGCCGCACGGGGCTGACGTCGGCGACCACCGCGGTCCTGATGCTCCTCGCGTTGTTCTTCACCCCGCTGATCCTGATTATCCCGGCCGCCGCCACCGCGCCGGCGCTCGTGATCGTGGGTGTCTTCATGATGCAGTCGGTGATCGAGATCGACATGGCCGATTTCCGCGTCGCGCTGCCGGCGGTGCTCACGATCCTCGCTATCCCGCTGACCTTCAGCATCGCCGAGGGCATCGGCCTCGGGCTGATCGCGGCCGCGCTGCTCGCGCTCGGCGTGGGTGAGCCGAAGCGCCTGCCGGCCCTCGGCTACGTGCTCGCTGCCGTGTTCTTCGCGCAGTTCTTCCACGTGTGGCCCTTCCGCGGCTGAGCTCCCGGGTCGCCGCCCGCCATGCCGGCATCGTTGCCTGAGCCGCAACCTCCGCGCGGCTGCACGTTTTCAGCAGGGGACTGGCGCGTGCTCGCCCGGGCGAGGCCCGCGGTCGACATGGCGTCCGACTTGTCGCCCCGGGCTCCGCTGGCGGTCCGCCTCCTCGACCAGGAGGTGGTGCTCTACCGTTCCGGCGCGGACCTCACGGCGGCCGCGGACACGTGCGCGCACCGGGGCGCGCCGCTGAGCCTGGGGAAAGTCTGCGCCGGCGTCATCACCTGTCCCTACCACGGCTACCAGTATGACCGGACGGGCCGTTGCGTCTTGGTTCCCGCCCATCCCTCGGCCCCGATCCCCCCGCGGCTCACGCTGCGCCGCTTCGCCGTGGCGGAACGGCACGGGCTGGTCTGGGTTTCGCTGGATCCCGCCGCGGATGCGTGCGCGATCCCGGCCTTCCCCGAGTCACGGGATCCGCGCTTCCAGGTGATTCCCGTCCCTCCTCTCGACTGGATGGCCTCCGCGGGCCGGCAGGTGGAGAGTTTCTGCGACGTGGCTCATTTCGCGTTCGTCCATCCGGTGACTTTCGGCGCGCCGGACCCCGTGGTGCCCGCCTACCAGGTGCGGCCGACACCGTTGGGCCTCGAGGCGGAGTTCACCAGCGCCGTCGGGAACGTGAGCGACCCCGCGGCCGGCGCGGGCATCTGGCGCCGGCGCTACAACCTGACCCTGCCTTTCACCGTGCACCTCGAGATCACCTTTCCGCACGGCGGCCGGCTCGCGGTGTTCAACGCTGCCTGCCCGGTCTCGGCGCGCCGCACCCGGATCTTTCCGCTGGTCGCGCGCGACTTCGACCACGACCGGCCCGCCGCCGATACCGTCGCCTTCCAGCAGCGGATCTACGCCGAGGACCAGTGGATCGTCGAACGGCAGAATCCCGAGGAACTGCCGGTCGACCTCGATGAGGAGGTCCACGTGCGTGCTGACCGAACCTCGGTGGAGTACCGGCGCCAGCTGGCCCGGCTGGGCCTCGGACGGTCGTTCACCGCCTAGCCGTCCAGCAGGGCGCGGGAGATCCGGTTGGTCTCCTCCACCAGGCGCGGCAGCTCCGCCCGCACCAGCCGGCCGTCGTTCACCACGGCACGGCCGTGGATGAAGCTATGGTCGACGCCGTTGCACTCGCACAGCACGATCGCCGCCACCGGATCCGCCTGCGCGCCGGCGAAACCCGCGCGATCCAGATCTATCGCGATGAAGTCCGCGCACATGCCGGGCGCAAGCGAGCCGAGGTCGTCGCGGCCGAGGACCCGCGCACCGCCGCGGGTCGCCAGCTCGAGGGCCTCCCGGGCGGTCATCGCGGAGGCGTCCTCGTCGCGGACCCGCGCCACCAGGCAGGCCGCGCGGGTCTCGTGGAGCAGGTTGCTGGCGTCGTTGGAGGCGGCGCCGTCCACCCCCAGTCCGACCGGCACGCCGGCGCGGACCATTTTCCGAATCGGCGCGAGGCCGCTCGCGAGCCGGAGGTTGCTGCACGGGCAGTGCGCGACGCCGGTGCCGGTGCGGCCGAACTTGGCGATCGAGTCGTCACTCAGCTGCACGCAGTGGGCATGCCACACGTCCGGTCCGATCCAGCCCACCGACTCGGCGTAGTCGCCCGGCGTCAGTCCGAACGTCGCGAGGCTGTAGGCCACGTCCGCGCGGTTTTCCGCGAGGTGCGTGTGCAGCCGCACGCCGGGACGGCTCCGCGCCAGCTTGGCGGATTCGCGCATCAGGTCCGTGGATACGGAAAAGGGTGAACAGGGGGCGAGCGCCACACGCGTCATGGCGTGGCGGGCCGGGTCGTGGTAACGCGCGATCACCCGCTCGCTGTCCCGGAGGATGTCGGCCTCCCGCTCGACCAGCGCGTCGGGCGGCAGGCCGCCCCGCGACTCGCCCACGCTCATGCTGCCGCGCGTGGCGTGGAACCTCAGGCCCATCCCGGCCACGGCCTCGATCTCGTCGTCCAGCGTGCAGTCGTTGGGAAAAAGGTACAGGTGGTCACTGGTGGTGGTGCAGCCGGAAAGCATGAGCTCCGCGGCGGCCATCCGCGCGCTCACCCTCACGCCCTCGGCGGTGAGCCGTGACCAGACCGGATAAAGGGCGCGGAGCCAGCCGAAGAGGTCGCAGTCCTGCGCCGCCGGCAGCACCCGGGTGAGGTTCTGGTAGAAATGGTGGTGGGTGTTGACGAGCCCGGGCAGCACCACGTGGCGGTCGCGCAGGTCGAGCACGCGGTCGGCGGTCGGGGGCAGTTCCGATGCCAGCCCCACTTGCTCGACCACATGGTCGCGGATGAAAAGAGCGCCCCGCCGCAGTTCGCGGCGACGGTCATCCATGGTGACGAGCGTGTGGATGTTCGTGACGAGCAGCGTGGCCATGGCCGTTCAGCCGGTGGGCGCCGTGCGCGGGCGCCACGCGAGATTCAGGATCAATACCGTGAGGCCGCCGGCGGAGATGCCCGACTCCAGCAGGGGGTGGAGAAACCCGGGCAGGCTGGCCACGAGAGCCGGTTGCGTGGGCAGACCGAGGCCTACGCCAAGGGAAAGCGCCACGATGACCCCTTCCCGCTGACCGAGGCCGGAGGCGGCGACCAGGCGCAGGCCGGCGACGGCCACGAGTCCGAACATCAGCAGGGCGAGGCCCCCGAGCACCGGGGCGGGCAGGACGGTGATCCATCGACCCACGGCGGGAAAGAGCCCGAGCAACGCGAGGATTGCCGCCATGAAATACGCGACGCGGCGGCTGGCGACGCCGGTGATCTGGATCACGCCGTTGTTCTGCGCGTAGGTGGCGCTGGGAAAGGCGCCGAACATGCAGGCGAGGCTGCTGAGCAGCCCGTCGGCCATCACCCCGCCGGAGAGCCGGCGCCAATGGGCCGGCCCGTCGCCGGGCAGTCCGGAAAGCTGGGCCGTGGCGGCGAGGTCGCCCATCGCCTCGAGCATCGAGACGAGGTAGATGAAAGCGAAGGGTGGGACGAGCGCCCAGTCGAAGGCGAAGCCGTGGGGCAACCAGCGCACCGCCGTGAACCACGCGCCGTCGCCCGGCTCGGGGGCGCGCAGTCCGCCGAAGAGCGCGCAGACCGCGCAGCCCGCGACGATGCCCGCCGCGGCGCCGGAGATTCGCGCCCAAGTGCGGCCGGTGGCCTGCGCCCCGGTGATGACCGCCACCACCACGAGTGCCACCAGCAGTCCGGCCCATGGTGGCGCGCCGGGAGCAACCGGGGCGGCGACGCTGAAGAACGCGGTGGGAATCAGGGAGGCGCCGATCAGGATCACGACCACCCCCGAGACGAGGGGCGTGAACGCCAGGCGAAGCCGCGGAAGGAACGGGGCCAGCACGATCAGGAGCGGGGCCGTGACGCACGATACGCCGAGCATGAGCGGGAGACCGCCCGCCTTGCCCGCGAGGCTCAGCGGCCCGATGAACGCGAAGCTTGTACCTGTGACGCTCAGCAACCCGGAGCCGAGCGGCCCGCGTTGACGGCACTGCAGCCAGGTTCCAAACGCCGACGCGAGCAGCGCCACGCTCACCAGGTAAGCGGTGTCGGCCGCCGGCAGCTTGAGGATTCCCGCGAGGATCAGCGGCGGCGTGATTGGTCCGACCACCATCGCCGCGACGTGCTGGACCGCCACCATGAGGGCGACTCCCGCCGGCGGCCGTTCCTCAAGTCCGTAAACGAGGGAGCCGCGGGAGCGGGAATCGGGGCCGGAATTCGTGGGATCCATGGGAAAGAAAAAGAGGCCGGGCCGGAGCCCAGCCTCTCGGTGATGGAATGCCGTCGGGGCTCCGGATCAGAAGTTGTACTTCACGTTGAGTTGCACCTGCGTGCCCGGCAGCGGCAGGATGGAGGCGTTGCCGTAGACGGCGTTGGGCGGAGCCCAGTTCTTCTGGTCGGTGACGTTGCTGACGCTCACCCGCGCGCCCCACGTCTTCGTGTTGTAGGCGATGCCGGCATCCAGCTGGTACTGCGTTGGGATCACCAGGGTGCCCGCGAAGTTGTTGTTGATCGGGCTGGTGACCACGAGGTTCGAGTTCACGCCCCAGCCGTTGTCCAGCGTGTAGGAAATGAGCGCGTTCATGAGGTGGCGGGGCAGGCCCGAAACGCGGCCTTCGGTCGACCTGGAGTTGAAGAACTGGCCGACGCCGCCATCGGATTGGAAGCCGGCCGATGATTTCGCGTCGACCGCCGAGTAGGAGAGGGTGCCGTAGAGGTGCTTGTTCGGCTGGTAGTTGAGCTCCGCCTCAAAGCCCTTCGAGTGGAAGCGCTGGATGATCGTGCTGCTCGTGCTCTTGAACGTGCGCTTTTGGTCGAACACCGCGAAGTTGAGGAAGACCTTGCTCTGCATGAGCGCGTACTTGGTGCCCAGTTCGATCAGCTCGCTCGGCTGCAGGAAGTTGTCCTTGAACAGGGCCGTGCCCGCGGAGTTCCAGCCGGTGATGCCGCCGCCGTTGCCGACCGCGCCGGACGTGTTGCGGCTGAAGTTGTAGGTGGCGTAGATGCTCGAGGTCGGCGTGGCCTTGTACACCGCACTCGCGTTGTAGTTGGGGATCCAGACGCTGATCGAGGCGGTCGGCCGCTTCGGCAGCAGCGGCTCGGTCACCGTCGCGCTGAAGCGGTCGAGGCGGCCACCGAGCACGAAGTTCAGGTCCTCGGAGGCTTTGTAGGTCCCCTGCGCGAAGACGCCGGCGGTCTTGCCGCTGGAGTCGTTGGTGTCGCCATTGGTGATGCCGTCGGTGGCGTAGCGGCCGGGCCAGCCGGGAATCGGGAGGCTCGTGAACGGGTTCGGGAAATTGACCGAGCGGTAGACGTCGACGTAGTTCAGGTCCTTCGTGATGTCCCACACATTGGCCGGCTCGAAGAAGTAATCGTCGTACGCCTTCGTTCGCTGGTAGCGGAAATCAAGGCCGGAATTGAGCGTCCATGCCTTCTCCGTCACGATGAACTCCGTGCGGTTCTCCGCGAACCAGGAGGGGTCGATCACCTCGGAGTAGTAGTAGGAGCTGAGGGTGTTGCGGGCGGTGTAGCTCCAGTAGGTGTTGTTGACGACCTTCAGCGAAGGGCCGGCGGTGAGGGTCTGGATGGCCTGGAGATTGTACTCGTCGCCGACCGAGTGGTCGCCCGGCTTGAGCAGGCGCTTGTGGCGGCTGATTTCGACCGTCGGGCCGAAGACCACGCGGTTGCCGGCGGGGAAGCCCGAGGTGACCCACTTCGAATTCTGCGGGTCCGAGACCGGCGCCGCCGGGCCGCCCACGGTATTGATGTTACCGAAGGAAATCGGAACTCCCTTCGCGTCGACGTAACCGAGCGGATACCTCGCGAAGTCGGGCGCCGGGTTGCTGTTCACGCCGGTGAGGTATCGGCCGTTGTCGATCAGGTCCTGCGTGACGCGGTTGAGGCCCCAGTTCTCCGTGTACTTGTAATGGGAGAGGCTGCCGCTGAGGAAGATCTCGTAACCGCCGGAGGGGCGCAGCGTGAGCGCGCCGTAAAGCGCGTGGTTCTTGTTATAGAAGGTCTCCCAGTACCCCTTGCTGTCCTGGCCGGAGTAGCTGAGGCGGTAGGCGGCCGTCTTCGAGAGCGGGCCGCCGATGTCGAGCGTCCACTCCTTCTGGGAGTAGGAGCCGACGGTGACGCTGATCGAGCCCTTCGTGGTGTCGAAGAACGGGCGCTTCGTGACCAGGTCGACGAATCCGCCGACGTACATCGATGTGCCCTGAACCGCGGTGGCGGGCCCCTTCACGATGTTGACGGACTCGACCGAGTTGAAGTTGAGCGGGAGGCCGTTGCCGTTCGAGGTGATGCGGCCGCGGAGCCCGTTGATGAACAGGTCGGCCGTCTGGCCGCGGATGCTTGGGTTGGCGGGCGCGCCGAAGTTGGTGGTCGTGTAGGCGCTGGACGTGAGCTTCGAGAAATCGAGCACGCTCGAGATGCTGATGTCGCTCAGTTGCTGACGGGAGATGATCGTGACGTTACGCGGGACATCGACGATGTTGTCGTCGGTTCCGAACACCGAGTTGAAGGGCCGGGCGGTGGGCAGGATCTGCTTCTCGATGGGGACGTCCTTCACCTGGAATTTTTCCATGGTGACGACGTCGCTTCCGGCGGGGCGGGAAGGCGTGGCGGTCTGGGCATGGGCTGCGCTCAGGGCGAGCAGCGCGAACGGCAGGCCGAGGCGCGCGGCGTTAGGGTTAGGGCGTGGGTGCTTGGTCATCGTGAGGAGGGAAGCACTTTTTGCGCCAAGGTGGGAGCAGGAATTGGGAAAGTTTCCGACGCGATGGACCGCGGCCCTTGACACCCGCGCGGGAGCGAAGTTATTGGCCTGCCCCCGTATGGAAGCGGTGCTCGACCAGCCGGTGCTCGTCCTCAATCGCCTGTGGCAGGCGGTGAACGTCATCGGCGCCCGCCGCGCCTTCGCCCTCCTCGCCCGCGGTCACGCGCAGGTGGTTCATCACCACGAGGACGATTTCCGCACGTTCTCGATGCTGGATTGGATCTCGTTCTCGACGCACAACCCGCCCGCCGAGGAACTGGAGACCGTCCGCACGCCGACGCGCACGATCCGGCTGCCGCGCGTGATCCTGCTCACCTTCTTCGACAAGCTGCCGTGCAAGGAACTGAAGCTCACGCGCAGCAACGTTTTCGAGCGCGACAAGGCCACTTGCCAGTACTGCGGCAAGGGTTTCCCCCGGGAGGAACTCAACCTCGACCACGTCATCCCGCGCGACCACGGCGGCAAAACCACGTGGGAAAACATCGTCTGCTCCTGCATCCGCTGCAACACGCGCAAGGCCAACCGCCTCCCGCACGAGGCGAGCATGCGCCTGATCCGGAAGCCCGTGAGGCCGAAGTGGCGGCCGGTCATCTCCCTCGTGCTCGGCAACCAGCGCCACGAGCATTGGAAGGACTTCCTCGACGTCGCCTACTGGAACGTCGAGCTCGAGGACTGAGTCTTTCCTCCCTCGGCCGGCTTCGGCCGAGTCGGGGATTGCGCGTCGCGCCGGCCGCGGCACCTTGCGGGCATGCTCGCAAATCTCGTGATGACGGTGATCGGGGCCGACCGCCCCGGTCTGGTGGAGATGGTCGCGGCGCGCGTCGCCGACCACGGTGGCAATTGGCTGGAGAGCCGCATGTGCCGCCTGGGCGGTCAGTTCGCCGGCATCCACCGCGTCGAGGTGCCCGGCGCGCGGCGTGACGGTCTCGTCAACGCGCTGCGGACGCTCGAGGTCGACGGCTTGCGCGTCATCATCCACGCCGAACCGGGCGGCAAGGCGGACGCCGGCCGCGGTGGCGCGCTCGCCACGCTCGAACTCGTGGGCAACGACCGCCCCGGCATCCTGCGCGGTGTCGCCGCGGTGTTCGCGCGGCACGGCCTCAACGTCGAGGAACTTTCGTCCGAGATCGTGAGCGCCCCGATGGGCGGCGGCGCGTTATTCCAGGCGCGGGCGACGGTCTGGACGCCCGAGGCCGCCCGCCTCGCCGCCGTGCGCGCGGACCTGGAGCGACTCGCGGTCGACCTGATGGTCGACATCCGTCTCGCCCCCGCGGGGAATTGAGGCGGCCGCGCGCGGGCTCGACAGTCGCGGCGCCCGGCGCAAGGAAACCGGGGGTGAAAACACCCCTTCGCCCCCGCGTCTTTCTCGCTCTGCTCGCCGGTTTCGTCCTGGGCCGGACGGCCCGCGCCGCCGACCACGACGTCGTCATTTATGGCGGCACCAGCGCCGCGGTCACCGCGGCCGTGCAGGCGAAACTGATGGGCAAGACGGTGATCGTCGTGAGTCCCGACCGGCACCTCGGCGGACTCACCAGCGGCGGGCTGGGATTCACCGACACCGGCAACAAGGCGGTGATCGGCGGTCTGGCGCGGAATTTCTACCATCGGGTCTGGAAGCACTACGACTCCGCCGCGGCGTGGAAGTGGCAGGATCGCGCGTCGTACGGCAACAAAGGGCAGGGCACGCCGGCGATCGACGGCGCGGAACGGACGATGTGGATCTTCGAGCCCAGTGTGGCGGAGATGGTTTTCGAGGACCTCGTGCGGGAACATGACATCCAGGTGGTGCGCGACGCGTGGCTCGACCGCGCGAAGGGCGTGCGCAAGGAGGCGGGGCGGATCGTTTCCATCACGACGCTCGCGGGCCGCACCTACGCGGGACGGATGTTCATCGATGCGACGTACGAAGGCGACCTGATGGCGGCGGCCGGGGTATCCTATCACGTGGGCCGCGAGGCCAACGCGGTCTATGGCGAGGAGCACAACGGCGTGCAGACCGGTGTGCTGCACCACCGCCACCATTTCGGGGTGCTGAAGGAGAAGATCAGCCCGTACGTCGTGCCCGGCGATCCGCGGAGCGGCGTGCTGCCGCGCGTGAGCGCCGCTCATCCCGGGAAATTCGGCGAGGGTGATTCCAAGGTGCAGGCCTACTGCTACCGCATGTGCCTGACCGACCATCCCGAAAACCGCATCCCCTTCGCCAAGCCCGAGGCCTACGATCCGCGGCAATATGAGCTGTTGGCGCGGATCTACGCCGCCGGCTGGACCGAGACCTTCGGGAAGTTTGACCCGATCCCGAACCACAAGACCGACACCAACAACCATGGTCCGTTCAGCACCGATAACATCGGGATGAACTACGACTACCCCGAGGCCAGCCACGAACGCCGGCGCGAGATCCTGAAGGAGCATCAAAATTACCAGAAAGGCTGGCTTTACTTCATCACGACCGATCCGCGCGTGCCCGCCGACGTGCGCGAGCGCATGAGCCGTTGGGGGCTGCCGAAGGACGAGTTCAAGGACAACGGCGGCTGGCCCCACCAGATTTATGTGCGCGAGGCGCGCCGCATGACCGGGCAATTCGTCATGACCGAGAACCATCTCCGGAAACGTCGGCCTACGCCCGACTCGGTCGGCATGGGCAGCTACACCATCGATTCCCACAATGTGCAGCGCTACATCACGCCCGAGGGTTACGTGCAGAATGAGGGCGATATCGGCGTCGGATTGAAGGAGCCCTATGAGATCGCCTACGGATCGCTCGTGCCGAAGCGGGGTCAGGTGGGGAATCTCCTGGTGCCGGTATGCGTCTCGAGTTCGCACATCGCGTTCGGTTCCATCCGCATGGAGCCGGTCTTCATGATCCTCGGGCAGTCGGCCGCGACCGCGGCCGTGATGGCGATCGACGCCAGGATTCCCGTGCAGGACGTGCCCTACGCGAGACTGCGCGAGCGCCTGCTGCGCGACGGTCAGATCCTCGAATACACCGCGCCTCCCGCCGCGGCGCGGCCTCCCGGCGGCGGCTAAGTCTCAAACCGCCCCGCGGGCCGGCGCACGGGCGGTGGCCTCCGCCACCGCCGCGACCAACTGCGCGAGGGAAAAAGGTTTTTGGACCACGCTCCGCACGCGCGGGTCCTTTCGCAGGAAAGCGGTTTCCGCTTTGGCCACGATCCCGCTCATCCCGATGATCGGGGTGTCTGGCAGGACGCTGCGCAGGGCCTCGATGAGTCCGCGTCCGCCGAGTATCGGCATGTCGAGATCGGTGATGACCAATTGGATCGCCGCTCCCTCCTCCCGGGCCCGCACCAGCGCGTCTTTGCCGTCCTCCGCCTCCACCACCGTGAAGCCCAGATTCGACAACGCGGAGGCGCACGCTTCTCGGATTAAGTGCTCATCATCCACCACGAGAATACGTCGGCCGCGCCCGAGGTTCGATGGAACGGGTTCCGCGGGCACGGGCTCGGGTGCGGCTTCCGCGAACGCCGCGGGCAGGTAGACTTCGAACCGGCTGCCGCGCCCGGGGTCGGATTGGAGCCGCAGAAAGCCGCCGTGGCTGCGGACGATGCCGAGGACGGTCGACAGACCGAGGCCGGAGCCCTTGCCCGGGCCCTTGGTGGTGAAGAAAGGATCAAAGATCTGGGAGCGGATGTGGGCGGGCATGCCCGTTCCTCCATCAGTCACGGAAAGGCAGACGTAAGAACCGGGCGTGGGCTCGCTGACGCAGTCGCTCAGGGTGGCGTCGACCTCGGCGTTGTACGCGCCTAGCCGCAGGGCGCCACCGTCAGGCATCGCGTCGCGGGCGTTCACGCAGAGGTTGAGCAGCACCTGGTGGATCTGGGTGGCGTCGCCGTTGATCCGGCGGAGATCGGGCGCGATATTCAGCTCCAGGAGGATGCTTCGCGGGAAGGTGCCCCGAACCATCGAAACGATCTCCTCGATGAGGTTCCGGGCGTCGATGGCCGCGCGTTCGCCGTCGCGCCCGCGCGCGAAGGTGAGCAGCTGGCGGACCATCGAGGCGCCGCGCCGCGAGGATTGGTCGAGCATCCTCAGCAGCGCGTCGTCCTCGGGGCGCTTGGCGCGCAGCAGATCGAGGCTGAGCGCGATGGGGGCGAGCGCGTTGTTGAGAACGTGCGCCACACCGCTCGCGACTTTCCCCAGCATCTCCAGGCGCTGGGCGCGGTTGCGCCGCTCCTCCTGCTGCCGGCGTTCGCTGATGTCGCGCGCGATCGCGATGTAGCACGGCGTGCGGCCGGAGGGAGCGGAGTACTGGAGGTTGACCTCGACGGGCACCGGCGGTCCGTCCCGCCGGAGATGGACGGTGGTGAACTGCACGACCGCGGGGGTGCGCTGGCGGGCGGACTCCAGGATCGAAGGGAGCTCGATGGCGGCGGAGGCGGCGACCAGGGTGGGGTAGGAGGCACCGAGGAGCGCCTCGCGGGGTTGGTTGAACTGCAGGCAGGCGCCCTCGTTGGCCAGGGTGAGACGAAGGGTGGAGA